>NZ_JXQZ01000020.1 GCF_000878135.1 Frigoribacterium sp. MEB024
AGGTGGGGGACGAGGGGTCGCCTGATTCGTGATTTCCCTGGTCAGGGGTGCTTTTCTTTCCTAAGGTGTGAGGACGTGTCGTTCTCCAGCAGTAGGGAGCCGGGGTACAGGCACGTGACGAGGGGGAAGACCCGACGTGCTGTTCCTCGCTACAGCCATGCTCTCTGCTTCGGTGCACCTCGCCGGGGTGGCCGATGCTCCGACCGTGACCTCCGCGACGGTCCGGGCGCTCGACCGCCCGGCCGCCGTGTCGCTCGTCGACGCGTCCGTCCACGACGTGCCCGGGCCGGCTCCGGTGCGGGACGGTCGGGCCGTGCCCGAGCTCGACGGCTGCCGCGGGGTCGAGGCGAGCACGTTCTCGGCCGAGGCCTGCCTCGACCAGTTGTCCCGCGCCTCCTCGGCCGGGGTCGAACGCTTCGCCGCGTCGCTCGACGCCGACGGTGACGACGCGGCGGCACTCGTGGCGGCGGTCGGCGGACAGGTCCCGCCCGACGACGCGGCGGCCTGGTGGTCCGACCTGGGTGACGACCGACGGACGGTGCTCGCGCACGCCGTGCCCGGCGTCGTGGGCAACCTCGAGGGCGTCCCGTACTCGGTGCGCGACACCGCCAACCGCCAGTTCCTGCGGTACGCGACCACGGCCGTCGCCGGTCGGATCGGCTCGGACGCCGAGCGACCGGACGATCTCCGGCGCCTCGCGATGCTCGAGCAGGTGCGGGCGACCCTCGACGGGGCGACCCACGACGTGCCCTTCGCCGGGACCGCCGACCGGCACCTCGTCGCCCTCGACACGGTCCTGCCCGGCCGCGCCGCCGTCACCGTCGGCGACCTCGACACGGCCGACGACGTCAGCCTGCTCGTGCCCGGCATGCTCTTCACCGTGTCGGACCAGCTCGTCGACTGGACCAACACCGCCGGCGCCCTGCACGACGAGCAGGCCACCTGGGCGACGTTGCTGGGACGCAGCGGGCCGGGCCCCGTGCCGACCGTCGCCGTCGTGGCCTGGATGGGCTACCAGACGCCCGACCTGACGAACTTCTACGACCTCGGACTGGCTCAGCGGGGGGCCGCCCACCTCGAGGGCGCTCTCGCCGGGCTCGACGCGGCTCGCGCGGACGACGAACCGCGGGTGTCGGTCATGGCGCACTCGTACGGTTCGACGACGGCGACGATCGCCCTGTCGTCGGGACGCGTCGCGGTGGACTCGCTCGTTCTGCTCGGGTCGCCCGGCAGCGTCGTGCCCGACGCGGGCGACCTGGCCGTCCGCGGAACCGACGTCTACGCGGCAGCCGGCAGCTTCGACCCCGTGGCGGGCAGCGGCTTCTTCGGGGCGGACCCGGCCACGGCGGCCTTCGGTGCCGTCGTGCTGCACATGGGCGGCGGCTCCGACACGGTGACGGGCCGTCCCCTGTCCGGTGCCCTCGGCCACAACGACTACTTCCGTGCCGGCACCGAGTCGATGCGCAGCCTGGCCCTGATCGGGCTGGGCCACGGCGTGCTCGTCGACGGTCGTGCCGGCGACCCCGGCCGGGGTGGCCCCGAGGCCCCGGTGCTCACGCTCGTGCGTCCCCAGGACGTGTACTTCCGCGACTGACGTGCGCGTCGGGCGCGACGGGCGTGACGCCACCGGGCGGGGACGGGGTTCCGGTTCATGGCCGCCACGCGCTGGCCGGGGGACCCGCGGCGGACCCGGGGCCCCGGCGTCGGTGCCGCCCCGTAGAATCGTCCGGTACCCCCGCCGCGGTACCCCCGCACGACCACGTGAGAGAGAAGCATGTCCGAAATCACGCGCGAGCAGGTGCAGCACCTCGCCGGTCTCGCCCGCATCGCCCTCACCGAGGCCGAGATCGACACGATGACCGCCGAACTCGGCCACATCGTCGACAGCGTCGCCAAGGTCCGAGAGGTCGCCACCGACGACGTCCCCGCGACCAGCCACCCCATCCCGCTCGAGAACGTGTTCCGGCCCGACGTCGTGGGCGAGACGCTCACGGCCGAGCAGGCGCTGTCCGGCGCCCCCGACCACGACGGTTCGCGCTTCCGGGTGAGCGCGATCCTGGGAGAAGAGCAGTAGCCATGACCGACACCACCTCGCTCGTCCACCTGTCGGCCGCCGAGCTGTCGACCCGCCTCGCCGCCGGCGACGTGTCGTCGGTCGACGTCACGCGCGCCCACCTCGACCGCATCGAGGCGGTCGACGGCGACGTCCACGCCTTCCTGCACGTCAGCTCGGCCGCGCTCGGCACGGCCGCCGACGTCGACCGTCGTCGTGCCGCGGGCGAGGCCCTCGGCCCGCTCGCCGGCGTCCCGATCGCCATCAAGGACGTCCTGTGCACGATCGACATGCCGTCGACCTCGGGCAGCAAGATCCTCGAGGGCTGGGTGCCGCCCTACGACGCGACCGTCGTCGCCAAGCTGCGCGCGGCCGACCTCGTCCCGCTCGGCAAGACCAACATGGACGAGTTCGCCATGGGCTCGTCGACCGAGTTCTCGGCCTACGGGCCCACGCACAACCCGTGGTCGCTCGACCGCATCCCCGGCGGGTCGGGCGGTGGCTCCGCGGCCGCCGTCGCCGCCTTCGAGGCGCCCCTCGCCCTCGGCAGCGACACCGGCGGCTCCATCCGCCAGCCGGGCGCCGTCACCGGCACCGTCGGGGTCAAGCCGACCTACGGGTCGGTCAGCCGCTACGGCGCGATCGCCCTGGCCAGCTCGCTCGACCAGGTCGGTCCCGTCAGCCGCACCGTGCTCGACAGCGCCATGCTGCACGACGTCATCACCGGGCACGACCCTCGCGACTCCACCTCGCTGCGCGACGCCTGGCCGTCGTTCACCGAGGCGGCCCGAACCGGTCTCGCCGGCGGCGCCCTGGCGGGCGTCCGCGTCGGCGTCGTCCGCGAACTGAACGGCGAGGGCTTCCAGGCCGGCGTCAAGGCCCGCTTCGCCGAGGCCCTCGAGCTCATGAGCGCGGCCGGTGCCGAGATCGTCGAGATCTCGGCCCCCAGCTTCGAGCACGCGATCAGCGCCTACTACCTGATCCTGCCGGCCGAGGCGTCCAGCAACCTCGCCAAGTTCGACTCGGTGCGCTTCGGCCTGCGGGTCGTCCCCGCGGGCGGCGGCACCGTCGAAGACGTCATGGCCGCCACGCGCGAGGCCGGCTTCGGCCCCGAGGTGAAGCGTCGCATCATCCTCGGCACCTACGCCCTGAGCGCCGGCTACTACGACGCCTACTACGGCAGCGCACAGAAGGTGCGTACCCTCGTGCAGCGTGACTTCGCGGCCGCGTTCGACCAGGTCGACGTGCTCGTCTCGCCCTCGGCGCCCACCACGGCGTTCCGACTCGGCGAGAAGATCGACGACCCGCTGGCGATGTACCTCAACGACATCACGACCATCCCCGCCAACCTGGCCGGCATCCCCGGCATCACGGTCCCGATGGGCCTGGCCGAAGAAGACGGTCTGCCGACGGGGTTGCAGTTCATGGCCCCCGCGCGCGGCGACGCCCGCCTCTACACCTACGGCGCCGCCCTCGAGCAGTTGCTCGAGCAGGGCTGGGGCCACACGCTCATCTCGCGCGCGCCCGACCTGAGCGCGACCGAGCAGACCGCCGCCACCGAGGGAGTCATCTGATGGCCAAGGCAGACCTGATGGACTACGAGAAGGCTCTCGAGCAGTTCGAGGTCGTCCTCGGCTTCGAGGTGCACGTCGAGCTCGCGACCAAGACCAAGATGTTCTCGGACGCCCCGAACTTCTTCGGCGGCGAGCCCAACACCAACGTCACCCCGGTCGACCTGGGCCTGCCCGGCTCGCTGCCGGTGGTCAACGAGCAGGCCGTGCGCTACTCGATCAGCCTCGGCCTGGCCCTGGGCTGCTCGATCGCCGAGAGTTCGCGCTTCGCCCGGAAGAACTACTTCTACCCCGACAACCCCAAGAACTACCAGGTCAGTCAATTCGACGAACCGATCGCGTTCGAGGGCGAGGTCGAGGTCGAACTGCCCGACGGGACGATCTTCGCCATCCCGATCGAGCGCGCCCACATGGAAGAAGACGCCGGCAAGCTGACGCACGTCGGTGGGTCGACCGGTCGCATCCAGGGCGCCGAGTACTCGCTCGTCGACTACAACCGGGCGGGCATCCCGCTCGTCGAGATCGTCACCAAGCCGATCATCGGTGCCGGCGCCAAGGGCCCCGAGCTGGGAGCGGCCTACGTCTCGACCATCCGCGACATCGTCCGGGCCCTGGGCGTCAGCGAGGCCCGCATGGAGCGCGGCAACCTGCGCTGCGACGCGAACGTGTCCCTGCGTCCGCACGGGCAAGAGAAGCTCGGCACCCGCACCGAGACCAAGAACGTCAACTCGTTCCGCTCGGTCGAGCGCGCGGTCCGCTACGAGATCCAGCGCCAGGCCGCGATCCTCGCCGCAGGCGGCACCATCACGCAAGAGACGCGCCACTGGCACGAAGACACCGGTCGCACCTCGGCGGGCCGCCCGAAGAGCGACGCCGACGACTACCGCTACTTCCCCGAGCCCGACCTGCTGCCCGTCGTCCCTCCGCGCGAGCTCGTCGAAGAACTCCGCCTCGCCCTGCCCGAGGCGCCGGTGGCCCAGCGTCGCCGGCTCAAGTCCGAGTGGGGCTTCGCCGACCTCGAGTTCCAGGACGTCGTGAACTCGGGGCTGCTCACCGAACTCGTCGAGACCGTCGCCGCCGGTGCCTCGCCCCAGGCCGCACGCAAGTGGTGGACCGGCGAGATCGCCCGCCTCGCCAACGCCCAGGGTGTCGAGGCCTCGAGCCTCGTGTCGCCGATGCACGTCAGCGAGCTCATCGCGCTCGTCGAGAGCGGCGACCTGACCGACCGACTGGCCCGTCAGGTGCTCGAGGGCGTCGTCGCCGGCGAGGGCAGCCCGTCCGAGGTCGTCGAGGCTCGCGGGCTCAAGGTCGTCTCCGACGACGGCGCCTTGATCGCGGCGATCGACGAGGCCCTCGCCAGTCAGCCCGACGTGCTCGCGAAGATCCGCGACGGGAAGGTGCAGGCGGCCGGTGCCGTCATCGGCGCCGTCATGAAGGCCATGAAGGGTCAGGCGGACGCCGCGCGCGTCCGCGAGCTGGTGCTCGAGCGGGCGCAGGCCTGATCGACGTGACCACGGCCGCGGCAGGGTGCGGCGCACGATGAACCTCGTCGCGCGTCTGCGCCCCGCCGTGCCCGTGGCGGTCGCCCTCGTCGGCGTCCTCGTGATGCTGGCCGTCGCCTCGCGCGTCCTGCCCGGCCGGGTCGTGATGGTCCACCTCAGCGAGACCGGTGGGTCGGCGTTCGCGGCCAGCCGCAGCGACGTCGTCCTGCTCGGCGCCGTCCTCGTGGTCGGCATCGTCGTGACCTGGCTGGTCTCGGCGCTGTTCCTCGCGGTGACGCCCGTCCGCCACGTGCTCGTCCCGCATGCCGCGTTCTGGAAGCAACCGACGAACCGGGCCGAGATGAGGCGCCGGTACGCGCGGTACCTCGCCGTGGCGACCAGCGCCTCCTTGTGGTTCCTCGCCGCGTTGTTCGTCGTCGCGACGGTCTCGCAGAGCGGCCCTCTCACCGTCTGGTGGTTGCCGGCGGCCGTGTCGGCCGCGTTCGTGCTCTTCGTCCTGGGCGGTCTGGTCTGGGTCTTCACCGCCGGGTTCACGCCGATCCCGCCGGGCGTCGCGGCCCGTGCGGCCGCGTCCGACCCGGAGGCGCGGGTCGCGTCCAGACCGTCGACCCCGGTCGTCGAGACCCTCCGGTCCGGCCCGTCGGCGGCACGTCCACCGCGCGCGAGCGCCCGTCCGCCGTCCGAGACCCCGCGGATCGGCACCGCGCCTCCTGCTGCGTCACCCCGGCCGGGCCGTGCACCCGGACGGCCCGCGACACCGACCGGAGACGGTCCACGCAAGGGTCCGCCCCGCCCCTATCAACCCCGACCCCGCTCTGGAGGCCCCCGTGGATGACGACCGGTACGGTGCCGACGTGCTCGCCGGCGACTGGAAGCGATCGTCGAGGCCCGCGCCGACGCCGACCGACGCCGTCCGCGACCTCGTGGTCGAAGAGGTCCGGACGGGTTTCACCGGGGCGATCGTGCGCGTCGAGGCCGGCACCGTCGAACTCGAGGACTGGAAGGGCCGGGTGCGGGCCTTCCCCCTGGCCGGTTCGTTCCTCATCGACGGCGCCCCCGTCGCGTTGCGGGTACCGCGAACGGCACCTCAGGGCCGAGCACGCACGGCCTCCGGCTCGTTCGCCGTCGAGGGGGCGAAGGCCCGGATCGCCCGTCAGAGCCGCATCTTCGTCGAGGGGCGACACGACGCCGAGTTGGTCGAGAAGGTCTGGGGCTCCGACCTGCGGGTCGAGGGCGTCGTCGTCGAGTACCTCGAGGGCGTCGACCACCTGGCCGACGTGCTGCGCGATTTCCGGCCGGGGCCCGAGCGACGCGTCGGCGTGCTCGTCGACCACCTCGTCCCGGGCTCGAAAGAGAGCCGCGTCGCCGAGGGCATCGCCCGCAGTCCGCTGGGCCGCCACGTGCTCGTCGTCGGGCACCCGTTCGTCGACGTGTGGCAGGCCGTGAAGCCGGGCCGCCTCGGCATCGACGCCTGGCCCGTCGTGCCCCCCTCGGTCGAGTGGAAGCACGGCGTCTGCGAGGCGATGGGCTGGCCGCACGACGACCAGGCCGACATCGCCCGGGCCTGGCAGCACATCCTGTCGCGCGTGCGCAGCTACGCCGACCTCGAACCGTCGGTGCTCGGCCGGGTCGAAGAGCTGATCGACTTCGTCACGTCGGGCTGAGCTCACGCATCGGCCCCGCGAGGCCGGTTCGGGACCACGATCCCCGGGAATCGCCCGGGCGTGTCGGCTCTCGGGCGGCTTTTCGCCCTAGATTCGAGGGCATGGCCGAGCAGATCGAGGGACGCGTCAGCTCGGCCGTCGACGCCTGGCTGCGCTGGCTGCCACGGTGGCACATCGGCACCGCCCGGGGTCGCACGCGACCCTGTCGGGTGTGCCTCGGCTCGCCCGTGGCCACGGCGGCCGGTTTCGACCACGACGTGCCGCACGCCGTGCAGCACGCGCTGTTGAACCGGATGCGGCAGATCGTCGACGACGACGTCGACGAGTACACGGCCCGCAACCTGCCTCTCGTGACGCGCGAGCTGCGACTCGCCGAAGCCCAGGAGGCGCGGGGCTACCGACCCGAGCAGGGTCTCGACCCCGAGTTCCAGGGCCTCGACCTCGACCCCGAGCCCGAACCGGGGCAGCCGTTCCTCTTCACGCTCGCCGGTCTCGCGGGGATGCCCCCGGACGACGGTCTCGTCCCGCCCGACCCCTCCGTCGCGGGTGGCGAGCCCGCAGGGCCGATCACCGAGCCCGACGTCGGGGCCGCCTCGTTCGACATCGACGATCTCGACGGCTGGTTGTTGCCGCCCGACTCGGCGACGCCGGTCGACGCGCTCCCGCCGGACGCGCCTGACCCCGTGACGCGATCGGAACACCAGCCCGAGCCCGAGCCCGCCCCGCGAGCCGAGTCCGAGCCTGAACCCGAGTACTCGGACGAGGCCAAGGCCGCGCTGCGACACGAGATCACCCTGGCCGGCGACCACGCGGAGGCCGTGGGCACGAGCCTGTGCCTGGCCCTCGTGCAGCACCGCCCTCGCATCGCCGAGGCGATCGACCGCCTCGTGGCCCCGCAGGTCGACGAACTCCTGGCAGAGTTGTCGCGCGCACTCGAGCAGCCGCGGTCCCGCTGAACCGGCACCGTTCGACCCACTGCGGGTGCCGATGCCACGAGAGGACCCCGAGATGACCCGCCCCACCCCGACCGCGACCACCACGACCCGGCGACGCGACGCAGGCCAGGCCAGGTGGCCGATCGTCGTCGACCTCGTCGCCGTCCTGGCCTTCGTCGCGATCGGGCGCCGCAGTCACGCCGAGGGCCTCGACCTCCCCGGGCTGCTCGGCACCCTGTGGCCGTTCGTCGTCGGCGCGGTCGTCGGCTGGGTGAGCGTGGCGGGGGTCCGCTGGCCGCTGTCGGCCGTCCGGTCGGGCGCGGTCGTCTGGGTCTCGACCGCCGTGATCGGGGTGCTGCTGCGGGTGGTCGCCGGTCAGGGCGTGCAGCTCAGCTTCGTGGTCGTGACGATCGTGGTGCTCGGCGTGTTCCTCGTGGGCTGGCGGGCCGTGGTCGCCCTGGTGCGTCGGGTGCGCGGCAGCCGGAGCTGAGGCTCGACGGCCACCCGACCCTGGTCAGCTGCGGCGCTTGGTGCTGTTGTCGAGACTCGGTTCGTCGGTCAGCACGAGGCCGGACGAACTGTTCGACGAGGCCGTCAGCTCGGTGAGCCAGTCGCGGTTGATCGATGGCACCCGGCCGCCGGAGTACTTGAAGTACAGGGGGATGCCGGCGTCCAGCCAGATGCTGCTCCGACCGTCACCGACCTTCTGTGTGTCGCGCCACGAGAAGAAGAACGACTCGCGGCGACGCAGCTTGGTGGCGATGACGATCTGGAGGTGTTCGAGCACGCGGTCCTCGAACTCGACCTCGATGCCCGAGGTTCCGTAGATGAGCGATCCCATGGGGGTCCTGTTTCTCCAGTGTGTCCGACGTCGGAAACCAAGCCGACACAGGTCAATCTAGCAAGCGATCCGGTGTTCCTCGTCAGGCGCAGCCCACCCGGGCGTTGTGGGCGGACGTGCAGGCTGCCCCGCCATACTCGGGGCTGCCGATCCGTTGCGCCCCCGAGCGCCCGACCGACCCCCTGGGACCCATGACCTCGACAGCCCCCGTCCTCCGCGCCTCCTCGTCCTCGAGCCAGGACGTCGTCGCCGACCTCGACGGCCTGGTCGGGTTCGCCGCGCGCGTCATCGACGCCCTCGGTGAATGGGGCGTCGCCCTGCTGACCTTCGTCGAGACCGTGTTCCCGCCGATCCCCAGCGAGGTCATCCTGCCGCTGGCCGGGTTCCTGGCCGGCGCCGGGTCGATGAACATCGTGTTGTTGATCGCGCTGAGCACCCTCGGCGCCTACCTGGGAGCGCTGGTCCTCTACGGGCTCGGGGCGGGTCTCGGTCTCGACCGCAGCATCCGGTGGCTGGCCAAGCTGCCGCTGGTCGACCGCCACGACTTCGAGAAGGCGGCCGGCTGGTTCGAGCGCCACGGGCGGTCCGCGGTCTTCTTCGGCCGGTTCATCCCGGGCGTGCGCAGCCTCATCTCGCTGCCCGCAGGCGCCGAGCGCATGCCCCTGCTGGTCTTCTCGGTCTTCACGATCGTGGGCAGCGGCCTCTGGAACGTGCTCTTGATCGGGTTGGGTGCCGCGCTCGGCACCCAGTACGAGCTCATCGACCGGTACGCGAAATACCTCGACTACGTCGTGTACGCCGCGATCGTGGGCGTCGTGGTGTTCCTGGTCGTCCGGTCGGTGCGCCGACGGCGAGCCGGCGTCGACGACGCGTCGCGTGACGCCGTCGATCAGGACGTTCGCGGCTGACGCTCCGTCACCGTCCAGGCGGCGGGCCGGAACGATCCGTACCGTGGTGGCCAGACCGACGTCGCGCCCCGTGCGCGGCACCGAGCACACGATCCGACAGGACACCACCATGGGATTCCTCGACCGCCTCCTCGGCCGCGAGCCGCAGCAGGGCCAGCCGCAGCAGCCCTCCGCTCCGCAGGGCTACCGGTACGGGCAGCAGAGCTACGAGCAGCCCGCCGCCCCGCAGCAGGGGTACGGCCAGGAGGGCTACGGCCAGCAGCCGCCGGTCCCGTCCTCGTCGGCCGGTGCCGGCCCGGCCCGCAGCGACGACGAGATCGCCGTCGAGCGGTACCGCTACCTGCTGAAGACCGCCCCGCCCGAGACCATCGAGCAGGTGCACGCCGAGGCGTTCGCGAAGCTCAGCCCCGAACAACGCCGTCTCGTCTTCGACCAACTGACGGCCGAGTCGAGCCCCGGCGAGGCACCGCGCGGCGACGACGCCGGCTCGCTCGCCCAGGCCGCCACCCGGTCCGAGTTGCGACGACCCGGAACCCTCGAGCGCACCCTCGGCGGCGGCCCGGACGGGCGGCAGCAGGTCGGGCCGAACGGCCAGCCCCTCCGTCAGGGCCCCGGCATGGGTTCGATCATCGGCGGGTCGATCCTGGGCACGGTGGCCGGTTACGTCATCGGGTCGACATTGATGAGCGCGTTCCTGCCCGACGCCGGGGCGACGGCGGACGGCGGCGCGGGTGACGCCGCCGGCGGCGACCAGGGCTCCGAGGGCGACGGCGGCGCGGACGGCGGTGCCGACGCCGGCACCGAGACGGCGAGCGACGGCGGCGGCGACTTCGGTGCCGACGGGGCCGGCGACTCCGGCGGGGGCTTCGGGGACTTCGGGGGAGGGGACTTCGGCGGAGGCGACTTCGGCGGAGGCTTCGACATCTGACACCTGGGCATCTCCCCCGGGACGGACCGCCGGTCGCGGACTAGCGTCGGGGATCGATCCACGACCCGCCGAGAGGCCCGAGGGAGCACCATGACCAGCACGAGAACCGCCGTCGTCACCGGGGGGTCCGCCGGACTCGGCCGGGCCACCGTCCGAGAGCTCGCCGCGCGCGGATGGGACGTCGCGATCCTCGCTCGGGGACAGGACGGACTCGACGGTGCCGTCCGCGACGTCGAGGCCGCCGGTCGCCGTGCACTGGGAATCTCGACCGACGTGGCGGATCGTGCCCAGGTCGAGTCGGCCGCCGATCGCGTCGAGGCCGAGCTCGGGCCGATCGACCTCTGGGTCAACGACGCGATGGTCGGTGTGTTCGGCGAGTTCCTCGAGACGGACCCCGACGACTTCGAGCGGGCCACGGCCGTCAACTACTTCGGCTTCGTCAACGGCACTCGTGCGGCCCTGTCGCGCATGGTGCCCCGTGACCGCGGTCAGGTCATCCAGGTGGGGTCGGCGCTCGCCCACCGGGGCATCCCGCTCCAGGCCTCGTACTGCGGCGCGAAGCACGCCGTCCAGGGGTTCACCGAGTCGGTGACCACCGAGTTGATCCACAACAAGAGCTCGGTGCGGATCAGCACGGTCGACATGCCGGCCCTCAACACCATCCAGTTCAACTGGGTGCGCTCGACCCTGCCCGAGCACCCCCAGCCCGTGCCGCCCATCTTCGAACCCGAGGTCGGGGCGCGGGCGATCGCGGACGTCGCCGACAAGCCGCGTCGCCGGACCTGGCTCGGCGAGCCCACCGTCATGACGGTGCTCGGCAACCGGTTCGTCGCGAACTTCCTCGACGTCTACCTCGCCAAGAGCGGGTACTCCGGCCAGCAGGCTCCCGACAAGAGCGAGCCCATGCTGCCCGACAACCTCTACGAGCCCACCGCCGGCGACCACGGGGCTCGCGGCATCTTCAGCGACCGCGCGCGCACCACGAGTCCGCAGGTCTGGTACACCCGGAACCGCGCCCTGACCGTGGGGGCCGTGGTGGGAGCATCCGCGGCCGCCACCGCCGCCGTGGTGGGTCGGGTGACCCGCGGGCGTCGGGCATGAGCGCCGCGCCCGAGGTGGACGCGGTCGTCGTCGGCGCGGGGCCCAACGGTCTCGCGGCGGCCGTGGTGCTCGCTCGGGCCGGTCTCCGCGTCGAGGTCGTCGAACGGGCCGACACGATCGGTGGGGGAGCGCGCACCCAGGAGGCGACCCTGCCGGGCTTCCGCCACGACATCTGTTCGGCCGTGCACCCCATGGCCCTCGCCTCGGGGTTCTTCCGGCGGTTCCAACTCGACCGCCGGATCGAGCTGACGGTCCCCGACATCTCGTACGCCCACCCGCTCGACGGCGGGCGCGCGGGCATCGCCTACCGTGACCTCGACCGGACGGCGGACGGGCTCGGAGCCGACGGGGCCGCCTGGGCGCGCCTCCTCCGGGGCCTCGTCGAGACCGAGCCCCGCATGGCGAAGTTCACGATGCGCGAGCTCGTCCGGGTGCCTGACGACCCGGTGACCCTCGCGCGCTTCGGTCTGGCCGCCCTGTCACAGAGCGGCCCCTGGTGGAACGCCGGGTTCTCGGGTGACGAGGCCCCGGCCATGCTCGCCGGGGTCATGGCCCACGCGATCCGCCCGATGCCGAGCCTGTCGACCTCGGCCGCCGGGCTCGTCCTGGCCGTCCACGCGCACGCCCGAGGCTGGCCGGTGCCGACCGGTGGCAGCCAGTCGATCGTCGACGCCATGGCCGACGACGTCCTGGCCCACGGAGGCACCATCACGACGGGCGTGGACGTCACGTCGATCGACGAGCTGCCGAGGGCGAGGGCCACGATCTTCGACACGAGCGCCCGGGCCCTGGCCGACATCGCGGGCAGTCGTCTGCCCGACCGGTACGAGCGCGCCCTGCGGCGCTTCCGCTACGGGAACGCGGCGGCCAAGGTCGACTTCGCGCTGTCGGGGCCGGTGCCCTGGGCGAACGACGAGGCCCGGCGCAGCCCCACGCTGCACCTCGGGGGGACGCGGGCCGAGATCGCCTCGGGCGAGCACGACGTCGCCTCGGGTCGACACGCCCGCACGCCGTACGTCCTGGTGGCCCAGGCGGGCGTGGTCGACGGCACGCGCGCCCCCGACGGTCAGCAAGCCCTGTGGGCGTACACGCACGTGCCGCGCGGGTCCACGGTCGACCAGACCGAGACCGTCATCGCCGGCATCGAGCGCTTCGCACCGGGATTCCGCGACACGATCCTCGCCACGAACAGCCGGACGGCGGTCGACCTCGAAGCGCACGACCCCAACTACATCGGCGGCGACATCGCCGCCGGGGCCCCGAGCGTCTGGCAGCTGGCGGCACGGCCGACGCTGTCGACCGAACCGTGGCGCACGCCGACGCCGGGCCTCTACCTGTGCTCGTCCTCGACCCCGCCGGGCCCCTCTGTGCACGGGCTGGGTGGCGCCTACGCCGCGCGCAGCGCCCTGAAGCACGAGTTCGGCATCGACCGGCTGCCGTACCTCGGCGTCGACTCCTGATCGGGTCGACTCCCGACGGGGGAGGCGCCCGACGCCCGATCTGATCCACGGCGGCAGGGGCGCGTCAACGGGGGTGCGCGGCGCGCGGGGACCGTGCCAGGATCGACGGATGAGCACCACGCACCGCTTCATCGAGGCCTCACCCCACGACGTCTTCGACGTGCTGAGCGACGGGTGGCTCTTCACGAGCTGGGTCGTCGGGTCGGCGCGCATCCGCGAGGTCGAACTGACCTGGCCGAGCGTCGAGGCCAGGGTCCACCACTCGTTCGGAGTCTGGCCGCTGGTCATCGACGACGTGACGACCATCCTCGAGTGGGACCCTCCGGTCCGGGCCGTGTTCCACGCCAGGGGCTGGCCGATGGGCGAGGCCCGGGTCGAGATCGACGTGCGCAACCGCATGGGCGGCTGCGTCGTCACGATGACCGAGTACGCCGTCGCGGGCCCCGGTCGGCTGGTGCCGAAACCCCTGATGGACCCTCCGCTGCACTGGCGCAACAGAGAGGCGCTGCAGCGTCTGGCCTGGTTGGCCGAGGGACGCGTCAACGATCGCGTCTCGCCCAGCTGACCCGCGCCTCCCGGGCCGACCGACCGACCGACGGCATCGAAGGCGAGCGACCCACGCCTCCTGACCGTCGTCCGGTCGAGGAGGCGCGGGTGCGGTCTCAGCGCTCGGCGAGCGAGTCGCGCACCTTGCGGCGCAGGACCTTGCCGATCAGCGACCGGGGCAGGTCGTCGACGACGACGATGCGCCGCGGCACCTTGTACGGCGTGAGGTGCTTCCGTGCGAACGAGCGCAGGGCCGCGACGTCGACGTGTGCGCCCGGCTTCACGACGATCGCGGCGGCCACCTGTTCGCCGCCGGGGGTGGGCAGACCCACCACCGCGGCTTCGGCGACGCCCTCGAACCGGGTCAGGACCTCTTCGACCTCGGACGGCGAGACGTTGAACCCGCCCGTGATGATCAGCTCTTTGATGCGGTCGACGATGCGGACGAACCCGTCGTCGTCGATGGTGACGATGTCGCCGGTACGGAACCAGTCGCCGTCGACGAAGACCTCGCCCGATTCTTTCGGCTTGCGGTAGTACCCGCTGAACACCTGCGGTCCGCGGACGATCAGCTCGCCGCGTTCGCCGGCCGCCACGTCGACCGTGGGGTTCTCGGGGTCGACGACGCGTACCTCGGTGCCCGGCAGGGGCAGGCCGACCGTGCCGGCCCGGCGCGTCGGCCCCACCGGGTTGGCCATGAGGACGGGCGAGCACTCGGAGAGCCCGTAGCCCTCGACCAACCAGCCGCCGGACTCGGCCTCCCACGGCTCGACGACGTCGGCCGAGAGCGGCATGGCCCCCGAGATCGCGACGTCGACGCCCTTCAACGAGACGCCGGCGTCGTCGGCGGCCTTCTGCAGGCGGGCGTAGATCGGGGGGACCGCGGGGAGGAAGGTCGGCGGGTGCTTCTTCATGACCTTGAGCACCAGCGCCGGGTCGAAGGCCGGGAAGAGCACGAGTCGGGCCCCCATGCTCATCGCGAAGGTGAGGCAGAGCGTCAGGCCGTACGCGTGGAACATCGGGAGCACCGCGTAGACGACGCAGGTGCCGCGTTCGATCGTCGGCACCCAGGCCTGGGCCTGCGCGGCGTTCGACAGGAGGTTGTGGTGCGTCAGCTGGGCACCCTTGGGCGCGCCCGTGGTGCCGCTCGTGTACTGGATGACCGCGAGGTCGTCGGTGGTCGGTCGCGGGTGCTTCGCCTTGATGCGGGACGAGCCGACGACCTTCTCCCACGGCGTGGTGCCCGTCACGGTCGTCGTGAGGCGCTCACGGGACTGGCGGGCCTTCTTGATCGGCAGGGCCAGGGCGGCCCGCGTGGTGAACGGCATCGCCCGGGTGACGTCGACCGAGACGAGGTGCTCGACGGCCACGTCGTCGGGGAAGGCCTGGATGGTCTCGACCACCTTGTTCCAGGCGATGGCCACCTTGGCGCCGTGGTCCTCGAACTGGTGACGCAGCTCGCGCGGCGTGTAGAGCGGGTTGTGCTCGACGACGATCGCGCCGAGACGCAGCACGGCGTAGAACGCGACGACGTGTTGCGGACCGTTCGGCAACACGATCGCGACGGTGTCGCCGTGGCCGACCCCGAGCTTGCGCAGCCCCTCGGCCGCCCGCGCGATCTGGTCGACGAGCTCGGAATAGGTGGTCGTCGCCCCGAAGAACTCGAGCGCCACCGCCTTCGGGTACCGCGCGGCGGAGGCCTCGACGAGGTCGAGCAGCGAGCCGTCGACCGGTTCGAGGTCGTGCGGCACGCCGGGTGCGTAGGAGTCGAGCCAGGGACGAGCGCTGTCGGTGGTCACCGGGCCACTCTATCGACCGCCGGGCGTACCCCGTCGGCTCCGGGCCGCCTGGCAACCTGACCGCGGACGAGGAGGCGCGGCGCAGCATGGTCCATGACATCACGAAGAGAGGAACGACACATCGTGAGCAAGGTCTGGTTCATCACCGGTGCATCCAAGGGCTTCGGCCGCGAGTGGGCCGAGGCGGCCCTCGAACGCGGCGACCAGGTCGCGGGCACCGCACGCAGGATCGACGACGTCGCGCCCCTCGTGGACGCGTACGGCGACTCCTTCCTGCCCATCCAGCTCGACGTGAACGACCGTGCGGCCGACGTCGCTGCGGTGAAGAAGGCCGCCGAGCACTTCGGCCGCCTGGACGTCGTCGTGAACAACGCCGGCTTCGGCCACTTCGGCATGATCGAGGAGATCACCGAGGACGAGGCCCGCGCCCAGCTCGAGACCAACCTGTTCGGTGCCCTCTGGGTGTCGCAGGCCGCGCTGCCGATCATGCGCGAGCAGGGCTCCGGGCACATCGTCCAGGTGTCGAGCATCGGTGGCATCAGTGCCTTCCCGACCGTCGGCATCTACCACGCCTCGAAGTGGGCCCTCGAGGGCTTCAGCCAGTCGCTGGCCCAGGAGGTCGCGGGCTTCGGCATCAAGGTCACCCTCGTCGAGCCCGGCGGCTTCTCGACCGACTGGTCCGGTCCGTCCGCCTCGCGCAGCGACGAGCTCGAGGCCTACGCCGAGGTGCGCGAGGCCGCGTCGAAGCGTCCCTCGGCCGCCGACCCCGGTGACCCCACGGCCACCCGCTCGGCGATCCTCACCGTCGTCGACGCCGACGAGCCGCCGCTGCGCATCTTCTTCGGCAAGGCACCGCTCGAGATCGCCACGAAGGACTACGAGTCGCGTCTGAAGACGTGGAACGAGTGGCAGCCCGTCTCGGTCGAGGCGCACGGGAACTGACGCCCGCGCCGTCCCGCCCGCCGCGCCTCCTGCTCTCCTCCCCGGGACGCAGGAGGCGCGGCGCACGTCCGCCGGGACCGCGAACGACGTCCGCCGCGAGCGTCCAGCCACCGCGGCGCATGATCGAGGCATGCCCGCACTGACCGAACCGCTCCGCGCCCGCCTGCAGTACACCTTCAACGGGCAGTACACGGGCACGCCCGAGTGGGTCACCGACCTCGAGAAGGGCGACGACGAGGGGTTCTTCCTGCCGGGCTCGGCGGTGTGGGCCGTGCACGGCGCCATGTCGACCATCCCGGCCGGCGTGCGGGCCCTGCTCGTCCAGGCGCTTCACCCGGGAGCGCTCGCCGGCGTGCACGACCACTCGCGCTTCCGCGAGGACCCGCTCGGTCGCCTGGCCGGGACCATCCGCTGGATCTACACGGTCTCGTACGGGAGCCGCGAGGCCGCGACGCACGCGTCGAACTGGGTGTCACGCCTGCACACGAAGGTCGTCGGCACGTACGACGACCGGAACGGCGTCACCCACGACTACGCCGCCAACGACCCCGACCTGCTCAGCTGGGTGCACATGGCCTTCGCCGACTCGTTCCTCGCCGCCTACCTCGAATGGGGTCGCGAGCCGGTCCCGGGTGGGCCCGATGCCTACGTCCGCGAGTGGGCCACGGCCGGCGAGCTGATGGGCGTGCCGAACCCGCCGCGCAGCGTCGCCGAGATGCAGCAGCAGCTGATGGACTTCGACCGTCGGGGCGTGCTCGAACGGACGGCCCGGACCGACGACGTCGTGAAGTTCATCAAGCGGCCGCCGCTCTTCCCCGCACTGAAGGTCGGCTACCCCGTGCTCTTCAACGGTGCGGTCGGCACGCTGCAGCCGCGTTTCCGCGAGCTGCTCGGGCTGCGCGCGCCGCACGTCGGGCCGATCGACCTGCCGACCCGGGCACCGGCCCAGGCCATGCTCGCCGGCGTCGGGGGAGTGCTCGGCAAGCGACCCGTCGCCGAGGAACACGCCCTCGCGCGTCTCGACCGCATCGGGTGGACGGCGGCCTGACGCGGCGCCTGACGCGCAGCGCGATCGTCCGCCCGAAGCCGTGCGCCCGCGACCGGACGGCCCCCTGACCGGGGAGGGCGGGGCCGGGCGTCCGCTGACAGGATGAGCCGGTGACCGACACCAGCCCCCTCGCCGACGCGACCGACGAGGCCGGGGCGACCCGCGCCTCCTCGACTCGGCGGGGCCCGACGGGACGGTGGCTGCTCGAGTTGCTGGCCATCGTGCTGGTCGGGCTGGTGCTGTCGTGGGGCGTCAGGACGTTCCTCGTGCGCAGCTTCTCGATCCCGTCGGGGTCGATGGAGCAGACGCTCATGATCGGCGACCGCATCATGGTGAACGAACTCGCCCCCCGCGTGATGCCGCTGCACCGGGGCGACATCGTCGTCTTCGAGGACCCGGGCGGGTGGCTCGGCTACGGTGACGACGCCGGGCAGGATCTCGTCAAGCGCGTCATCGGGCTGCCGGGGGACCACGTCAGCTGTTGCGACGCGGACGGCCACGTGCTCGTCAACGGCCGGCCCCTGGACGAGCCGTACCTCACGCTCGCCGACGGCGGCCCCCGGGCCTCGGCCACCGACTTCGACGTGACCGTGCCCGAGGGGGCGCTCTGGGTGCTCGGCGACAACCGCGATCGCTCGGCGGACTCGCGCGCCCACCAGACCGGGCCCTACGCGGGCTTCGTGCCCGTCGACGACGTGATCGGGCGGGTCTTCGTGATCAGCTGGCCGACGGACCGGTGGCAGCGGCTCTGATCTCGGCGACCGGGCCTGCCGACATCCCGGCCGGCCGGTCCGGCCGGCCGTGACCCGCCCGCCACCCTGCCTCGGCGCTCAGCCCGCGGCGATGAGCCGGTCGCGCACCTCGCGCCGGAGCACCTTGCCGATCAGCGACTTCGGCAACTCGTCGAGCTGCACGACCCGGCGCGGCACCTTGTAGGCCGCCAGTTGGCCGCGTGAGGCGTCGCGGATGGCCTCGGCGTCGAACGAGGCGCCGGGCTCGAGCACGACGGCCGCCACGACGTCCTCGCCGCCGCCCGACCGGGGCAGGCCGACCACGGCGACCTCGGCCACGCCGGGCGCGTTGCGCACGGCCTCCTCGACCTCGGAGGGGGCGACGTTGAAGCCGCCCGTGACGATGAGCTCCTTGATGCGGTCGACGATCGTGACGTACCCGTCGGCACTCATGGTCACGATGTCGCCGGTGCGGAACCAACCGCCCTCGAGGAACGCCTCGGCGGTCTCGTCGGGGCGGTTCCAGTAACCGCGGAAGACCTGCGGCCCGCGCAGCAGCAGTTCACCCGCGGCCCCGGCCACGACCGGACGGCTCGGGTCGGGGTCGTCACGGTCGACGACCATCGCCTCGGTCGACGGGAACGGCACGCCGACGGTGCCGACGCGGCGGGTCGGTCCGATCGGGTTGCCGAGCGCGACGGGCGAGGTCTCGGTCAGGCCGAAGCCCTCGACGAGCATGCCGCCCGTGACGCCCTCCCAGGCCTGGACGACCGCGGTCGGCAGGTTCATGGCGCCCGAGATGGCGAAGCGAGCCGACGACAGGTCGACGCCGCGCTCGCGGGCCGCGTCGGCCAGACGCTGGTAGATCGGGGGAACGGCCGGCAGGAAGGTCGGCGGGTGCTTCTTCGCGGCCTTGAGCACGAGGTCGACGTCGAACTTCGGGAACAGGACGAGGCGTGCCCCGATGCTCATCGCGAAGGTGAGGCAGAGCGTGAGGCCGTAGGCGTGGAAGAACGGCAGCACGCCGTAGACCGTCTCGTCGCCGTCGACCAGGCCGGGCACCCAGGCGCGGCCCTGCGCGGCGTTGCTGCGGAGGTTGCGGTGCGTCAGGATCGCGCCCTTCGGCGACCCCGTGGTGCCGCTGGTGTACTGCAGCAGGGCGATGTCGTCGACGTCGGGGCGGGGGTGCTTCTTCCGAAGCGGACGGTTCGCCAGCAGGCCCTGCCAGGTGACGTCGCCCTCGGCCCCGTCGGTCAGGGCCGCCCGGCTCTTCTTGGCGGCGGGCACCGGCAGCTTGAGGGCGAGGCGCGTGCCGAGCGGCATGCCCTTCGTCACGTCGACCGAGACGACGGTCGAGAAGCCGATGTCGGCGGGCAGGGCGCGCAGCCGGTCGACCAGCTTGTCCCACGCGACGGCGATCGTGGCGCCGTGGTCCTCGAAGAGGTGCCGCAGCTCGCGGTCGGTGTAGAGCGGGTTGTGCTCGACCACGACGGCGCCCAGGCGCAGCACGGCGTAGAACGCCACCACGTGCTGCGGGCTGTTCGGCAGGATCAACGCGACCCGGTCGCCGCGACCCACGCCGAGCCTCCTGAGGCCCTCGGCCGCGCGCGCGACCTGGTCGCCGAGGTCGCGGTAGCTGGTCTCACGGCCGAAGAACTCGAGGGCCGGTTTGTGCCGGTACGTCGATACGGCGTCGTCGATGAGGTCGACGAGGCTGCCCGTCACGGGCTCGATGTCGTCGGGGACGTCGGGGGCGTAGCTGTGCAGCCATGGGCGGTCGAACGGGGCGGTCATGCCACCACCTTGGCAGGGCCGGGTGATGAACCCCCGGGAGGCGCGGGTCGCCTCGCCGAGGACGCCCCCGGTCGGGCCCGCGCCGCCTCAGCGGGCGTCGCGCCCGGTGAGGGCGAGCAGGCGGATGCGCAGCGGGGCGTCGTCGTCGACCGGTACCGGCGAAGCGAACAGGCCCGAGGCCTCGAGGGCGTCCTTCTGCGGTGCGAACACGCCCCAGACGGCCTCGACCAGCGCGTCGTCGAGTTCCTCGTCGGTGCCCACGGCGCGGGCGAGGTCCCAGGTGTGGATCGTGACGTCGGCGACCTGCTCGGCGAGGTACTCGTGCACGGGCACGACGTCGGCGCTCAGCCGCACCTCGGCGTGGGGGTCGGCCTCGCTCCAGGCGGCGGTGGCCGCGCTCGACCACCGGTGCCAGGCCTCGACGAGGTCGTCGCCGAGCGGCTCGATCGAGTTCTCGGCCTCGGCGGGGTCGCCGCCCTCGAGCAGGAGCGGCACCCACTGCTGCTCGCGCGTGACGTGTCGCACGAGGTCGCGCACCTTCCACTCGGTGTCGGGCGTCGGGGCGTCCCAGTCGGCCACGGCCTCGACGCGGCGGGCGAACTCGTCGTGGGCGGTCTTCTGCAGGGTGATCCAGTCGACGGTCATCGGGAGTCCTCTCGGGGTGGGGCGGTGGCTCTCGGCGTCAACCGCCCGGGACGGCGCGGTGTTCCCGAGAGCACTGCCCCGATGGTAGGACCGTCGGCTAGGGTCGTCGGCATGACCCTCGGCCTCTCGATGCTGGCGCCCCTCGCGGCGTTCGTCGAGGCCGTGCTCTCGTCCGGCGGGGCGCCGCTGTCCGCGGTCGTGCTCGTCGGCCTGCTCGGCGCCGCCACCGCGGTGGTCGCGCTCGGCGTGGCCCGGGTCGTGCTCACGCTCTGCGGGCTGGCGGGGGCGGTGCCCGAGGTGACGCTCCGTGAAGAAGCCGGCACGCGCCTCCTCGTCTGGCGACGCGACCCCGACGCCCGCGGGCACGTGCGGTCCCGGGCTCCCGGGCGGGCCGTTCCGGCCGCCTGAGCGCACCCGCGCCCGCGTCGATCCGACGTCGCGTCGATCCGACGACCCTCGGCGGCCAGAAGACACCCACCGTCTCTCTGACCGAGGAGTCCTCATGGACCTGTCCACCTTTCCCCCGATCGCCGTCGTCCTCGGCGGTCTGCAGTCGCTCGTCACCACCCTCGGCGTGCTCGTCGAACCGGTCGCCGGGGCGTCCGCCGCCGCCCTCGGCGTCGTGCTGTTCACGCTGCTCGTCCGCCTCGTGCTCGTGCCGGTGGGTGTGTCCCAGGTGCGCGCCGAGATCGCCCGCCGTCGACTCGCCCCGGCGATCGCCGACCTCACCCGCCGGATCACCGACCCCGAGGCCCGGAGCAAGGCGCTGATGGCGCTGTACGCCTCCGAGAAGGTGTCGCCGCTGGCCGGCTGCCTGCCGACGCTCGCGCAGGCCCCCGTGCTCACGGCCGTCTACTCGCTGTTCGCGCATGCCGAGATCGCCGGTCACGCCAACACCCTGTTGACGCACACGCTCGGCGGTGCGGCGCTCGGGGCGAACCTCGTCGTCACGCTCGGGACCGGGTTCGCCGCGGTCTGGCCCTATCTGGTGCTGCTCGTGCTGCTCGCGATCGTCGTCGAGCTGAGCCGGCGCGCCACGCTGCGTTTCACCGGACCGGCGACCGTCGCGACGGCGGGGCCCGGGCAGGAGACGCTCCCCGGCACGGCGGCCGTGCTGCGGTGGTTGCCGTTCGTCAGCGTGCTGTTCGCGGCGTTCGCGCCGCTCGCCGCCGCTCTCTACCTCGTGACGAGCGCGGCCTGGACGCTGGGGGAGCGCGCGGTGCTGCGCCGGGTGCTCGCCCGGTGACGCGGAAGGGCCCGCCCTCGCCGTGCGAGAGCGGGCCCTTCGGTGTGCTGCTGCCTACGCGGCGAGCGTGAACTGGATCTCGAGCGTGACGGTGACGTCGTTGCCGAGCGTGAAGCCGCCGGCCTCGAGGGCGGCGTTCCAGGTGACGCCGAACTCGGTGCGGTCGATCTTGGTGGTCGCCGAGAAGCCGAGCTTGGTCTGGCCGTAGCCGTCGACGACGAGGCCGCCGAACTCGCTCTTCAGGGTGACGGGCTTGGTGACGCCGCGGAGGGTGAGGTCGCCGTGCACGAGGAACGCGTCGTCGCCCTTCTCCTCGATGCTGGTCGACACGAAGGTCATCTTGGGGTGCTCTTCGGCGAGGAAGAAGTCGCCGGTCTGCAGGTGACCGTCGCGGTCCTTCTGGTTGGTGTTGACCGAAGCCACGTCGATCGAGGCGGTGACCTTCGAGGCGGTGTGGTCCTCGGCCGTGACGAGCGAGGCGTCGAAGGACTCGAACGAGCCCTTGACCTTGCTGATGGCCAGGTGGCGGACGCTGAACGAGACCTCGCTGTGCGTGGGGTCGAGGCTCCAGGTGCCGGCGGGGATCTTCTCTGCGGTGATGGTCATGGTGTTCTCCTGAATCTGTGAGGTCGAGGTCGATGACGTGTCATCGAAGCTGGTACGAGTATATGCAAGCGCATCCAGCCGGACAACATTCCCGGGGTGTCCGGAAGATGTCGAGGGGGTGACCGACGGGCCGGCCCGGGTCGGGCCGGCCTCGGGTCGGGCGGGTCAGGCCGGGCGACGCTCGGGCGAGACCGTCTTGGCGGGGTCCTTCTCGGCGAGGTCGCCGAGCGCCTCGTCGATGCGGGCCATGACGTCGGCGGGAAGCACCACACCCGCCGCCTTGACGTTGTCGGCGACCTGCTCGGGGCGCGAGGCCCCGATGATCGCGGACGCCACGTTGTCGTTCTGCAGCACCCACGCGATGGCCAGCTGGGCCATCGAGAGGCCGAGGTCGGCGGCGATCGGCTCGAGCTTCGCGACACCGGTGAGCACCTCGTCGGTGAGGAAGCGCTTGATCGTGTCCGCGCCTCCCTTGTCGTCCGTCGCGCGGCTGCCCGCGGGCAGCTCGGCGCCCGGCTTGTACTTGCCGGTCAGGACGCCCTGGGCGACGGGCGACCAGACGATCTGGCCGAGGCCGTGCTGCTTGCTCGCCGGCACGACGTCGGACTCGATGACGCGCCAGAGCATCGAGTACTGCGGCTGGTTCGAGATCAGCTGCACGCCGTGCTTCACGGCGAGCTCGTGGCCCGCGCGGATCTGCTCGGCGGTCCACTCGCTGACGCCGATGTAGAGCGCCTTGCCGGCTCGGACCACGTCGGCGAAGGCCTGCATGGTCTCTTCGAGCGGGGTCTCGTGGTCGTAGCGGTGGGCCTGGTAGAGGTCGACGTAGTCCGTGCCGAGGCGGCGGAGCGACCCGTCGATCGACTCGAGCACGTGCTTGCGGCTGAGGCCGACGTCGTTGTGCCCGCGGGGGCCGGTGGGCCAGTAGACCTTCGTGAAGATCTCGAGGCTCTCGCGACGCTCGCCCTTGAGGGCGTCGCCGAGGACCTGTTCGGCCGCGGTGTTCGCGTAGGCGTCCGCGGTGTCGAAGGTCGAGATGCCGGCATCGAGGGCCGCGCGGACGCACTGCGTCGCCACGTCGTTCTCGACCTGGGACGCGTGCGTCAGCCAGTTGCCGTAGGTGATCTCCGAGATCTTGAGTCCGCTGTCGCCGAGGTGTCTGAATTCCATGACCCCACGCTACGCGTCGCGACGGACGGGGCGAAGGGGTGTGCGGCCGACTCGGAAGGCGTACAGTGACGATTCATCAGATCGTGTCCCCCACCTGGGGGACACGATCCGTCGGACACCGCGGTCCCACCCGGGGCGGGCGTCCGAGGCTCCTGCTGACCCGACCCGACTGGAGCACCACCGTGACCTCCGCACCGCCCCTCGCGGCGCCCGGCCCCGTCCTCACCCCGACGCTGCCCGCGACGCCCACGCCGTTCGCCCCGAACCGTGACGGCCTGCCCACCGGCCCGGTGGAGAACGCCGCGGCCGCCCTGCCGTGGGCCGACTGGTCGAGCCTGCAGTGGGCCGGCTTCCTGCTCCTCGCCGTGCTCGTCGCCCTGGTCCTGCTGGTCTCGATCCGTCGCATCGTGCACAGGCTCCACCTGGTCCGCGAGCAGGAGGAGCTGGGCCACCGCGACCTCGACGGCCCGGTGCTGCCCCCGGCTCACGTCTTCACCGCGCTGGTGCCGGCGCGTGGTCCGGCCGGCCTGGCCGTCACCCTCGACCTGCTGGCGAGGCAGCAGCACCCCGACGTGCGCGTCCTCGTCGCCGTGGACCCGGTCGACACGCTGACGCTCGACGTCGCGACCTCCGCCGTGCGGCGTCACCCCGGTCGCGTCCGGGTCGTCCGAGCCGGGTCCTCCGCCGGGCGTCCGTCCGCGGTCGCCGCGTCGCTCGTCGACGCGCTCGCCGAGGTCGCCGAGGTAGGCGACGGCGTGGTCGGGATCTTCGCGGCGGGCGACCGTCCCCACCCGCGGCTCTTCGCCCTCGTCGACTCGGTCCTGACCCGCACGGACGCCGACGCCGTCCAGCACGCGAGACGGCCGGCACTCGAGGCGGCTCCCTGGTGGGCGCCCCGAACGGCCCTCGACCGGTGGTGGTGGTCCCGGTCGGTGGTCCGCTCCCACGGCCGGGCCGGCTTCGTGCCGCTGTCGGACGGCACGCTCTTCGTCCGCCACTCGTGGCTCGCCTGGTCGGGCGGCTGGGATGCGAGCTGTGCCGAGGCGGGCCTGGACCTCGGCGTCCGCATGACGGTGGCCGGGGCTCGCGTCGTCATCGCGACCTCACCCGAGACGACCACCGTCGAGCGTTCGCCGGGCGGGCTGCGCGACCTGGCCCGCGCCCGGTCGTCCTGGGTCCGGGGGTGCCTGCAGGTGCTCGGCCACGGGGACTGGCGTCGGCTCCGGCCGGGGGCACGGCGCCGTGCCCTCGGTGTGCTCACCGAGCCACTGCTGGACGCCGGCGTCACCATCGTGACGGCCGCGGCGCTCGTGTCGACGGTCCTCGTCGGTGCCCCCGGCCTCGTGATCGCACTCGCGGCGGTGCCGGTGCTGCCCTGGCTGCTCTCGCAGCTCCTGGACGTCGGGGGCGCGACGGAGGCGGCCGCGGAACAGGGGCGCCGGGCGACGGGTCGGGAGCGCCTCCTGGTCGTCGTCGGTTCGGTGCCCGACCGGCTGGTCACCCTCGTCGCCGTCGCGGCGGCGGTCGGGGCGGAGCTCGCGACCGTGCGGTCGAGGACCGAGGGTCCGTCCGCGTCGAGCGACCCGATCCGCGCCGGACGACCCGTCGGGGTCGACGAACCCGCCACCGGATGAACGGCAGATGTCGCCTGTCTGGCAGTTGGCCCAGATCTGCGTACCCCGACCAAACCGATCCGGCGACGTCCCCCGAACCGGTGTCATGCCCGAACCAGAGTCCCCCGTCCAGGGGGCACGTCCCGACCGTGCCGCCACGACGAACCCGACGCCACCCCTGCGCCTCGTCGCCCGGGTGAAGGAGCTCGCGACGTTCGGCGCCGTGGGCGGGATCGCCTTCGTCGTCGACGTCGGCATGTACAACCTGCTCCGTTCGACCGTCCTCGACGACAAGCCGATCGGCGCCAAGGTCATCTCGGTGATCGTCGCGACGGCCGTCGCCTGGCTCGGCAACCGCTACCTCACCTTCCGGGAGGGCCGCAACCAGGCCGTCGTCCGCGAGGCCGTCACCTTCGGCCTCGTCAACGTGGGCGGCCTGCTCATCGCCTCGGCCTGCCTGTTCGTGTCGCACTACCTGCTGGGCTTCACGAGTCAGCTCGCCGACAACGTCGCGGCCAACGGCGTCGGCCTCGTGCTCGGGACGGCCTTCCGGTACGTGGCCTATCGCCACGTCGTCTTCCGCGGCTCGTCCGCGGTCCCCACCACGGTCGACACCCCCGACGCCTCGACCGCGCTCGCCACCGTCATCGGCCCCGGGCCGACCGACGACCCCACCCGACAGAACACCGCGCAGCCCCACCTGCACCCGACCCACTGACTGGAGAGTGATCCTGTGTCGACTGACCCGACCCAGATCCCGACATCACGTCTCGCAGCGGGCGAACCCGCCCCGCTGCTCACCCCGCAAGCCCCCGCCGACCCGTCGCAGTTCGTCCCGAACCGTGGCTCGACCGGTGCCACCGAGTCGATGATCGGCTTCCAGTTGCCCGACTGGTCGCCGCTCGAGTGGATCGGCTACTCGTCCCTGATCGTCGTCACCATCCTGCTGACCGCGGTCGCCGTGTCGACCCTCTGGTGGATGCTGCACGCCTGGCGGTCGAAGGACAACCTCGACGACAGCCAGTTCAGCGAGAACCCGCTCGAGGCCGCCCACTCGTTCACGCTGCTCGTGCCCGGCCGGCACGAGGAGGAGGTCATGGGCCAGACCCTCGACCGTCTCGCCCAGCAGGACCACCCCGACTTCGAGATCATCGCCATCGTGGGCCACGACGACCCCGGCACCGAGCGGGTCGCCCGTGAGGCCGCGGCCCGCCACCCCGAGCTGATCCGCGTGGTCGTCGACTCGAGCGTGCCGAAGAACAAGCCCAAGGCGTTGAACCTGGCGCTGCAGTCGTCGCGCGGCGAGATCGTCGGCGTGTTCGACGCCGAGGACGAGGTGCACCCTCGCCTCCTGACGCTCGTCGACTCGCGGTTCACCGAGACCGACGCCGACGTGGTGCAGGGCGGCGTCCAGCTGATGAACTTCCAGAGCAGCTGGTGGAGCCTCCGCAACGTGCTCGAGTACTACTTCTGGTTCCGGTCGCGCCTGCACTTCCACGCCAAGGAGAAGTTCATCCCGCTCGGCGGCAACACCGTCTTCGTGCGCAAGGACTGGCTCGACTGGTCCGAGGGCTGGGACGCCGAGTGCCTCGCCGAGGACTGCGAGCTCGGGGTCCGCCTCTCGAGCGCCGGTGCCAAGGTCGTCGTGGCCTACAGCCCCGAGGTCGTCACCCGGGAGGAGACCCCCGGCACCTTCGTCTCGCTGCTCAAGCAGCGCACCCGCTGGAACCAGGGCTTCATGCAGGTCTACGGCAAGGGCGAGTGGAAGAAGCTGCCCCGTCTGCGCCAGCGCCTGATGGCCCGCTACCTGCTGACCATGCCGTTCATCCAGGCCGCCACCGGTCTGCTGATCCCGGTCTCGATCATCCTGATCCTGACCACCAAGGTGCCGACCGCCATCGCGCTCGTCTCGTTCGTGCCCCTGGCACCGACGCTCGTGCTGCTGGCCGTCGAGTTCACCGGCCTGCGCGAGTTCGGCCGCGTCTACGGGCAGAAGGTCCGCGCCCGGGACTACTTCCGTCTCGTCTGGGGACTGCTGCCCTACCAGATCTTCCTCGCGCTGGCCGCGGTCCGGGCGGTCTTCCGCCAGTTGAAGGGCCTCAACGCGTGGGAGAAGACCGAGCACACCGGAGCCCACCGCGACGAGGTCGCGACCGAACCGCAGGAGGCGCCCCGCGCCTCCCAGCCGGAGCCCGCCCTGGCCATGACCGGAGGTGACCGATGACCAGCACGCTGAACCGCCCCCGCGCCGCCGACACCACCGTGTCGAACGGCCCGGGCACTCCCGTGGTCCCCACCAAGGACCCGCGGCGCTCCGAGCCCGCCTCGTGGTTGCGTCGGCACGGCGCGAGCCTCGCCTGGCTGTTGCCCGTCCTCGCGATCGCCGCCGTCGTCATGGCGTTCAACATGGACGGCTCACCGCAGCGCATCGACGACGAGGGCACCTACGCCGCCCAGGCCTGGGCGATCCAGAACCTCGGCGAGATCACCCACTACACCTACTGGTACGACCACCCGCCCGTCGGCTGGCTGCAGATCTCGGCCTACACGGCCGTGACCGGTGCCTTCTCGCGCTACGACGTCGCCGTGCTCGCCGCGCGGGAAGCCATGCTGTTCTTCACGGTCGTCTCGGTCGCCCTCGTCTGGCTGCTCGGCCGCAAGCTCGGCCTCAGCCGTCCCGCGGCCGCCGTGGCGGGCCTCGTGTTCGCCGTCTCGCCGCTGGCCCTGCAGTTCCACCGCACGGTCTACCTCGACAACGTCGCCACCCCGTGGCTGCTCGCCGCGTTCGTCTTCGCCCTGAGCAAGCGGTACCAGCTCGCCGGCTTCGCCGCGGCGTCCCTGTCGTTCGGCATCGCGGTGCTCTCGAAGGAGACCTACCTGCTGGCGCTGCCGTTCCTGGCCTGGATGATGTGGCGCGGCGCCGACAAGTCGACCCGTCGCTACACGTTGTCGATCGCGGGCAGCCTGCTCGTGCTCGTCGGCCTCGGCTACGTCGCGCTCGCCGCCGTCAAGGGCGAACTGCTGCCCGGCGCCGGCCGGGTGAGCCTGCTCGAGGGCATCCAGTTCCAGCTCGCGACCCGTGAGGCCAGCGGTTCGGTGTTCGACACCGGCAGCCTGTTCTTCGCGACCGTGTCGCAGTGGTGGCAGCTCGACCAGGTGCTCATCGTGCTCGGCACGCTGGCCTCGGTCGTCGCGGTCTTCGTCAAGAAGCTGCGTCCGCTCGGCGTGATGATGGTGTTCCTGATCGCCTTCATGTTCCGCCCCGGCGGCTACCTGCCGGTGCCCTACGTGATCATGCTGCTGCCGTTCGCGGCGCTGCTCGTCGCGGCCGTCACCGACCACGCGGTCCGGGCGTTCCGTGCCCGCCGGGCCGGCGCGCTCTCGACCGCGGCGTCCCGCACCGGCTCGGTCGCCTGGCTCGCCCTGACCCTCGCGGCCGTCGTGGCGATCGTCCCGCTCTGGGCCGTGCAGCTGCGCGGCTTCCTGGACAGCGACCTCGACGCGCCCATGCGCAACGCCGAGAGCTGGGTCGAGACCAACGTGCCGAAGGACAGCCGCCTGCTGGTGGACGACGCCGTGTGGGTCGACCTGGTCAAGGCCGGCTTCGCCCGCGACAACGTGATCTGGTTCTACAAGATCGACACCGACGGTGCCGTCCAGGCGCAGTCGCCGAACGGCTGGCGCGACTCGGACTACCTGTTCGAGACCGAGTCGGTCCGCACCTCGGGCCCCACCTCACCCGAGATCCGCGAGGCCCTCGCGAACTCGACCGTCATCGCCTCGTTCGGCGACGGCGACCAGCAGGTCAACGTCCGGCAGATCGACAGCCAGGGCGCCGCACAGGCGCAGACCGAGGCGGACGACGCCGCGTCGGCCCGCGCGCAGGCCGGTGCCGAGCTGGCCCAGAACCCGAACCTGCAGATCTCGTCGACGCTGTCGACCGCGCTCTCGGACGGCCGCGTCGACCCGCGCGCCATCATCGTGCTCGGCCAACTCGCCACCCTGGGTCCGATCTCGGTCGCCGATCCCGAGGCCCTTCCCGGCGAACAGGACGCCCTGTTCCGGCAGTTCGACGTCACCCCGCAGGGCGGCCAGTCGGTCGACGAGGTGCGGACGACGCTCGAGGGCCTGGGCAGCGTCTACGTCCCCGCGTCGGTCGTCCCCTCGGATGACGGACTGCGCGTCACCTTCTCGGCCGTCGCCCCGACCGGCGTCCTCTCGAACTGATCGCCACGCCGGTGCCCGTCCTCGGGCGGGCACCGGCACCTCCTCACCGCGTCCCACCCGTCCCGGGTGGGACACCCGACCGGAAAGGACCAGCCCCCGTGGCTTCCCTCTCACGCACCACCGGCGCCCCCGCCGCCGTCACCGCCGTCCCGACCCGGCGCCGCCGTCTCCTGACGGTGCTCGCCCTCACCGCCGCCACCGGGGTCGCCCTCGCCGGCGCCCTCGTGGGCACGTCGCCCGCCCACGCCGCCGACGGCGACGGGTGGGTGCGCGTCGGCCATCTCTCGCCCGACACGAAGGCCGTCGACGTCACGCTGACCTCGCTCAAGGGCGGGCAGGTCGTCATGGACCTCGACGACGTCACCTACGGTCAGGTCAGCCCGTACCAGGCGCTGGCCGCCGGCACGTACGTGGTCGCGATGACCGCAGCCGACGCCCCCACCAGCGCGAAACCCGTCATCACGGCCAACATCACGGTCGACAGCGGCCAGCCGATCACGGCCGTCGCCTACGGTCCGAACGACGCCCTCAAGACCCAGGTCTTCAAGGACGACCTCACGGCCCCGGCCGACGGCCAGGCCAAGGTCCGCCTGGTGCAGGCCGCGAACGTCAGCAAGACCGTCACCGTCGCGACCAGCACCGGCACCACCATCGCCGAGGACGCGCCCTTCGGCAGCGCCAGCGGCTACGCGCAGGTCGCGGCCGGCCCCTGGACCCTCGACCTGACCGGCAAGAAGGTGACCGGCACGAGCGACGTCGACCTCGCGGCGGGCAGCATCAACACGCTGTTCGTGCTCGACAACTCGACCGGCGGTCTGACCGTCGTCCCGGTCGTCGACAGTGCGGCCACGGCGCAGGCGCCCGTCGGTGGCGTCCAGACCGGTGGCGGCTACCTCGCCGAGCACCCGCAGAAGAGCGAGTCGAAGGGCCTGTGGGCCACCGTGCTCGGCTGGTTCGGGGTCTGACGACCCGGCACGGCGAGCACGGCCCGGCAGGACGAGGAGGCGCGGTGAGCGACACACCGCACCGCGCCTCCCCGGCTCCCCGCCCCACCGCACGACCGACGCCCGGCACCACCGGGCAGGAGAAGAGGACGACATGACGAAGAAGACGAAGGCGCTGCTCGCAGCGGCCGTCGTGGTGGCCCTCGCCATCACCGCCGGCATCGCCTCCCTCGTCGTCGGAGGGGCCGGCGGCCCGTCGACGGACCAGGCAGGCGGCGGCGCGGGCGCGACCGGCACCCCCGGCGCGGGCACCGCGACCCCCCAGCCCCGGACGGCCACCGAGATCGGCGAGGACTTCCTCGCGGACTACGTCGACGACGACGGCCGCGTCGTCCGGCGCGACCAGGGCGACGACACCGTCAGCGAGGGGCAGGCCTACGGGCTGCTCGTCGCGGTCGCCGTGGGCGACGAGAAGCGGTTCGACGCCATCTGGCGCTGGACGGAGGACGAACTCGTCCGACCCGACGGGCTGCTCGCCTGGCAGTGGAAGGACGGCGCGGTCGTCGACGACATGCCCGCCAGCGACGCCGACGTGGACGCCGCCCGGGCCCTGGTGCTCGCCGGTTCGACCTTCGACCGACCCGACCTCACCACCGCGGGCGTCGACCTCGGCACCGACGTGCTCGACGAGATGACGGTCTCGACCGACGTCGGCCGCATCCTCTTGCCCGGACCGTGGGCGATGGGCTCCGGCCCGTGGTCGTACAACCCCTCGTACGCGTCGCCCGCCACCTTCGCGCAGCTCGGCGAGGCCAGCGGCGACCCCCGATGGGCCGAGCTCGAGACCGGCTCGCGAGCCGTGACCACGAACATCCTCGCCTCGACGGCCCTCCCGAGCGACTGGGCCCAGGTGCGGCAGGACGGCACGACGGTCCCGCTGCCGAGCGCCGACGGGTCGTCGGGCACCGTGCAGTACAGCTACGACGCCGGTCGGCTCGCCCTGCGCTACGCCGAGTCGTGCCAGCCCGAGGACGTGGCGCTCTCGGCGTCGATGGCCTCCGTGCTGCAGCGCTACGACGAGCTGCCCATGCAGCTCGACCTCGGCGGGCAGTCGGTCGGTTCGGACCAGAGCCCGCTCGCCTACGCCGCCCGCGCGGCCGCCGAGGCCAGCGACGGTCAGCACGACCGGGCGACGGCCGACCTGCGGACCGCCGACTCGCTGTCACAGTCGACTCCGACCTACTACGGCAGCGCCTGGGCGGCTCTCGCCGCCCTGCAGCTCGAGGGCACGAGCCTCGGCGCCTGCTCCCCCCTGGCGGTGGCCGGATGAGCCTCTCGACCTTCGTCGCCGGTCACCGCGCGGCGGTCCTCGCCGCGGCCGCCGCCGTCGTGCTCGTGGCCGGCGGCGTGACGGTGGCCGCCGTCGCCGCCCGGTCCGACGCGGACGCACCCGGCTCCGTCGCCACGGCCTCCGCCACCACCGGTGCGACGCCGGATGCGGCGAGCGGAGCGGCCGGCGCCTTCCAGGACCCGGCGGCCCCGTCGTACACCCCGCCCCCGGCCGACGCGACGCCGGTCCGCCTGAAGATCCCCTCGATCGGGGTCGACTCCGGCCTCGAAGACCTCGGCCTCGGCGCCCAGGGCGAGCTCGACCCGCCGAAGGAGTGGCTGTCGGCCGGGTGGTACCAGGACGGCGTCGTGCCCGGCGCGGTCGGACCGGCCGTGATCGCCGGACACGTCGACTCGGGTGACGCCCCCGCGGTGTTCGTCGACCTCGCGAAGCTCGTGCCCGGCGACGAGGTGCAGGTGACGCTCTCGACCGGCTCGGTCGAGACCTTCCGCGTCACGGGCAGCGAGCGCACCCCGAAGGCGACGTTCCCGACGAGCGACGTCTACGGGGCCAGTCCGACCCCCGGCCTCCGGCTCATCACCTGCGACGGCACGTTCGACCGGTCCACCGGTCACTACGTGGACAACCTCATCGTGTTCGCCGACCTCGTGACCTCGTGACCTCGTGACCTCGTGACCTCGTGACCTCGTGACCTCGTGACTTCGTGACCTCGTGACCTCGTGACCTCGTGACCTCGTGACCGTAGGCCACCCGGTCGGCCGGCGCCGCGCCTCCTGAGCCCCGGGCACCCGACACCCGACACCCGACACCCGACACCTCCGACTCCCACCCGACGGGAAAGGACCCACCATGAACGACGCCCTCGTCATCATCCCGACCTTCAACGAGCGCGAGAACCTCGACTGGATCGTGGGGCGCACCCTCGCCTCCGGTGCCTCGGTCGACGTGCTCGTCGTCGACGACGGCTCGCCCGACGGCACCGGCGAGCTGGCCGACGCCTACGCCGACCGCGACCCCCGCGTGCACGTGATGCACCGCACCGAGAAGGCCGGCCTCGGTGCCGCCTACCTCGCCGGCTTCGCCTGGGGGCTCGAGCGCGGGTACGACGCCCTCGTCGAGATGGACGCCGACGGTTCGCACCACCCCGAGTACCTGCCCGGCATGCTCGAGCTGCTGCGCGAGAACGACCTCGTGCTCGGTTCGCGCTGGGTGCCCGGCGGCGCCGTCGAGAACTGGCCGCTGCGTCGCGAGCTGCTCAGCCGCGGCGGCAGCTGGTACACCCGGGGTGCCCTGGGCATCCGCGTGGCCGACACGACCGGAGGGTATCGGGTGTTCCGCTCGTCGGCGCTGCGCCGGATCGACCTCGACCGGGTCGAGTCGCGCGGCTACTGCTTCCAGGTCGACCTGCTGTGGCGCGCGCTCCAGGCGGGTCTGCGGGTCGTCGAGACTCCGATCACGTTCACCGAGCGCATCCACGGTGCCTCGAAGATGAGCGGTTCGATCGTCCGGGAGTCGCTGACCAAGGTGACCCTCTGGGGTCTGCGGCGACGGTCCCGCGCCGTCGTCGAGCTGGTCGTGCGACACCGTCGGCTGCCGAGCGTCCGCGCCACCTCGCACCGGGTCGGACCCGTGCGCGGCGGCGTGTCGACGCGCTAGCCGCGACGCGACACGCGGGCGCCCGGGGTGGTCAGCCCCGGGCGCCCGTCGTTCGTGACCGCCTGGTCCGCGCCGGGGTCAGCGGACGATCGCGACCGAGTGCGCCGGGAGCAGCAGGCTCGCACCCGGGACGATCGACCCGTCGCTGGCGAACAGGACGGTCTCGGCGCTCACCGCGACCCGTGCCTCCTGGTCGGCGAAGTTGACCGCGATCTTCAGGTCGCCACGGGTCAGCACGAGCCAGCGGGCGTCGCCGTCGTACTCGACGCCGGTCTCGCCGAAGCGGGGGTCGGTGAGCGCGGGCTCGCTGCGGCGCAGGGCACCGAGGCGGCGGTACGCGTCGAGCAGCACCGCGTGGCGGCCGGTCTCGAGTTCGGACCAGTCGAGCTTGCTGTCCTCGAAGGTCGAGGGCTCCTGTGGGTCGGGCACGGACGACTCGTCCCAGCCCATCTTCGCGAACTCCTCGATGCGGCCCTTCGCCGTCGCCTCGCCGAGGTCGTGTTCGGGGTGCGAGGTGAAGAACTGCCACGGGGTCGAGGCGCCCCACTCCTCGCCCATGAAGAGCATCGGCGTGTAGGGGCCGGCCAGGGTCAGCGTCGCGGCGATGATCAGCTGCCCGTCGTCGAGGGTCGCCGCCAGGCGGTCGCCGATCGCCCGGTTGCCGATCTGGTCGTGGTTCTGGTTGGCCACGACGAGGCGCCAGGTCGGCATGTGCTCGGTGTCGACCGGGTGCCCGTGCGTCGCCTCGCGGAACGACGACCAGGTGCCGTCGTGGAAGAAGCCCTTGGTCAGCACCTTCGCGAGGGCGCCGAGCGGCTCGAAGTCGGCGTAGTAACCCGTCGTCTCGCCGGTCAGCGCGACGTGCACCGCGTGGTGGAAGTCGTCGCTCCACTGGGCGTCGAGGCCGTAGCCCTGGCGGTGGTCGGGGCCGAAGCCACCGCCGTCGCGCGGGGTGACCAGGCGCGGGTCGTTCAGGTCGCTCTCGGCGATCAGCGAGAGCGGTCGGCGCAGATGGCTGCTGAGGGCTGCGGTCCGCTCGGCGAGCTCCTGCAGCAGGTGGACCTCGCTGTCGTCCTTGAGGGCGTGCACGGCGTCGAGGCGCAGACCGTCGACGTGGTAGTCGTCGAGCCACATCGCCGTGTTGTCGAGGATGAACTCGCGCACCTCGTGGGCTCCGTCGTCGTCGAGGTTGACGTTGTCGCCCCAGGTGTTGGCGTGCTTGCTCGACAGGTACGGCCCGAACAGCGGCAGGTAGTTGCCCGAGGGGCCGAGGTGGTTGTAGACGACGTCCTGCACGACGCCGAGGCCGGCCGCGTGCGCGGCGTCGACGAAGCGCTGGTACGCCTCGGGGCCGCCGTAGTTGTCGGTCACCGTGAACCAGTCGACGCCGTCGTAGCCCCAGTTCCAGCGGCCGTTGACGCCGTTGACCGGCAGCAGTTCCACCAGGTCGACGCCGAGGTCGACGAGGTACGGCAGCTTCTCGATCGCCGAGTCGAGCGTGCCCCCGGGCGTGAAGGTGCCGACGTGCAGCTCGTAGACGACCGAGCCGGCCAGCTGGCGGCCGGTCCACGCGTCGTCCGTCCAGGAGAAGGCACCCGGGTCGTAGGTCTCGCTCAGGCCGTGCACGCCGTCGGGTTGGCGACGCGACCGCGGGTCGGGCATCGGCGTCCCGCCCTCGGGGGAGTCGCCGCCGTCGAGCACGAAGCCGTAGCGGTGGCCCGGGCCCCGGTCGAGGTCGGCGGGGGCGCGCCACCAGCCGGTGTCGGCCTCGGCCGTCAGCGGCAGCAGATCGCCGTCGAGGTGCAGGTGCACGGTGGTCGCTTTCGGGGCCCAGACGTCGTAGACGCTCATCGGTCTCCTCGGGTTCGGAAGGGTCGGGGGAGGGGAGGGGAGGTCGAGAAGGCACGACATGCCGCTCACCACCAGAGGTGAGCGGCATGTCGTGACGTGTCGCCCGGGGGCGACGGTAGTCGGGCGCGACGCGGCGCGACCCGACGGGGTCAGTCCTCTGCGGGGATCAGCAGGGCGACGGGGTACGTGTCGAGCACGTCGGCCAGGCGGAGGCGACCGCCCTCGTGCCGACGGCCGGTGAGCACGTCGCGGTACGCGCCTCCTGCGGTCAGGACCACGGTGTCGTCCCAGCCGCCGGCCTGCTCGAGTGCGACGGGCAGGCGGGTCGCGATCGCGAGCGCCCCGCCGCGGTCGACGGCGACGGCCGACGCGGCCTGCTCACCGAAGACGGGCAACGCGGCGTAGCGCGTGAACAGGTCGGGTCGGTCACGGCGCAGCGTCAGGGCGTGGTGTGTCACGACGAGCTTGGCGGCACCGGTGTCGTCGATCGCCGGCGTCGCCCCGCCGCGGATGTCGTCCAGGAGGCGCCGGCGCAGCCCGAAGTCGACCTCGCGTCGGTTGTCGGGGTCGACGAGCGAGAAGTCCCACAGCTCGCCGCCCTGGTACACGTCGGGACTGCCGGGGCCGGTGAGCTGCATCAGCGCCACGCCCAGCGAGTTGCTGTACCCGGGTGCGCGGAGGACGTCGACGATGCGCTCGACCTCGTGACGCACCTCGTCGTCGTCGAAGGCGGCGTCGACCGCGGCGTGCATCCGCCCCTCGAAGGCCTCGGCCTCGTCGGTGCGGTCGGTCCACGTGGTCGACGTGCTCGCCTCGCGGGAGGCCTTCTCGGCGTAGGCGTGCAGGCGCTCGCGCGACGCGGGCCAGGAGCCGACGATCGTCTGCCAGAGGATGTTCTCGAACGGTCCGTCGCCGACCGGGGCGAGCTCGCGCAGGCGCTCGAGGGTCGCCGCCCACTCGGTGGCGACCTCGGCCAGCACCGAGACGCGGGCGCGCACGTCGGCACTGCGCTTCGTGTCGTGCGTGGACAGCGTCGTCATGCCGAACGGACGCTCGGCCAGGCGCACCTGCTGACGCGCGTGGAACTCGTCGGGCGTCAGCGAGAACTCGCTCGGGTCGGCACCCACCTCGGTCAGCGTCGCCAGGCGGCTGTAGCGGTAGAAGGCGGTGTCCTCCACGCCCTTGGCCATGACCATGCCGCTCGTCTGCTGGAAGCGCACGGAGGCGGGGTGCGACTCGTCGCGCAGCACGGCGACGACGCGTCCGACGGCGTCGGCGAGGTCGGGACGGTGGCTCGTGGCGACCTCGGCGGCCTCGGTCAGCCACTCGGCGCCCTGCGGCAGGTAGCTGCGGTACACGGGGAAGGCCGCGGCCAGCTCGGCCAGCGCGTCCACCACGGACGGGTCGACGGCGCTGCCCTCGGCGATCAGGCGGGCGAGACGGTTGATCTCGCTGCCCAGGATGCCGTCGGCGATGCCGCGCTTCGTGCCGAGGATCATCTCGTGCCAGTCGACGGGCGCGTCACCGGTCGTCTCGTCGGCCCCGGCGGCCTGCTCGTCGGCGTCGACCCCGCGGGCCCGGCGCAGGCGCGCGTCGAGGGCGTCGAGGGCGGGTGCTCCGCTCGGGTCGACGAAGAGGCGGTCGAGGTCGGCCAGGGCGTCGTAACCCGTCGTGCCGGCCGTCGCCCAGTCCTCGGGCAGGCGCTCGTCCCCCTCGAGGATCTTCTCGACGAGCACGTGCGCGTCGCCGGTCAGGGCGGCGAGCAGGTCGAGGTAGCCCTTGGGATCGGCGAGGCCGTCCGGGTGGTCGACCCGCAGGCCGTCGACGAGACCCTCCGAGAACCAGCGGCCGATCTCGGCGTGCGACTCGGCGAAGACACCCGGGTCTTCGACGCGGATGCCCGCGAGGGTGTTGACCGCGAAGAAGCGACGGTAGTTGAGGTCGGTGTCGGCTTTCTTCCAGTGAACCAGCTCGTAGTGCTGACGCGAGTGCACGGTGGCGGCGTCGTCGCCGGGCGAGCTCGTGCCCGGGGCGATCGGGTAGACGTTGTCGTAGTAGTGCAGCTCGTCGCCCTCGACCGTGAGGCCCTCGATCGCGCCGTCCGCCGAGGCGGGCTCGCCGAGCACGGGCAGCAGCACCTTGTCATCGCCCGCGGCCCAGTCGACGTCGAACGCGTCGGCGTAGCGGGACGCGCGGCCGTGGGTCAGGAGGTCCCACCACCAGACGCTCGCCTTCGGGGTCGCCACGCCGACGTGGTTCGGCACGATGTCGACCAGCACGCCGAGGCCCTCGGCGTGCGCGCGCGTCGAGAGCTCGTCGAGACCCTCGGCACCACCGCGCTCGGGGTCGACCTGGCTGTGGTCGACGACGTCGTAGCCGTGGTCGCTGCCCGGCTCGGCGGCGAGGATCGGCGACAGGTAGACCCAGTCGGCACCGAGGTCCCGCAGGTACGGCACCAGGTCGGCGGCCGCGTCGAGGTCGAAGGAGGCGCGCACCTGCAGGCGGTACGTCGAGCGCGGGTGCATGGTCGGTTCGTGTCGGGTCACAGTTCTTCCTCGGCCGTGGCACGCAGGACGACGAGCGAGCGACCCGCCACGGGGAGTCGGTCGCCGGCCCGCAGGGCCGCGGGGGCCTGCGGGGTCGAGGGCGGTTGGGTGGTGGTGGCGGCGCGGGTGGCCGTCGGGGTGCGGGGAGCGGCGCTCGCCGGGGGCGGGGGCGCCGTCACGGTGCTGTCGACGACGACCTCCCAGCCCTGGGCGTACTCGTCGGGCGGGAGGACGAAGGTGACCGTCTCGGCGCTGGCGTTGAAGTACAGGACGAAGTTGACGTCGGTGATGCGACCGCCGCGGGCGTCACGGCCACGGATGCCGTTGCCGTTGAGGAACATGCCGATCGCCTTGGCGTAGGACTCGTTCCACTCGCCCTCTTGCATGGCGTCGCCCTCGGTCGTCAACCAGACGATGTCGGGCAGGGGTTCGCCCTCGCCGCGGGTGACGGGACGGCCGTTGAAGTAACGCTGTCGGCGGAAGGTCGGGTGGTCGTGGCGCAGCTTGATGACCTCGGCGACGAACTCGATCAGCTCGCGGTCGGCGTTCGGCCAGTCGATCCAGCTGATCGGGTTGTCCTGTGCGTACGTGTTGTTGTTGCCGCCCTGGGTGCGGCCGAGCTCGTCGCCGTGCAGCAGCATGGGCACGCCCTGGCTGAGCAGCAGCGTCGCCAGGAAGCTGCGCTGTCGTTGCTCGCGCAGGGCGCGGATCTCGCCGTCCTCGGTCTCGCCCTCGACGCCCGAGTTCCACGAACGGTTGTGGCTCTCCCCGTCGTTGCCGTCCTCGCCGTTGGCGTCGTTGCGTTTGTCGTTGTAGCTGACGAGGTCGCGCATCGTGAACCCGTCGTGCGCGGTGACGAAGTTGATGCTCGCGACCGGGCGGCGTCCGTCGCGTTCGTACAGGTCGGCCGAGCCGGTGATCCGGCTGGCGAACTCGCCGAGCGTCGAGGGCTCACCGCGCCAGAAGTCGCGGACGGTGTCGCGGTACTTGCCGTTCCACTCGGTCCACTGGGGCGGGAAGTTGCCCACCTGGTAGCCGCCGGGGCCGACGTCCCAGGGCTCGGCGATCAGCTTGACCTGCGAGACGATGGGGTCCTGCTGCACGAGCTCGAAGAAGGTCGAGAGGCGGTCGACCTCGTAGAACTCCCGGGCGAGCGACGCCGCGAGGTCGAACCGGAAGCCGTCGACGTGCATCTCGGTGACCCAGTAGCGCAGGCTGTCCATGATGAGCTGCAGCGAGTGCGGGTGACGGACGTTCAGGCTGTTGCCGGTGCCCGTGTAGTCCATGTAGTGCTGTTGGTCGCCGTCCATCAGCCGGTAGTACGCGGCGTTGTCGATGCCCTTGAAGGACAGCGTCGGACCCAGGTGGTTGCCCTCGGCCGTGTGGTTGTAGACGACGTCGATGATGACCTCGATGCCGGCGTCGTGCAGCACCCTCACCATCGTCTTGAACTCCTGCACCTGCTGGCCGATGTCGCCGGTGGCCGAGTAGGCGGCGTGCGGGGCGAAGAACCCGATGGTGTTGTAGCCCCAGTAGTTGCTGAGGCCCTTCTCGAGCAGCGTGTTGTCCTGCACGAACTGGTGCACGGGCATCAGCTCGAGCGTGGTGATGCCGAGCTTCTTCAGGTGGTCGATGATCGCCGGGTTCGCGACGCCGGCGTAGGTGCCGCGTTCTTCCTCGGGGATGTCGGGGTGCGTCTCGGTCAGGCCCTTGACGTGCGCCTCGTAGATGACGGTCTCGTCGTAGCTGTACTTCGGTGCGCGGTCGCCCTGCCAGTCGAAGAACGGGTTGATGACGACGCCCAGCATCATGTGCGGGCCGCTGTCCTTGTCGTTGCGCGAGTCGGGGTCGCCGAACGTGTAGGCGAACAGCGCCTCGTCCCAGTCGATCTCGCCGCAGGTGGCCTTGGCGTACGGGTCGAGGAGCAGCTTGTTCGGGTTGGCACGCGAGCCGTTCGCGGGGTCGTACTCGCCGTGCACTCGGTAGCCGTAGCGTTGGCCGGGCTGCACCGTGGGCAGGTAGGCGTGCCAGACGTAGGCGTCGACCTCGGTGAACTCGACCCTCGTCTCGGTGCCGTCGTCGTCGAACAGACACAACTCGACCTTGCTGGCGGCTTCGCTGAAGATCGCGAAGTTGGTGCCGCTGCCGTCGTAGGTCGCGCCGAGGGGGTAGGGGTTGCCGGGCCAGGTGTGCATCGAACCTCCGATTGGGACTCGCTCAGCCTAGGGGCGAACGAGCGCCCCGTCGGGGCGACGACCGCTACTTCGTGACGGCCGCCAGGGCGTCGACGATCCCCTCGCCGAACCACCCGTTGTCCGCCGGCGTGCCGGTGCACGTCGTGGTGGCGGACGGGCAGGGGGTGTCGGTCGCCTGCTGCTCGAGCAGTCCGGTCAGGGCCGCACCCTTCAGACGCGGGTGGGTCGACTTCAGCAGGGCCAGCACGCCCGCGACGTGGGGCGAGGCCATCGACGTGCCCGACTTGGTGCCGTAGCCGCCGCCGGTCACGGTCGACAGGATCGCCGAACCGGGGGCCGCGACGTCGACGACGCCGTCGCCGTAGTTCGAGAAGCTCGACTTCGTCCCCGCCGAGGTGGTCGACGACACGGTGACCACGCCGTCGAGCTCGGTCGGGATGTCGAGGCAACGCGAGTCGATCGGCCGGGAGACCGGGGTGGTGTCGTTGGGGCTGGCGGTGTCGACCGTCTTGTTCGCGAGGTCGATCGACGAGTTGCCGGCCGCCGCCACGTTGACGATGCCCTTTTTCTGCGTGAACTGCACCGCGCGGTCGACGGCGGTCAACACGGCCGCCTGGTCGACGTCCGAGCCGCACCAGAACTGCCACGGGTCGACGTAGTAGCTGTTGTTCGTGATGTCTGCACCGGTCGCGGCGGCCTGCATGAAGCCGCAGATCGCGGCCTCGGGGTAGATGAAGCCGTCGTCGCTGACGACCTTGACGGCCGACATCGTCACGCCCGGGGCGACGCCCACGATGCCGACGCCGTTGCGGGCCGCCGCGATCGTGCCGGCCACGTGGGTGCCGTGGTCGCTCGTCGTGGGCTGCCAGGCGTCGTAGCTCGCATCGGGCGTCCCGGTCAGGCAGCTCGCCGAGGCGGCCACGTCGATGTTCGGCTGCAGGTCGGGGTGGTCGCCCTCGATGCCCGAGTCGAGCACGGCGACGAGCACGTCGCGGCTGCCGTCGGTGACCTGGTGCGCCCGGTCGGCCCCGATGGCCGTGAGGTCCCACTGCTGGGCCTCGAGGGGGTCGGCGACGACGGTCGTGGCCTCTTCGAGTCGCTGCTCGGGCGAGGTCGCGGCCTTCGGCTTGCCGGGGTGTCCGGGCCCACCGGGCTTGCCCGGCTTGACCGGCTTCCCCGGGCCCGGGGTGGTCGTGCCGACGCCGAACGTCGGGTCGGTCTCGGCGACCGCGGCCGTGCGGGTGGCACCGGCCGACGTCACGGCCTTGTCGCCGCGCACCGACGCGGCGAAGTTCGTGTTGCTCGACTGCGCGACGACCACGCCGAGCTCGGCGTACGCGGCGATGACGCTGCCGCCGGCCGCGGCGACCGCCCGCTCGACCTGCTTGGTCGCGCCCGGGTTCGCCTTCGTCGCGTTGACGACGTAGTTCATCACCGGGCCCTCGACGACCGGCAGGGTCGGGGCGGGGCCGGGCTTGCCCGGGGCCGCGGGGGTACCGGGTGCGGACGTGGGAGGCGCGGCGACCGCGGCTCCGGAGCCCACGGCGACGAGTCCCAGGGTCAGGGACGCCGCGAGGCAGGCGGTCGTCACGCGGCGGCGGATGCCGCGGGTGCGGGGGTCGGTGAAGGTCATGGTTCTCCTCGTCGGGTCGCGTGTGCCGGATGGGACGCGCGGAGCGGGTGGCTCGTCGCGGGCCGTGCCCGGTGATCCGACGAGCCGCCGTGCTCCTCATGGGAAGTCTGAAGAATTCGGGGCCACGGCGCAGTGGGCACTTGAGGGGACGCTGCACGACCCCCATGCGGGGTACACCGGTGTCAGGGGCGCCGGGTAGCGTCGGGCCATGTCCTCCGATGCCGTGCGCAGCGCTGCCACTCCTCGCCCCCGTCCTCCGCTCCGGGCCCTCTCGATCGTGTCGGGGGTCGCGTCGTGAAGATCGTCGTCATCGGGTCCACCGGCCACGTGGGCGGTTTCCTCGTCCCGCGACTCGTCGAGGCCGGCCACGAGGTGGTCGCCGTCAGCCGCGGGGCCTCCGAGCCGTACCGGCCGCACGCGGCGTGGTCACGCGTGGCGCGCCTCCTGCTCGATCGCGAGGCGGGCGACGCCGACGGCACCTTCGCGGGCGCGATCGCCGGGCTCGGGGCCGACGTCGTGATCGACATGATCTGCTTCACGGTCGCGTCGGCACGTCAGATGGTCGACGCCCTGCAGGGCACGGGCACCGTGCTGGTGCACTGCGGCACGGTGTGGGTGCACGGCCCGTCGCGTGAGGTGCCGATCACCGAAGAGGCCGAGCGCACCCCGTTCGGCGAGTACGGCACGCAGAAGGCCGCGATCGAAGAGCTGCTGCTCCGCGAGTCGCGGCGTCCTGGCGGAGTGCAGAGCATCGTGCTGCACCCCGGGCACATCACGGGTGCGGGCTGGCCGATGATCAACGCGGTGGGCAACCTCGACCTCTCCGTCTGGGAGGCCCTGGCCGCCGGGCGCGAGATCGCCATGCCGGGCCTCGGGCTCGAGACCGTCCACCACGTGCACGCCGACGACGTCGCGCAGGCCTTCCAGCTCGCGGCCGAGCGGCACTCGCAGGTGGTCGGCGAGGCGTTCCACGTCGTCAGCGAGCGGGCGATCACGCTGCGCGGGCTCGCCGAGGCGATCGCGCGGCACCACGGTCAGGAGGCGCGGCTGCGGTTCGTCTCGTGGGCCGAGTTCCGAGACCAGACGTCCGACGAGCACGGCGACGCGTCGTGGCAGCACGCCTCGCGCAGCCACTCGATGAGCATCGAGAAGGCCCGCCGACTGCTCGGCTACGCTCCGCGGTACACCTCGGTGCAGGCCGTCGTCGAGGGCCTCGAGTGGCTCGAGGCGGACGGGCAGCTGACGCTGGGTTGACCCGGGTGCGCGTGGCTCGGGCAGGCTGGGCGAGTGACTGATGACGCTCGACAGCTCGTGCATTTCCACCGGAAGCACCACGACGCGATGGTCCGTGGTGAGAAGGTGACCACGGTCCGGTGGGGCGAGTCGATGCGGGTCGGCCCGTCGACGTTCGTGTTCGACGGCCATCCCACGGCCGTTCCCCTCGCGGGGCACGTCACCGCCGTGCGGAGGCACCGACTCGACGAACTCACCGCACGACAGGCTCGGCAGCCCGAAGGCACGGACATGATGCGCTTCGGGGAGCAGCTGCGGGAGAACTACTACCCCGACATGCCGGACGACGCGATCGTCGAGGTCGCCGAACTCGTCGTTGAGACGCCATCCCCCCAGCCGGGTCGTCGAGACCGAAGATGACCGGACCGGTCGTCGTCAGCCGCGGCGGAGGAGGTGGGCCGTGACGGCGGCCTGCCACGAGGGGCCGTAGCGGGTCGTGCCGGCCGCGGTACGGACGACGAACGCGCCGGCCCGGTAGGCGAGCCGCCCGTGGCTGACGAGTTGCTCGCCGAAGCGCTCGGCGATCGACCAGGTGTCCGACGACTCGAAGCTGATCGCGACGGGGAACCGTGAGCGTGGCAGGCGCACCTCGACCGGCGCTGCTCCGGCATGGGTCGGGAGGCGCCCGAGGAGCATCGGGGGAGTCGGAGCTGAGGCGGGGTGCACCACGGGGTTCCGTTCGTCGGTCGGCGGCTGGGCAAGGGCAGAGGAAACCCCCTCCCGCCCGGAGGCGGAAGGGGGACCACCGGGATGACCGGCCCTCGACGAGCGAGGGCCGGTGCGTCGTCACGGAGACGACCCGGGTTCAGGGCCGCACCTCGCGAGGCGGGGTGCGGCCCTGGGCCGGGCCGGCGGGTAGCCGGCCAGACGGGTGTTACTCCGTGGCGGCGGTGATCTTCGCGACGCCGACGAGCATCTCGTCCTGGACGG
>NZ_JXQZ01000021.1 GCF_000878135.1 Frigoribacterium sp. MEB024
CTGAGCAGCAGGGCCGCGGCGGCCGTCCCGGCAGCGAGCGCGAGGCCGCGGCGCGGGCGGCGCGGGGCTCGCGACCGAGGGGTCGAGGAGGAGCGGGCAGGGGCAGCGGACACGATTACTCCCTTGTAATCACGGCTGTCTCACGACAGAGCTGGAGCCACCCCCGAACGAGGGCGGCTCACGTCTGGCTCATCGTAGGGTCACAGGCGGCTCAGGGGCAATGGGTGGCTCCGGGGCTCGGCGGCGGACCCGTCAGGCCGACGCGGCGCCGGGGGTCCGGCCGCTCGCTGCTCGGGCCCGGGCGGTGTCGCTGCGCGGACCGACCGGCACCGACCTGGTCGCCCGGGCCAACCCCGCCGGCGCTGTGCCGACGTACATGCTCTCGGCGCGCTCGACCACGAAGGTCTCGTGCCAGATGCCGACGGCCCCAGGGGCCTTGCGTGCCCGCCGGTTGAACGCCGTCCAGGCCGGCCGGTGCGCCTGCTGCGGCGAGCTGGCGTAGGCGTACAGCTTCTCGAGCGAGGTCCAGTACTGAACCAGCACCGGCCCGCCACGTCCGAGCGTCAGCCTCATGCCCGCGAGCCCGCTCTCGGGATCACGGAACAACTCGGTGAGCATCGGTCCCATCGCCGCGAACACCGGCCCCCACTGGTCGGGCCGCCACCAGCGGTTGACGGTCATGCCGATCAGGAAGACGACGAGCTCGCCGTCGTGCTCGTGCGTGGTGCGGCCCGGGTTGACTCTCGACATGATGTCTCCTTAGATGGATAGTGGCGCTCTCCAATATTGGAGAGTCGCGCTATCCAATGTCAAGGGGCAGTCCGTGCGCATCTCCCAGCTCGCCGAGACGACCGGGGTGCCGGTCGCCACGATCAAGTACTACCTGCGCGAGGGGCTGCTGCCCGAGGGCGAGCGCACCAGCGCCACGCAGGCCCGGTACGGCGACGACCACGTGCGCCGGCTGCGGCTCGTCCGGGCGTTGCTCGGCGCGGGTGGGCTCAGCGTCGCCGGCGCGCGCGCCGTCCTCGGGCAGCTCGACGGTGAGCACGAGACGGTCGCCGAGGTGCTCGGCGTCGCCCAGTCGGCCGTCACGACGACGGCCCCCGAAGGCGTCGACCTGACGCGGGCCGAAGCGCTCGTGGCCGGGTGGGGGTGGATGACCGACCCGGGGTCGGCCGACGTGCTCGCCGCCCTCGAGGTCGCGGTCGACGGACTCGAGGCCGCAGGGTTCGAGCTGCCCGACGGGACGCTCGACGGCTACGCGCGGTCGATGGCCGAGGTGGCCGAGGCCGAGATCGCGGGCATCCCGGTCGATTCGGTGGACGCCGCGGTGCAGTACGTCGTGCTCGGCACCGTGCTCGTCGAGCCGCTGCTGCTGGCCCTGCGACGCCTGGCCCAGCAGGACGCCTCGTGGCGCCGCTTCGGGCACTGACACCGCGCCTCCGGCTGGTCGCGTCCGGCTGGCCGCCTCGCGCCCGCGCCCTCAGGAGGCGCGGGTGCGGTCGCGCAGACCGACGAACGACACCAGCGCGCTCACCCCGAGCAGCACGGCGACCACGATCACGACGCGATGGAACCCGCCCACCGTGAGCGCGCCTCCGGCGATGACGCCGAGGAACGCGACGGCGACGAGCCCCGCCACGCGCGAGATCGCGTTGTTGACGGCGGAGGCTATGCCCGACTGGCCGGCCGGGATCTGCGACAGCACCGTCGAGGTGAGCGGAGCCACGGTCACCGACAGGCCGAAGCCGAACAGGACCACGCCGGGCACGACCTGCCACCACACGTCGATCGGATCGGCGACCAGCAGCATCCAGAGGAACCCGCTCGCCGTGATCAGCGGCCCGACCGTCATGAACGGGCGCGGGCCGTGGGTGGCGGCGAGCGTGCCGAACAGGGTCGAGAACAGCAGCGACACGATCGTCGTCGGCAGGGTGACGAGCCCGGCCAGGGTCGCCGTCAGGCCCGCCAGCTCCTGCACCACCAGCGGGATGGTCAGCGTGCCGAGGCTGAGGGCCGAGTAGATGCCGACCGTGGCCAGGTTGCCGACCGAGAACGACCGGGTGCGGAAGAGCGTGAGGGGCATCATCGGCGCCGGGGCCCGGCGCTCCCACCAGACGAAGGCGGCGAGCGCGGCGAGGCCGACCACGAGCGGCAGTTCGACGTACCAGGTGCCGAACCCGACCCGCTGACCCTCGATGAGCGCGAAGACCGGTCCGGCGAGGCCCACCGCGGCCAGCACGGCGCCCACGACGTCGACCCGCGGGGGAGCACCGTCGCGCCCTCGGTGGGCGTCGCCGGGCAGGCGGCTCATCAGCACGAGGGTGAGGACGACCGGCACGACGACGACCGCGAACACCCAGCGCCAGCCGAGCGTGTCGACGAGTGCGCCGCCGGTCAGCGGGCCGATCAGGAACGCGACGCCGGTCCAGGCCGTCCAGCTGCCGATGGCCTTGCCCTGCGCGGGGCCGCTGAAGGTCGAGGTGATGAGGGCGAGGCTGCTCGGCACGAGGAGGGCCGCGGTCACGCCCTGCAGGGCCCGGGCGGCGATCAGCAGGCCCGGGTCGGGGGCGAGGGCGGCGAGCACGCTCGTCACGGCGAAGCCGATCAGGCCCGCGCGCAGCACCCGCACCCGGCCGAACGTGTCGCTGAGCGAGCCCGCCACGAGCATGAGCGACCCGAGCGTCAGCAGGTAGGCGTCGACGACCCACTGCTGCAGGGCGAGGCCGGCGCCGTCGTCGGCCGTCGCGCCGCTGCCTCCCGTGCCGGCGCCGAGTTCGCGCGCGATCGCGGGCAGGGCCACCGTGACGATGGACCCGTCGAGGAACGCCACGAACGAGGCCAGCACGGCGACGACGAGCACGACCCGCCGCCCGCGCAGGGTCGCGGCGTCACTCGGGGCCGGGGGAGGTGTGCTCATGCTGCACTCAACACCCGGGCGGCCCCGAGCGATACCCGGCTGTCCCCATGTCCCGCCACGAGATGAACACGCCGCCACGCGATCGGGTGGCGGCGTGTTCACTTCGTGGCGGCGTGGCGGCGTGGCGGCGTGGCGGTGTGGCGGCAGGAGGCGCGGGCCGGGTCTCGCAGGCCGCCCGCCGCCCGACGGCCTTGCCTCATCCCTCGCGGACGACGTCGTCCGGAGACTTGTCCGGCCGCCATCCGCGCCAGCTCGGCTGCCGCAGCCTGCCGGTCGAGGTCCACTCGGCGATCGACACCTCGCCCACCCGCGAGGGAGTGACCCAGTGCGCGTCGCGCGCGTCGACCGCGGGCACGCCCACGAGCGGGCTGGTCTTCCGCTCGGCGGCCCGCAACGACGGCAGCAGCTCGTCGAGCTCGCGGTCGGTGAACCCGGTGCCGACCCGGCCGACGTAGTGCAGCCCGTCCTCGCCCGGCACGCCCATCAGCAGCGAGCCGACGCCGTCCGCCCGGCGACCCGCACCGGGGCGCCAGCCCGCGATCACGACCTCCTGCGTCTGGTGGTGCTTCATCTTGATCCAGGCCCGCGAACGGCGGCCGGCGCTGTAGGTCGCGTCGCGCCGCTTGGCGACCACGCCCTCGAGGCGCAGGCGCTTCGAGGTGGCGACCGCCGCCTCCAGGTCCCCGTCGAACGCCGGGGGCACGTCGACCGCCCCGCCGCTCTCGACGATCCGCTCGAGCACCGCGCGCCGGTCGTCGTACTCGTCCTTCACGAGCGAGCGCCCCTCGGCCCGCATGACGTCGAAGAGCAGCAGCTTCACCGGCGCGCCTCGGGCGGCCCGGGCCACGTCGCGGGGCCGCGTCAGTCCCATGCGCGTCTGGAGCAGCCCGAAGTCGGGGCGACCCTTCTCGTCGACGGCCACGATCTCTCCGTCGAGCACCGCGCCTCCGTCGCTGTCGACCCGCTCGGCCAGCACCTGCAGCTCGGGGTAGGCCGGGGTCAGGTCGTTGCCGTTGCGGCTGGTCAGCGTGACGGCGCCGTCGTGGACGACGGCCACGGCGCGGATGCCGTCCCACTTCATCTCGAACGCCCACGCGCCCTCGGCCACGTCGTGTGCGTCGCCCGTCGTCGCCAGCATCGGCGCGACCGGGTCGGGTGCCGGGAACTCCTGCTTCCCGTCGCGAGCCGAGGAGGCGCGGCCCGACTTCTCGGGGGACCCGCCGGTCGCGCGTGACGCGCGTGAGGATTTGCCGACACGCGACCCGGCACCGTGGCCGCCGTGCGCATGGCCGTCGGCGTCGTCCTTCATGCGGTGGATCAGCCAGTTGGACTCCGCCCGCCCGCCGCCGTGCCCGGTGTGGATCAGCGCGACGCGTCGGGTGCCGCGCTGCTCGCCGTGCAGCACGACGATCACCTCCTTGCCCTCGCGCCACTTCTCGAGCTCGTACTCGCCGGAGTCCCAGATGGTCACCTCGCCGGCGCCGTACTCGCCCTTGGCGATCGTGCCCTCGAAGGTGCCGTACTCGAGCGGGTGGTCCTCGGTCTGGACGGCGAGGTGGTTCGTGCCCGGGTCGTCGGGCTCGCCCTTCGGCAACGCCCAGCTGACCAGCACGCCGTCGTGCTCGAGGCGGAAGTCCCAGTGCAGCGAGCTGGCGTGGTGCTCCTGGATGACGAAGCTCGTGCCGTCGGTCGAGGCCGGGGCCTCGGCGGGCACCGGTTCGGCGGTCTTCGACGCGTCACGCTTCGAGCGGTAGACCTCGAGGCGGTCGCGCACCTTCTCGGACGGGTCGTGGTCGGGGGCCTCGGTGTTGCGGAAGTCCTCGCCCAGCTCGCCTGACGGCACCGGCACGTGCGCCGACACGTCGGCCAGGGGGTCGCCGCGGCGCTTCAGGCGCGAGAGCACGTCGGTGTACTCGAGCTGTGCCAGCGTCTTCGACGCGAGCTCGCGCCAGGTACGAGGCATCGCGACGGTCGGCCGGGACCGACCGCGCAGCGAGTACGGGGCGACCGTCGTCTTGTTGCCGTTGTTCTGCGACCAGTCGAGCAGCACCTTGCCCCGACGGTCGGCCTTGCCCATGGTGCTGAGCACGAGGTCGGGGTGATCGGCCTCCATCGCACGGGCCAGCTCGTGGGCGACCTCGCCGACCTGGGCGCTGGTCTGCCTCCCGTCGAGCCGGGCGTACAGGTGCACGCCCTTGCTGCCGCTCGTCACGGGCATCAGCTCGAGCCCCATGCCCTCGACGATCGGCTTCAGCAGCTGCGCCACGGCGACGCACTCGGCGAGACCGACGCCTTCGCCCGGGTCGAGGTCGAGCACCAGCCGGTCGGGGTTGCGCTGCGCCCCCTTCGGGCCGAACCGCCACTGCGGCACGTGCACCTCGAGCGCGGCGACCTGAGCCAGCCAGGTGAGCGTCGCGACGTCGTTCACCATCGGGTAGACGTTGGCGTGGTCCTTGTGTTCGATGGTGTGCCGGGCGACCCAGTCGGGTGCCGAGTCGGGCAGGTTCTTCTCGAAGAACACCTCGCCGTCGACGCCGTTCACCCATCGCTTGCGGGTCGCCGGCCGGCCCTCGACGTGCGGCAGCATCCACTCGGCGACGGCGGCGTAGTAGCCCAGCACGTCGGCCTTGGTCGTGCCCGCGTCGGGGTAGAGCACCTTGTCGAGGTTCGTCAGCTGCAGCCGGTGCCCGCCGACCTCGACGGTCTCGCCGCGTCCCCTGCCCGCCATCGCGCGCCTCCTCGTGTCGTCCGTCTCTCGTTCGTTCTACCCGGCTGCGGCGGGTCCGTGTCATCCGCGGCGGGTCTGCGCCGACCCGCTGCTCGGCGGCAACCCGCCGCATCGACCACGGCCCGCCTCCCCGCGGAGCGGGACGACGGGCCGTGGTGTCGTCAGGACGACGGAGCCGAGGAGGCGCGGGGTCAGACCGCGGGCATCGCTCCGGCGATCGTGATGGTCGCGCCCGAGGTGTAGCTCGACTCGGGGCTCACCAGGTGCACGTAGGCGGCGGCGAGCTCGGCGGGTTGACCGGGGCGGCCGAACGGCGCCTGGCCGCCGAACTCCGACACCGTCTCGGCGTCGTCGGAGCCGGGCTGCAGGGGAGTCCAGACCGGGCCGGGCGAGACCTGGTTGACGCGGATGCCCTTGGGGGCGAGCTGCTGCGCGAGACCCGCGGTGAAGACGCCGATCGCGCCCTTGGTCAGGGCGTAGTCGATCTTGTCGGGGCTGGGCTGCGTGCCCTGCACCGAACCGGTCGTCACGATCGACGAGCCGGGCTCGAGGTGGGGGATCGCGGCCTGGGTCAGCCAGAACAGCGAGTAGACGTTGGTCTTGATGGTCGAGTCGATGTCCTCGGTGGTGAGCGTGAGGATGTCGTCGTTGCTCTTCATGCGGCCGGCGACCATGACGAGGGTGTCGAGCCCGCCGAGCTCGTCGACGGCCTTCTGCACGAGGTCCTTGCAGTACTGCTCGTCCGAGATGTCGCCGGGGACGAGGACGGCCTTGCGACCCTCGCCCTCGAGCAGGTCGCGCACCTCCTCGGCGTCCTTCTGCTCGCTGGGCAGGTAGCTCAGCACGAGGTCGGCGCCCTCACGGCTGAGCGCGATCGCGGCGGCGCGACCGATGCCCGAGTCGCCACCGGTGACGATGCCGCGGAAGCCGGTGAGGCGCTCCTTGCCGACGTAGCTGGTCTCGCCGTGGTCGGGCTTCGGGTCCATCTTCCAGGCCTCACCCGGCAGCGACTGCTCCTGCTTCGGGAACGGCGGTGCGGGGTAGAGGTCGACCGGGTTCTTCTTGTCGTATTGGCTCATGACGTCCACGGTGCCCTCACCGCGCCTCCCTCGCTCGGGGGCCTGTACCCCGGAGGCGGTCATTCGGAGCGCACGCGGAGAAAGATGAGCGTCATGCGATCGATCTGGAAGGGCGCGATCACGTTCGGGCTCGTCAACGTGCCCGTCAAGCTCTACAGCGCCACCGAGGACCACGACGTGTCCCTGCACCAGGTCCACGACGCGGACGGCGGGCGCATCCGGTACCAGCGCAAGTGCGAGATCTGCGGCAAGGTCGTCGACTACGAGCACATCGACAAGGCGTATGACGACGGCGACCGCACCGTCGTCATCACGGGCGACGACCTCAAGTCGTTGCCCGAGGAGCGCTCGCGCGAGATCGACGTGCTCGAGTTCGTGCCGAGCGACCAGGTCGACCCGATCATGCTCGACCGCAGCTACTTCCTCGAGCCGGACGGCACGTCGCCGAAGGCCTACGTGCTGTTGCGCCGCACCCTGGAGGAGACCGATCGCACCGCGATCGTGCACTTCTCCCTGCGGCAGAAGACCCGGCTCGCCGCCCTGCGCGTCCGCGGCGACGTGCTCATGTTGCAGACCCTGCTCTGGGACGACGAGGTACGCGAGGCACGGTTCCCGGCGCTCGAGAAGCAGACGCGCATCAGCGACAAGGAGCTCGACATGTCGTCGTCTCTCGTCGACTCGCTGAGCGACGACTTCGAGCCCGCCGACTTCAGCGACGACTACCAGGAGGAGTTGCGACAGCTCATCGACGCGAAGCTCGAGGAGGGGGAGTCCCTCGACACCGACGCGACCTTCGGCGAGAAGCCGGACGACGACGAGGACGGCGAGGGCGGCGAGGTCATCGACCTGATGGAGGCGCTCCGCCGGTCGGTCGAGACGAACCGGTCGGGTGGACACCGCAAGCCGGCCAAGAAGGCGGCAGCGTCCACGTCGGCGTCGTCGAGCTCGTCGGCGGCTGCGAAGGAGCCGGCTGCGAAGAAGCCGGCTGCGAAGGAGCCGGCTGCGAAGAAGCCGGCCGCGAAGAAGCAGGCCGCGAAGAAGCCCGCCGCCAAGAAGCCGACCGCGAGGAAGAAACCCGCCTCGCGCGCCACCGAGAACGAGTCCGCGTCCGACGAGAAGGCGACCCCTGAGAAGAAGGCCGGCTGACCGCAGCGCTCAGTGCTGGCGGAGCGCCTCGATGAGGTCGGCCTTCTTCAGGTCGGAGTAGCCGGTGACGCCAAGTTCTTTCGCGCGGCCCCGCAGGTCGTCCACCGTCCAGTCGTCGTACGAACCGGACTTCCCGCCCTTCGCGGCCACCTTCTTCTCGCTGTTGCCCTTCTGGGCGGCGGCGTTCGAGATGCGCGCGGCTTTCTCCTTCGACGCGCCCTCGTCGCGGAGCGCTTCGTACATGTCGGGCTTCTTCAGCTGCGGGGGAGTCTCGTCCTTCGGCGTCATGCGCCCGACCGTACACTCGGCGCGACGGCTCGTCGCACGCCTCAGGCGCCGAACTGCCAGCCGGTCACGTCGGGGTGGTCCTCGCCGTGTTCGTAGGCGTAGGCCCGGGCCTCCTCGCGTCGTGACTCGAATTCCGCCACCAGGTCGGGGTGCCCGTCGGCGAGACCTGGCACGCGGTGCAGGACGTCGAGCACCAACCGGTAGCGGTCGATGTCGTTGAGCATGGCCATGTCGAAGGGCGTGGTGGTCGTGCCCTTCTCCTGGAAGCCGCGGACGTGCAGGTTCTCGTGGTTCGTCCGTCGGTAGGTCAGCTGGTGCACGAGCGACGGGTAGCCGTGGAAGTCGAACACGACGGGCGTGGACGTGGTGAAGAGCGCGTCGAAGTCGTCGCTCGTCAGACCGTGCGAGTGCTCGCGCACGTCTTGGAGGCGCATCAGGTCGACCACGTTGACCACTCGGGTGCGCAGCGACGGCAGCACCCGCCGGAGCAGGTCGGCGGCTGCCACCGTCTCGAGGGTCGGGACGTCGCCCGCGCAGGCCAGGACGACGTCGGGGTCGACGCCGTCGACGGGGGCGCCCTCGGTACCGGCCCACTCCCAGATGCCGGCGCCACGCCGGACGTGTTCCTCGGCCTCGGGCAGCGACAGCCAGGCCGGTGACTCCTGCTTGCCGGCGACGATCACGTTGACCGTGTCGGTCGTCCGGAGGGCGTGGTCGGCGACGGCGAGCAGCGTGTTGGCGTCGGGGGCCAGGTAGATGCGCACGAGGTGCGCCTGCTTGTTGACGACGACGTCGAGGAACCCCGGGTCCTGGTGGGAGAACCCGTTGTGGTCCTGCCGCCAGACGTGGGACGACAGCAGGTACGTGAAGGACGAGATCGGCGCGCGCCAGTCGATCTCGTCAGCGCTCTCGAGCCACTTCGCGTGCTGGTTGAACATCGAGTCGACGATGTGCACGAAGGCCTCGTAGGTGTTGAGCAGGCCGTGGCGCCCGGTCAGCAGGTAGCCCTCCATGAGCCCCTGCAGCAGATGCTCGCTCAGCACCTCCATCACGCGGCCGCTGCGGGCCACGTGCTCGTCGTCGGGCCAGATGTCGGCCGCCCACACCCGCTCGGTCACGTCGAACACCGGGTCGAGTCGGTTGGACACCGTCTCGTCGGGCCCGAAGAGACGGAAGGTCGACGGGTTGTCGCGCACGATCTCGGCGAGCCACCGGCCGAGGACGCGTGTGGCCTCGGCCTGGGTGCGGCGATCGTCGGAGGTCTCGACCGCGTGCGTGCGGTAGTCCGTGAGGGTCAGGTCGCGGCGCACGAGACCGCCGTTGGACGCCGGGACGGCGCTCATGCGCTTGGCGCCCCGGGGCCGCAGCCCGTCGAGCCGGGCCACCGGCCGACCCGTCTCGTCGAACAGCTCGTCGGCGCCGTACGACCGCATCCAGTCGTCCAGCTGCGCCCGGTGCCCGTCGTCCTCTCGGACTCCGCTGAGCGGCACCTGGTGGGCACGCCAGGTGCCCTCGATGCGCTCTCCGTCGACGACCTTCGGGCCGGTCCATCCCTTCGGGGTGCGCAGCACGATCATGGGCCACCGCGGGCGTTCGGTGCCGTCGCCGTCGCGGGCTTCGCGCCGCAGTTCGTCGATGCGGTCGAAGGCGTGGTCGAGGGCGGCGGCCATGCGCTCGTGCACCCGCATCGGGTCCTCGCCGTCGAAACCGCCCGCGACGACGAGCGGCTCGTATCCGTAGCCCCGCATCAGCTCGAGCAGTTCGCCCTCGGGGATGCGCGAGAGCACCGTCGGGTTGGCGATCTTGTAGCCGTTGAGGTTGAGGATCGGCAGCACGGCCCCGTCGTGTCGGGCGTCGAGCAGCTTGTTCGCGTGCCAGCTCGTCGCCAATGGCCCGGTCTCGGCCTCGCCGTCGCCGATGACGCAGACGGCCACCAGGTCGGGGTCGTCGAGCACCGCACCGTAGGCGTGGCTCAACGAGTACCCGAGTTCACCGCCCTCGTTGATCGACCCCGGGGTCTCGGGTGCCGCGTGCGACGGGATGCCGCCCGGGAACGAGAACTGCTTGAAGAGCTTCTGCAGTCCCGCCGCGTCTTGCGTCACCTCGGGGAACAGCTCGCTGTAGGTGCCCTCGAGGTACGTGTTGGCGACCATGGCCGGCCCGCCGTGCCCCGGGCCGCAGACGTACAAGAGGTCGCGGTCGTCGCGCCGGATCACGCGGTTGAGGTGCGCGTAGACGAAGCTCAGCGCGGGCGACGTGCCCCAGTGGCCGAGGAGGCGCGGTTTGATGTCGTCGCGCGCGATCGGCCTCGTGAGCAGCGCGTTGTCCATCAGGTAGATCTGCCCGACGGTCAGGTAGTTGGCGGCCCGCCACCACGCGTCGACGAGAGCGAGGTCGTCGGGGGTCGCCGGTGGCATCGGCGTCGAGTGGTCGTTCGTCACTGGCCCTCCATGTCGTCGGTGGTGCCCTCACGGCTCATCTCGTCGATGGTGATCGCCGCGTTGACGAGGGCGAGGTGGCTGAGACCCTGCGGCACGTTGCCGAGGAACTGCCCGTCGTCGGCGCTGATCATCTCGGTCAGCAGGCCCACGTCGTTCGGCTGCTGCACGAGCTGGTCCATCAGCTCGACCGCTTCGTCCTGACGGCCCACGCACGCCAGGGCGCTGGCGAGCCAGAAGGCACAGGCCACGAACGTGCCTTCCTCCTGATCGACCTCGCTGTAGCGGAACAGCAGGGGGCCGGCCGAGAGCCCGCGCTGCATCGCGTCGATGGTGCGGGACATGCGCTCGCCGCGGTCGAAACCGCTGGGGGCGTGCAGCAGCACCGACGCGTCGAGCTTCTCGCTGCCCGGGTACATGACGTACGAGCCGATCTTCTCGTTCCAGCCGTGCTCGGCGACCCAGTCCTCGATCAGGTCGCGGTTCTTCCGCCAGAAGACGACGTCCTCGGGGTCGGGGTGCATCTGGCCGACCTCGGTGAGGTGCAGGGCGGCGTCGATGGCCTGCCAGCAGCCCATCTTGCTGCTCACGTAGTGCTGCTCGTCCGGCAGCTCCCACATGCCCGAGTCCTTCTCCTGCCAGCGGCGGCAGGCGTCGTCGGCGAAACCGGCGAGCAGGTCGCCGGTGGACTCGTCGAGGATGTTGCCGTCGGCCGCGTACTGGCTCATGATCGCCAGGATGTCGGCGTAGGTGCCGAGCTGCAGCTGCTCGCCCGCCGGATTGCCCTTGTAGACCGGGCCGATGCCGCGCCAGCCCTCGGACCCCGTCTCGTGGGTGCCGTCCGGCACCGAGCCGTCGAGGTTGAGGAAGATGTGCATCGTACGGCCGTTGGCCTTGAGCGCCGAGAGCAACCACGAGACGGCTGCCTGGGTCTCTTCTCGCAGGCCGAAACGGACGAGCGCGTTCACCGTGTAGGCCAGGTCGCGTACCCAGGCGAAGCGGTAGTCCCAGTTCTTGTCCCCGGTGAAGTTCTCGGGCAGGGCCGCCGTGGCGGCTGCCGCGATCGCGCCGGTGGGGCTGAAGATCAGCAGCTTGAGCGCGAGGGCGCTGCGCTGCACGGCGTCGGACCACGGACCGTCCCAGTTGAACTCGTCCGACCAGGTCTGCCAGTTGCGGACCGTGCGGTCGATGCCCTGGTCGACCACGTGCGGGTCGGGCAGGTGCAGGGGTTCGTCCTCGACGCCGCAGAGACAGATCAACGAGCGCGACCCCTCGTGGGTGGTGAACTCGCCCCAGAACCGGTGCGGTCCGCCGTGGGCCTCGCCGTCGCCGGGTTCGACCGAGTCGAGGCGGCCGTGCTCGAAGCCGACGAGCGCCAGGTTGATGTCGGCGGCGCGCAGGACCGGCCCGTGCAACGTGTCGACCCGGCGAATCGGGTGCGTGCCGAACGTGTTGCCCGGGATCACCGCCCAGCGCATGGCGACCGACCCCGTCACGCCCTCGATGCGGCGGGCGAGCTCGGCCCAGGGCAGGCGCCCCGCGATGCCGGTGACCAGCGCGTCGGTGATCTGGACGACACCCGTGGAGGTGCGGAAGCGGGTCACGAGGACGTTCGTGTTCTCGACGTACTCGCGCTGCACCTCGAAGTCGTCGTCGACGGGACGCAGCTCGATGCGTCCGCCCTTGCCGGCGTCGACGATGCCGGAGAACACCGGGTCGCTGTCCATGTCGGGCATCGGCAGCCAGTCGATCTGGCCGTCGCGGGCGATGAGGGCGACGGTCCGACCGTCGCCGATCGCCCCGTAGGAGCGCAGCGGCACGTAGCCGTCGTCCCGGGGGTCGGGGCGGTGCCATTCGCCGGCGGCGGCCGTCGTCGCGCCGAAGTGGTCGGCCTGGATGTCGTCGGTGGTCTCGAGGGTGTCCGTCACGCCTCCTACGGTGGCCCAGCGCGCCTCCTCGTGCCCGTCCCTCGCAGTGTTCTGTGTGCCAACAACGGCCTCCGTACCCCTGGGGGCGAGAAAAGGAGCCGGTGGACATGTCGGGCGGGTAGACCGGTCGGATGCCTCTTCCGACCGGAACCACGTCCGAGCCCCGCTTGTTCTTCGACGCGAGAGCCACCCTCGGCGAGAGTCCCGTCTGGGACGTCGACGCCCACGAGCTGGTCTGGACCGACATCACGAACGGCCTCCTGCACCGCACCTCGGCGGACGGCACACGCGACACGACGGTCGTCGTCGACCCGCCCCTGCCGAGCTTCCAGCGTCGTCGCGGCGGCGGCCTGATCGCCGCACTCGACGACACGGTGATCGTCATGCGAGACGACGGGACCGAGCAGCGGACGATCGCGACGGTCGACCACGCCGACGAGCGCCTCCGGCTGAACGAGGGCAAGTGCGACCCGTTCGGCGCCTTCGTCGTCGGCGCCACCGACCCCGAGGGCAGCCCCGTGGCCGGTCTCTACCGCGTCGCCCCGGACGGCACGCTCACCCAGCTGCGCGACGACTTCGCCACGACCAACGGGTTCGAGTGGAACGACGACGGCAGCGAGATCTACCTCACCGACACCGGTGACGACACGATCTACCGGGCCTCGTGGGATGCCGACGGCACCCTGGGCGAGCTCGTCCCGTTCTCGTCGCAGGGCGCCCACGACGGCCTGGCCCGCGACGCGCGCGGCGAGTTCTGGGGGGCCATCTACGGCGAGGGCAAGGTGGTGCACCTCGACGCCGACGGCGGTCTCGTGGACGAGATCACCTTCCCGGTGCCGAACCTGACCGGCATCGGCTTCGGCGGCGACGACCTGCGCACGCTGTTCGTGCTGTCGGCCCGCGAGGGGCTGAGCGACGAACAGCTCGAGGAGTTCCCGCTGAGCGGCGGCATCTTCGCGCTCGAGCTCGACCGGGCGGCCCGACCGCCGTTCCTCTTCGGCTGACTCGAGAGTCCGCGCGAGCCCACGCGCCCGCAGGCCCGCACGCGTCCGCACGCCCCCACGCGCCGACCGAACGACGTCGCCCGCCCGATCACGTGATCGGGCGGGCGACGTCGTACCGTCCTCGGAGACGCGTCAGATGCGTCCCGCGAGCTCGTCGCGTGGCGTGACGCCTGCCGCGATGACGGCCCGGGCGGCGTCACGGGCCTCCTCGACGTTCCACAACAGCACGCCCTCGACCGCGCCGTCGTCGCCCAGGTAGTACGCCACGGCCTCGCCGTCGCCCTTGTCGTCGACGACCGTCTCGAGCGACGCGTCGAGCGTGCCGACGGCCTCGTACGAGATGTCGAAGACCTTCGAGTAGTAGTACGGCGTGTGGTCGTAGACCTCGTCGGCCCCGGTCATGTTGCGACCGACGACGGGGCCCTGCGATTTGGCGTTGTCGACGTGCTCGACGCGGCGGCGCCCGAGGATCGCGTCCGGGTACGAGGCCACGTCGCCGGCGGCGAACACGTTCGGGTCGCTCGTCCGCAGGTGCTCGTCGACCACGATGCCGTCGTCGACGGTCAGACCCGCGTCGGCCGCGAGCTGGTCGTCGACCGAGATGCCGAGCCCGACGACGACCGCGTCGGCGTCGAGGGTCGAGCCGTCGTCGAGCCGCAGGTGGACGCCGGCGTCGTCGGCCGTGCCGCTCTCGACGCGACGTCCGCGGGCCAGCTCGACCCCCGCCTCCTCGAAGGCCTTCTCGAAGGTCGAAGCGATCGACGCGGGGAACACCGATCCGCCGAGCACGTCGTCGGGGAAGACCAGCGTCACGCGGGTGTCGTTCTGCACGAGGGCCGCGGCGAGCTCGGTGCCGATGTAGCTGCCCCCCACGACGACGACGTGCCGGCCGCCGCCCGAGAGCGAGCGCAGTCGGCGGTAGTCCTCGGCGGTCCGGAAGTACACGACGCGGTCGTCGTCCGGCAGGTCGAGTGCCGTGGGGCTGCCGCCCGTGGCGAGCAGCAGGGCCCCGTAGCCGATCACGTCGCCGGTGCTGGTGGTCACCGTCCGGGCGTCGCGATCGATCGACTCGACGAGCGTCCGCAGTCGGATCTCGGCACCCGAGTCGGCGACGGTGCCGAGGTCGTTGTCGGCCTCGGTGTAGTCGGGGTCGGTCCAGAGCTTCTTGGACAACGCCGGACGCGTGTAGGGCGCGTCGACGTCGGCGCTGACGATCAGCACCGACGCGTCGGGCGTGGCCTCGTGGATGGCCTTCGCGGCGGCGTCGGCGGTCATGCCGCCGCCCACGATGACGTGGTCGAACGATTCGGTCATGGGGTCGTCCTCTCGACGAGAGAGGGCACCGCCCAGGAGGCGCGGGTGGCGCGCTCCCGGACGGTGCCCTCGTGAGGTGGTCGGGTCAGTTGGCGACGGCGCCGACGCGGTCGAGGCCCTCGGCCGCGGCCTCCTCGTCACGCTGACGGGTGTCGTCCTGGCGGGCGTCCTTCTCGGGGTGACGGTTCTCGGCACCGGTCATCCAGGCGAGCTGCTCGAGGCGCTCGAGGATGCTGTGCAGCACGTCGGCCGTCGTGGGGTCCTCGTCGTCGACGTCGTCGTGGACCGCGCGCATCGTGCCGGTGACGGCGTACATGCGGTCGACGATCAGGTCGACCACCGCGGTGGTCTCGACGGGGCCGGCGGGGAACTCGGGCAGGCTGGTGCCGCGGGTGACGGTCGAGGTGCGGCCGTCGGGGATCAGGTAGACGGCACGCATGCGCTCGGCCACCTCGTCGCTGAACTCGCGGGCGGCGTCGACGATCTCGTCGAGCTGCAGGTGGAGGTCGCGGAAGTTCGAGCCGAGCAGGTTCCAGTGCGCCTGCTTGCCCTGGACGTGCAGTTCGATGAGGTCGACGAGGACCTTCTGCATGTTGTCGCGGAGTTGGTCGGATCCCTGGAACATGATGTCTCCCGTTCGTCGTGGGTTCGTGCGGAGTCGTCGCACCGGTGGGTGCGAGGTGGACGGTAGACCGCGGCCCTCGGCGACGGCTCAGTCTTCGGGGGACACGCGAGCAGGACGTCCCGTCCGGAGCACCCGACCGTGCCCCCGGGGACGCGCCGACGGGGCGCTGCCGGCTGTGATCGACTCGTGATCCACGGCCCTGGAGGACGGACCGTACCGGATGGTATGTTCGCCTGCATCGGCACCGAAGCCGACGTCCGGCCGCGGGTACCCGATCCTCGGCCCATGCTCTGAGGGGGGCTGACATGGCACGAGCGGTACCCGGACGCGCCGACCGTCCTGGATTCGACGCGACCGAGATCACCCGGCTGCGACGTGAGATCGAGAGTGCCTGGGGCGCGTTCGACGACATCGAGCAGATGGACTTCGCCCATCGGGTGCGGGTCGTCCACGGTCTCGCCGACGCCCTGCCCGACGCGGCGAGCGCGGCGGCCCGAGCCGGCCTGGGTGGCCTCGCCCTCGCCCTGCTCGACGACGCGGCGTCCTTCCCGCCTCCGTGGGCGTCGATCTGTAGCCGCTGGGACCTCACCCTCGAGATGGCCCGGGCCGCGGTCGAGTCGATCGCCTGGCCCGAGGGCGAGCCCTGGGGCGAGCTGCCGCTGGTGGGCACGGCCGCCTGACGTCGCCTAGCGTGGCGGCATGAGCTCCACACCGTCGCGCGGCCACGGACGTCGCCGGGTCGGCCTCTGGCGATTCGTCCGCACGGTCGTGCTCGACTACCGGTACGTCTGGTGGGTGCACCTCGTCCCGCGGTCGGGCCGAGTGGTGCCGGCCCGCTACCGTCACGGCGACCGTGAGCCCGTCCTGTTGCTGCCCGGCGTCTACGAGACCTGGCGCTTCCTCCGACCGGTGGCCGACCGGCTGAACGACCGGGGCCACCCGGTCGTCGTGGTCCCGGGCATGGGTCACAACCGTCGTCCGATCGCGGCGACCGCCGAGGTCGCTCAGCGCATCCTCGACGCCCACGACCTGCGGGACGTCGTCGTGCTGGCGCACAGCAAGGGCGGGTTGGTCGGCAAGACGATGATGGTCTCGACCGACGCCGAGCGTCGCATCGCCCGCATGGTGACGGTCAACAGCCCCTTCTCGGGGTCGCGCTGGGCGACGGTGCTGCCGGTCAGGGCGCTGAGGCCCTTCTCGCCCCGGGACGCCGACCTGCTGCGCCTCGCCGAGCAGCGTGAGGCGAACCACACCATCACGTCGATGGCGTCGCGGTTCGACGCCCACGTCACCGAGGGCAGCGTCCTGCCGGGGGCCGTCAACCTCGAGTTCCCGGTCGACGGCCACTTCCGGCCGCTGGGCCACGCCCGGTGCGTCGCGATGATCGTGCGCGAGGTCGAGGCCGGTGCGGGCTCGGCGGCGTCGACCGCGGCGTCCTAGCCCTCGACCCAGCCGAGGGCCCGCAACGTCTCGTGGGGCCGTTCGACGTGGGCGAAGTGCCCACAGTCGGCGAGCAGGGTCGTCCGGGCGTGTCGCACGACCCCGGCCAGGCGGTCGAGGTCGGACGCCCGGGCGAAGACGTCGTCGGCTCCGCTGACGGCGGCGACGTCGCAGTCGATCCCTCGCCACCTGGTCGCGTCGTAGCCCTGTCCCGACCGGGAGGCCGCGAGGAAGCCCCGGGGCCTGAGCTCGGCCACGAACGCCTCGAGCACCGAGCGCGGGACGCGGCCGACGTGGCGGAACACGGGCGACGACAGTGCTCTCAGCAGTCCGATGCGGGCCGCGCCGCGCAGCAGGGACGCGGAGGCGCGGGGCAGCACCCCGAACGCCGCGCGCAGCAGCGTGAAGGCCGGCAGTCGCACCAGGCCGCGCACCGGGTGCGTGACGGCGTCGATCGCGGAGAAGGACGTGGCCGACACGACCGAGACGCTGAGCACGAGGTCGGGGCGGACGGCGGCCAGGTGCAGGGCGACGAAGGCGCCCATCGAGTGACCCACGAGGTCGAACTCCGTGACCCCCAGCGCCTCGGTGACCTCGACCACCACGGCGGCGGCCGACTCGACGTCGAGGCCCGGATCGGGCTCGGGCGAGTCACCCCAGCCGGGCAGGTCGATCAGCACCGGGCGGGAGACCATCGCGTCCACCTCGCGGGCGGCCTGCAGCAGGGGGGTCCAGGTGGTCCACGACCCGGCCGCGCCGTGCAGCATGACGGTCGCCCGGCGTCGTGCGGATCGGTCGACCGGTGACGCCGCGTGGTGCACGACCGTGCGACCGTGTGCCGTGTCGATCGTCTCGCGGTCGAGTCCGAGGGCCCGGGGATCGGTGATCAGGTCGAACGGGGCGTACTCGTCGACGGTCGGAGCGACCACCCCTGTCGCCCGGCCCCGTCGCATCGTCGGATGCTACCCGATGATCTCTTCCCGCACGCGTCTCAGATCCTCGAGCAGCGACCCGACCAGCACCCAGTTGTCCGGGTCGGGTCGCAGCACGCTCACGGGCGAGGTGAGGGCCGGGGCGTCGTCGTGCCCGAGCGCCGTCACGTGCCCGGCGGTGGTGTCGGGAACGCGGGAGGCGCGCCCGGCCGGCAGCGCCTCCTCGGTGGTCCGCGCCAGCAGGCGCACGTCGTGGGCGGCCCGTCTCAGGTCTTCGGCGATGCTCTGCACCACGGGGTCGTCGGCCAATCCCGGGTCGTAGTTGTCGTGGACCGACCGGACCATGCCCACGACGCGGTTGACGAGCACGGTCAACCGCCGGAGCAGCGCCGCGTCGGCCTCGAGCACGCTGCGGTTGCGGCTCGCGCGGGGGTTGAGCTGCAGGCTCTCCTCGCCCGCGGTGACCGCGTCGACCGCCCGGGCCTGGGTCACCCGCAGCTCCCGGGCCTGCGTCAGACCGGTCGCGAGGCGCGACCCGTCGACCGGCTCGTCGAGCACGGCGGCGGTCTCGTCGAGCACGGACGCGATGTCGCGCGCCAGGCGGCCGACGGCGAGGTGAGCCGGCCCGAGCGCGACGGGAGGCACGATCAACGCGTTGATCGCCAGGGCGATGGCCGCGCCGATGATCGTCTCGAGCACCCGGTCGAGCGCGTAGTCGGGCGTCTGGGCGCCGATCGCCAGCACGAGCATCGCCGAGATCGGCACCTGGTTGGCCGAGCTCGGCGTCAGCCGGAACGCCCACGCCACGAGCAGGCTCACCACGACGATCGCCAGCACGATCCAGGTCGCGTCGCCGAACAGCCGGCCGGCCGCGAACGCGATGAGCACGCCGGCGATGACGCCCACGCTGCGCTCGAGCCCCCGGACGAACGACTGGTTGACGCTCGGCAGCACCACGAGCAGGGCGGCGATCGCCGCGAAGATCGGCAACGGCTGCTGCAACAGGGCCACCGAGGCGAACCAGGCCGCCATCACCGCGACGCTGGTCTTCACCACCTGCAACAGGGGCGTGCGCTTCGTCTGGCGGATGCGCGAGACGATCTTCACGACCCCAGGGTAGACGGGGAGGCGCGGCCTGCGTCGCGACGCCGCGTCAGGTCACGAATCGGTCACCCCGCCCGCGCCTCCCCGCCGATCGGGCCCGGTGCTGGTTGACTGCCTCCCCGTGTGGCCCAACTCCGCCGAGGTGCTCCCCGCCGCGTTCGCGAACTCGGGGCTGACCGTCGTCGCCTTCCGACCGCACTCGGTCGAGCCCTCGGGCGCCGGGTTCCTCTACGGCTACGAGGTCGACACGGTCGACCCCGCCGGCGCGACCGCGACCGTGCTCACCTTCATCGACACCGACACCCGGGCCGCCGACGCGTCGTCGGTGCTCACCCGCGACCCGACCACCGGTCAGCCGCTCGCCGTCTGGGCGTACCCGGCCGACCCCATGCTGCCGGCGCTCGCCGGAGCCACCTACCCCGACCGGGTGGCCGACGCGCTCGCGGCCCTCGGCGTCGTCGTCACCGAACCCCGTCTGAGCGTCGCGGCGTACCGGCCGGGCAAGCGGGCCGTGATCCGCCTCGACGCGGCCGAGACCACCGTCTTCCTCAAGGTGGTCCGGCCCGACCGGGTGGCACCGATCGTCGCCCTGCACGAGGCGTTCCGGGCCCAGGGGCTGCCGGTGCCCGCCGTGCTCGCGTCGCGACCCGACGGCCTGCTCGTCCTCGAGCGCGTCCCCGGGGTGCCGGCCGGGCAGCGCGTCGTCGAGCTCGGCGACGACCCCCGGTTCGTCGAGCAGATGGTCGACCTCGGGACGCGCATCGCCCGGGTCGAGGTGACCGCCCGGGCACAGTCCGACGCCCTCGACCACGGGGCCTGGCACCGCTCGACGCTGCGAGCCGCACTGCCCGACCGGGCGACCGAGATCGACGGCCTCTACGACGAGATCGACCGGCGCCGCGCCTCCTCCGCCTCGGACGCCCTGGCCGTGATCCACGGCGACCTGCACCTCGAGCAGCTGTTCGTGCACCCGTCCGAGCCGTGGCGGGTCACCGGTCTGCTCGACGTGGACACCGCGGGGCTCGGGCACCCGGCCCGCGACGCCGCGGCCCTCGTCGCCCACCTGGTCGTGACCGGGCAGTGGCACCGGGGCAACGGCGACGAGGCCGAGGCCCGGGCCTGCGAAGGCCTCGCCGACGACGTGACGCGCGCCTGGGTCGAACGCCTGCCCGACCTCGCCGACCGGCTCGCGCCCGGCGTCGCGTCGCAGCTGCTCGCCCACGCCGGAGGCCAGGCCACCCTCGGCACCGACACCGGCCGCCGCAAGGCCGTGCAGCTGATCGGCGCCGCCGCCGGCACCCTCGCCCGCCCCGCCTGACCCGCCCCGCGCCTGCCC
>NZ_JXQZ01000022.1 GCF_000878135.1 Frigoribacterium sp. MEB024
CGCCGGCCGAGACGAGCCAGATCTGGTTGAAGACGTTGAAGTCCCAGATGATCGACAGGATCGTGATGAGCAGCAGCGTCGGCTTGAGGAAGACCAGGGTGACGGTCCGGTACACGCGCCACTCGCTCGCACCGTCGAGCCGCGCGGCCTCTTTGTACTCGAGCGGGATCTGCGTCTCGGCGGCGTACATGGTCAGCGCGATGAACGGCACGGCCTGCCACACGATCAGCAGCCAGATGCTCGTGTAGGCGAGGGCTGCGTCGTTCGACCAGTCGACGTTGGTCATGTCGCCGACCAGGCCGGTCTGGGTGAGCAGCCAGTTGACGACGCCGTAGCCGGGCTGGAACAGCCACTTCCAGACGATCGACGACGCCACGTTCGGCATCGCCCAGGCGAGGATCAGCACGACGGTCACCGTGTAGCGCATCGGCGTGCCGAGCCGGGTCAGCAGGTGCGAGACGCCCGTGCCGATCAGGACGCTGCCGCCGACCATCGCGGCCGTGAAGACCAGGGTGCGGACGAGCGACCACCAGAAGTCGGTGTCGGCCAGCAGGGTCGCGTACTGCTGCACGCCGACCGAGTCGTAGGCGCCGGTGAAGAGCGAGCGCTGGTCGTAGTCGGTGAACGACGTGAAGACCAGGAAGACGATGGGCGCGACCGTGACGGCGAGCAGGACGATGCCCGCGGGCGACAGCAGCCAGAGCGGGGCGAGCTGGCGCTTCCCACCCGGCCGCACCGGAGCCTTCCGCTCGCTCTTCGGGCGCCGGCCGCCGCCCTTCTGGTCGGGCGCCGCGCCGGGCGGGGTCTCGGTGAGACCGGGGGCGATCGAGAGGGCCACGGTTCCTCTTTCGGTTCGAGTCCAGGAGGTGCGGGTCGAGGGGGGTGGGAGCGTCGCGCGATCAGGTGGTCGCGCGACGCCCCCGGGTGCTGCCGAGGGCTCGGTGCTAGTCGTTCAGCGCCTCGTCGGTGGCCTCGTCGAAGGACTTCGCGGCCGCCTCGGGCGACTTCGAGCCCGAGACCACCGAGGAGAAGAGCTGGTTGATGCTCTTGTCGCCCTCGAGGGCCGCCCAGTTCGCGCTGGCCGGCGTGGCCTTCGAGTTGAGCGCGGCGTCGAAGAAGCCCTTCTGGATCGGCGTCACCACGCTGCCGGCCGCCTCGATGCCCTCTTCGCTGTTCGGTATCCAGCCGTCGTTGCCCACGACCCACTCGTTCTGGATGTCGGGGCTCGTGGCGATCTTCGTCCACTGCAGGGCCAGGTCGGAGTTCTGGCTCTTCGCCGCGATGCCCCAGTCCGAGCCGCCCAGCATGACCGGCTGCGTCTCACCCGACTTGCCCGGCATCGGGAAGGTGCCGAAGTCGTCGTCGGTCAGGGCGGGGTTGGCCTTCTGGATCAGGTCGATCGAGCCGTTGGTGTGCAGGATCGTGGCCGTCTTGCCGTCGGCGAAGACCTGCGTCTGGTCGGGGGCGTCGGTGTCGAGGGTCTGCGACGCGGGCGTCGAGTAGGCGTTCTGGAACTCGGTGAAGTCCTCGAGGCCCTGCTGCGCCTCCTTGCTCTCGAGACCGGCCGTCCAGGTTCCGTCGCTCGACGTGGCGATGTCGCCGCCGGCGTCCCAGACGAACTGCATGCCCGCGTACCAGTACTGGCCGGGCAGGTAGAACGCCGAGAAGTCCGAGGCCGTGTTGGCGGCCTTCACCTTGTCGAGGTCGGCCGTGAGCTCGTCGTAGGTGGTGGGGGCCTCGGTGACGCCCGCCTCGGCCCACATCGTCTTGTTGTAGATGACGGCGCGGGCACCGGCGAAGCCGGGCACGGCGTAGAGCGAGTCGTCGACGGTCGCGGGCTCCTCGAGCCCGGTCAACCAGGTCTGCCCCTGCTTCAGGTCGTCCCGGTACGGCGTCAGGTCGAGGAGCGCGCCGTTGGCGGCGTAGCTGGCGACCTGCGTGTTGCCGAGGTCGAGCACGTCGGGTGGGGTGCTCGTGGCGAGTGCCGTGCTGATCTTGGTGGTGATGCCGTCCCACTGCTGGATCTGGACGTCGACGTCGGCGCCCGTCTGCTTCGTGAACTCCTCGTTGACGGCATCGATGGTCTCGGGCGTGTAGTCGCCCGTCATCACCCAGACCGTCAGGGTCTTGCCGTCACCCTTGGTGGTGGGCACGGCCTGGGGCTCGTCGGACGAGCTGCCGCCCGTGCCCGAGCTCGAGCAGGCGGTCAAGGCGAGTGCCGCGGCCAGGCCCAGGGCCCCGACCGCCGTGTAGCGTTGGATTCGCAATTTCATCTCCTCGTCGTCGAAGCGGGGATGCCGCATCGCTGTGGTCCCGGCCCGCGCTCGCACAAGCGTCGGGTCGGGAATGCGGCACGGGCCGGGGCCCTCGCCGCCTCCGGGGGTGGGCCCCCGAGGTCTGTGGTGGGGCGTTCGCCCCGGGCGGCCGACGAGCCGCTCGCCGGGGTCACGTCAACCCCAGTTCGGCCTGCAGCACGAACGACGCCGCACCCCGCAGGGCGAGGTCGGTGCCGCTGCCCGCGATGCTCATGGTCAGGCCGTTGCTCACGGCCGACAGCGTGCGCTGCCGCACGGTGTCGCGGGCGGCCCGCAGCAGGGCGCCCTCGACCAGGTCGGCGGGGCCCGACAGCACGACCTCGTCGATGTTGAGCGCACTGATGATGGGGGCGAGCACGAGGCCGAGCGCGCGGCCGGCGTCGTGCAGCACCGCCCCGCGCGATCCCTCGTCGTGCTGCAGGAGGCGCGCCCTCAGCTGCGGGGCGGCCAGCACCTCCTCGAGGCAACCGCGTCGACCGCACGCGCACACGTCGCCGTTCTCGTCGACCGTCACGTGCCCGATCTCACCGGCCGAGAACTGGTCGCCCTCGACGAGCGAGCCGGCCACGACCAGCCCGACGCCGACACCGTGGTCGATGGTCACGACCATGAGACTCTGCCCGGCCGGGGCCCGCCCGCTCGCGCCCTGACCGGCCGCGGTCTGCCCGGCCGCGGTCTGCCCGGCCGCGGCCTGACCGGCCGTCTCGCCAAAGGTGCGGATGCCCACGGCCGCGGCGTTGGAGTCGTTGCCGACGTGGACCGGCAACCCGACATGGTCGGCGAGCCGGGACCGAAGGGGCAGGTCGTACCAGCCGAGGTGGACGGCCGTGCGCACGATGCCGTCGTGGTCGACGATGCCGGGGGTCGCGACCCCGACACCGAGCAGCGGGCGGGTCGTGCGCGAGCGGAGGTCGTCGACGAGCCGCTCGACCAGGGACACGGCGGCCTCACCGACGGCACCCTCGAGCTCGACGCCGGCCCGCTCGACGACTCCGCCCCGCAGGTCGACGACGGCCCCCACGAAACGGTCGGCGCTCGACAGGTCGACCGTGACGATGTGGAAGGCGTCCGACTCGATGCCGACCAGCGTCGCCGGTTTGCCGACCCGGGCGTCGTCGCGGACGCCGAGCTCGCGAGCGATGCCGTCGTCGATCAGTTCGGCGACGAGCGCGGAGACGGTGGGTCGCGTCAGACCCGAGCGGCGAGCCAGGTCGGCCCGACTCATCGAGCCGTCGCGGTAGAGCGCCTCGAGGACGAGCGAGCGGTTGTGCGCGCGGACGGGCGGTTGCTGCTGCCGGGTGATCGTCGTGGTGGTCACGGGCGCGTCCTCTCGTCTCGGCATCGTCGCCGACCTCGGACCCGGTGAGAGGGCCCGTCGGCAGCGGTGCCGGGTGGCGTCGCCGTGGTGGCGTGCCGTTAGTAAATGGGCCTTACAAACACGTGTCAAGGTACGTGGCGGCGAGTTTACGCACACGAAACACCGGCGGTCAACACCCGAAACATCGGGCTCCTCCCGTGCGATCCCCTTGCCGAGACCTGGTTCGTAAGCTTTACTAACAAACATGTCCACGCCCGCCACCGTGTCCGTCGCCGCGCCTCACGGCGCCTTCGGCGGTGCGCCGGCGGGACCGTCCGCAGCCGGGTCGACGGAGTGGCCGTGAGGGTCGGCCTCGACATCGGCGGCACCAAGATCGACGCGGTCGTCGTCGACGGGTCCGGAGCCCCCGTCCATCGCCTCCGCCTGCCCACGGGGTTCGGCCCTGACTCCGTGTTGGCCAACGCGGTCGCGGCGGTCACCTCGTCGGCGGATCGCGTCGGTGTCGCCGTCGGGGCCTTCGAGTCGGTGGGCGTCGGCATCCCCGGCCTGGTCGACGGCGCCACCGGGCGCGTGCGGCACGCCGTGAACATCGGCTTCGACGACGTCGCCGTGGGGCCCACGCTGAGCGCCCGGCTCGGGGTCCCGGTCCGGGTCGAGAACGACGTCAACGCGGCCGCCCTGGGCGCCTACCTCGCCATGTCGCTGTCGGGTTCGGTCGGCTACCTCAACCTCGGCACCGGCCTCGCCGCGGGCCTCGTCGTGGACGGCGAACTCTGGCGCGGCTCGCGAGGCGTCTCGGGCGAGATCGGTCACGTCCCCGTCGACCCCGGGGGCGAGCTCTGCCCGTGCGGGCAGCGTGGCTGCCTCGAGACCGTCGCTGCCGGTGCCGCGGTGTCACGCCACTGGCCGACCGAGGGGGCGTACCCGGCCGTGGCGCTGTTCGCGGCGGCCGACGCCGGCGACCCCGAGGCCGTCCGCGTGCGTGCCGACCTCGCGGCGGGGGTGGCGGCCGCGGTGCGCCTCCTCGTCCTGACGACCGACGTGGACTCCGTCGTGATCGGCGGCGGGCTCAGCAACCTGGGTCGCCCCCTGCTCGACGACGTCGCCGGGGTGCTCGACCGGTGGGCGGCGGGGTCGCCGTTCCTCGCCTCGCTCGAGCTGTCGTCGCGCATCGAGCTGCTGCCGCCGGGCTTTCCCGTGGCGGCCGTCGGCGCGGCCACGGTCGGAGCCCGCGGGACGCCCACGGCGACCGCAGCCGCCGTCTGACCGCCCCCACACCGCTGAGCCCCCACACCGCCGTGCTGCCACACCGCCGTGCTGCCACACCGCCGTGCTGCCACACCGCCATGAAATGGTCACAGCACCAGGAGTAAACCTGGCGCTGTGACCATCTCGTGGCGCAGTGCCGACAGGTGCGGCGCTACGCCCGGGCCACCCGCAGCGTCACGATCTCGAACGGGCGCAGCGTCAGCTCGACGGCCGAACCCGCGATCCATCGACCCGCCCCGGCGGTGCCCGGCTCGAGCTCACGCTCGATCAGGTCGGTGCGCCACGCCTCGCCGAACCCGCTGTCGGCGTCGACCGTGATCGTGGTCGCCGCCCGCGCACCGCGTGCCTCGTACAGCCGCACGATCAGGTCACCCGAGCGGTCCTCGGCCAGCTTGACCGCCTCTACCAGCACCGCGGCCGACGACGACGTGACGAGCGGTGCCACGGCCGCTCCGGACGACCCGGCGACCCGCCGGACGGGCAGGTTGAGGCGGTAGCCCGCGGTCGCCGCGTCCAGCACGTCGGGCGCGACCCGCACCGACGAGCGCAGGACGTGCCGCCCTTGGTCGGCGTGGGGGTCGGGGAAGGTCGGTGCCCGCAGCAGCGACTGCCGCACGAGCGTCGTCGTGCCGCCGTCGCCGCCCTCGGCCGTGTCGCGGGTGCTCCGCGTGATGTCGTGGCCGTAGGTGGCGTCGTTCGCCACGGCGACGCCGAAGCCGGGCTCGGTGACGTGCACCCAGCGGTGCGCGACGGTCTCGAACCGGGCGAAGTCCCACGACGTGTTCTGGTGGGTCGGGCGCTGCACGTGACCGAACTGCACCTCGGAGGCGGCCCGGTCGGCGTGCACGTCGAGCGGGAACGCCAGCTTGAGCAGCTTCTGCCGTTCGTGCCAGTCGACCTCGGTCTGCACGTGCAGTTCGGCCTCGCCGTCGTCGAGCCACCAGCGCTGCACGATGGTCGAGTCGCCGACACGACGCGTCACGACGAGCGCCCCGCCGTCGGCGACGACCGACTCGGCCTCGAGCAGGTCGGTGCGGACGTTCTTGTAGGCCTGGTCGACGTCCCACGCGTCCCACTGGTTGGGGGTGTCGCGGAAGAGCTGCAGCAACCCGAGCCGCGAGCCCGGGGCGACGAGGTCGCGCCCCGACGTGGCGTCGACCAGGGAGGCGACCAGGCCGTCCCCGTCGAACACGGCGCGCACGAGCCCGTTGTCGAGCACCCAACCGCCGTCGGAGCCGACCGGCGTGACCGACCCGACCCCCGCCTCCTGCGCCTGACCCGCTGCCGACCCGGCCGACGCGTCGACCCCCGCGGCCGGGACAGGACCGGCATTGAAGGTGGTCGTCGCCGACCCCGACCCTGCGAGCGCCCGCTGGGCCGAGCCGATGATCGCCTCGAGCTGCTCGGCGACCCGCGCGTAGTGCCGCTCGGCCTCGTGGTGCACCCAGGCGATCGACGAACCGGGGAGGATGTCGTGGAACTGCTGCAGCAACACGACGTGCCAGATCTCTTCGAGCTCGTCGTACGGGTAGTCGAGCAGGCCGCGTGCGGTCGCCGTGGCGCTCCACAGCTCGGCCTCGCGCAGCAGGTGCTCGCTGCGCCGGTTGCCCTGCTTGGTGCGGGCCTGCGACGTGTACGTCCCGCGGTGGAACTCGAGGTACATCTCGCCCGACCACACGGCCGGGTCCGCGAGCTCTGACCGTGCCTGCGCGAAGAAGGAGGCTGGGGTGCCGACGGTCACGCGTGGCGAGCCCTCGAGGTCGCCGGCCCGTCGCGCGGCCGCCATCATCTCGCGGGTCGGGCCGCCGCCGCCGTCGCCCCAGCCGAACGGGACGATCGAGACGTTCGAGTACCCCTTCTCGGCGTAGCCGCGCTCGGCGTGGGCGAGCTCGGCCGGCGAGAGGTCGGAGTTGTAGGTGTCCACGGGCGGGAAGTGCGTGAACACCCGGCTGCCGTCGATGCCCTCCCACAGGAAGGTGTGGTGCGGCATGCGGTTCGTCTCGTTCCAGGACTCCTTCTGGGTGAAGAACGAGCTGGCGCCGGCCGCGCGGGCGATCTGCGGCATGGCGCCCGTGTAGCCGAACGAGTCGGGCAGCCAGACCTCGTCGGCGTCGACGCCGAACTCGCGGAGGAAGAACCCCTTGCCCGCGACGAACTGACGGGCGAGCGCCTCGCCACCGGGCATGTTGGTGTCGGACTCGACCCACATGCCGCCGACGGGCACGAAGCGGCCCTCGGCGACCTTCTGCTTCACCCGTTCGAACAGCTCGGGGTAGCGCTCCTTCAACCAGGCGTACTGCTGCGCGCTCGAGGCGGCGAACACGACGTCGGGGTCGTCGTCCATCAGGGCGACCACGTTCGAGAAGGTGCGCGCGACCTTGCGCTGCGTCTCGCGCACGGGCCAGAGCCAGGCCGAGTCGATGTGGGCGTGGCCCGTCGCGACGACCCGGTGGGCGCTCGCGTTCGCCGGCGCGGCGAGCACGTCGGCGAGCGCGGCCCGACCGGCCGTCGCCGACCCCGCGACGTCGGCGTGGTCGACGACGTCGCACATCCGGTCGAGGGCCCGCAGGATCTCGTGCCGTCGCGGCGAGGTCAGCTCGAGGGTGCGCATCAGCCCGACGAGCGTCCAGACGTCTCGGTCGAGTTCGGCGACGACCTCGTCGCGTTCGGCGAGCACGATGCTGCGCAGGGCGTAGATCGGGGCGTCGCCCGCGGTCTCGGGGTCGCCCAGCGGCGTCTCGCCGTGGAAGTCGTCGCCGCCGATGTCCGGGTTCGACGCCGCCTCGACGTAGACGTCGATCGTGCTGCCCGGGGTCACGCCCGCACCGATCGCCGTCAGCGGCACGTAGCCGTTGTACGGCTCGATCGCCTTGACGATCGTGCCGTCGGGCCGCCAGACGAGGCCCTCGGCCTGGAACCCGGGCTGGCGGATGCTGAAGCCGAGGTCGACGACGAGTTCGAGGGCGGTCGCCGGATCGGTGCCGAAGCCGTCGGGCACCGTCCCCGTGACGTGGAACCACGTGGTGCCCCACGGTCGGCTCCACGGCGAGCCGACGGCGAACGGCTCGTACGTCTGCGAAACGGCCTCGGCGAAGGGGACCGGCTCGCCCGGCGCCTCCCAGGCCGTGATCGTCAGCGGGACGGCCCGACGGTAGACCGCCGGGGTGATGCGGTCGCGGACGAAGCGGTCGATGCGGGCCTCGACGAGGACGGTGTTGTCGTGCATGGGATCAGTCTCCTGACGGGCGCGCCGAGGCGCACGGTGGGGCGGGTCGTTCTGTGGATCGAGAGGGCGACGGGGGCCCTGGTGAGGAGGCGCGTCACCCCTTCACGGCGCCGGCCAGCGCGTTCGAGCCGCCGAGGGTCCGCGAGACGAGCACGTACAACGCGATGACGGGCACCGAGTAGACGATCGAGAACGCCGCGAGCTGGCCGTAGGCCACCGAGCCGTACTGGCCGAAGAAGTTGAAGATGCTGACCGCTGCGGGCTGCTTGTCGGGGCTGAGCAGCAGCACGAACGGCACGAAGAAGTTCCCCCACGCCTGGATGAACACGAAGATGAACACCACGGCGATGCCCGGCCGCATGAGCGGCACGACGATGCGCGTCAGGGTCGAGAACATCGAGGCCCCGTCGGTCCACGCGGCTTCCTCGAGCGAGATCGGCACCGAGTCCATGAAGTTCTTCGCCATCCAGATCGCCATCGGCAGGCTGGTCGCGGCCAGGAAGAACACCGTGCCGCCGATCGAGTCGATCAGGTTCAGCGAGACGAACAGGCTGTAGACCGGCACCATCATCGCGGTGATGGGCAGGCCGGTGCCGAACAGGATGCCGTAGAGGAACGGCTTGTTGATGCGCATCCGGTAGCGCGAGAGCGGGTACGCCGCGAGGATCGCCACGACGACGGTCACGAGGGCGCAGCCGCCCGACACGATGAGGCTGTTGGCGAGCGGGACGAACGAGATCTCGGGCGTCAGCACGGCGGTGAAGTTGTCGAGCGTGAACTGCGACGGCACCTTCGCCGACAGCGTGGCCGACGGATCGAACGATGCCAGCAGCAGCCAGGCGAGCGGGACGGCGAAGCAGATCGCGATGACGATCAGCACGGCGTTCGAGACGGCCTTCATGCTGCGGCCGCTGGGTGAGGTCATGGCCATGGTCAGTCGACCTCCGGTTTCAGGGCCCTGATGTAGATGATCGAGAAGACGGCGCCGACGAGCAGCATGATCGTGGCGATGGCCGTGCCGAAGCCCAGCTGCGAGAACTGGAAGGCCTCTTGGTAGGCCAGGATCGGCAGGGTCGTGCTGTTCACGCCGGGCCCGCCGCCCGTCATCACGTAGATCAGGGTGAAGACCGAGAGCGTCTGCAACGTGGTCAGCATGAGGTTGGTCGAGATGCTGCGTCGGATCACCGGCAGCGTGATGTAGACCAGGCGTTGCCAGCCGGTGGCGCCGTCGACCTCCGCCGACTCGGTGATCTCGGGGGGCACCTCCTGCACCGCCGCCGAGTAGACGAGCATCGAGAACGCGGCGCCGCGCCAGATGTTGGCGAGGATCACCGAGAGCATCGGCATCGCGTAGAGCCAGTTGGCGCCCGTGATGCCGAACCACGACAGGACCGTGTTGAGCGTGCCCGCGTCGTTGAAGAACGCGTACGCCGCGAAGGCGGCGACGATCTCGGGCAGCACCCACGCGGCGATCACGAACGTGCCGACGATCGAGCGCACGACCTTGTGGCCGTTCCGCATCAGCAGCGCGAGCCCCAGGCCGACGACGTTCTGGCCCACCACGGCCGAGAAGAAGACGAAGGCGAGCGTCAGCAGCACCGACTTCGGGAAGTCCGGGTCGGCGAACAGCTCGGTGTAGTTGCGGAACCCGATGAACTCCGAGCCGCCGGCGGCGTAGCCGGTCAGCGAGGCGTCGGTGAACGAGCCGTAGAAGCTCGAGATGACGGGCCCCAGCAGGAACAGGGCCAGCAGGACGAAGGCCGGGACGAGCGGCAGGGTGCGGGCGCCGGTGCGCAGGGCGCGCGCCTTCGAGGCCCCCGCCCGGCGACCCGGCTTCTCGCCGTGGGGCCCGGGGCCGGGCCCGGAGGCCCCCGGTCGGCCGCTCTCACGGCCGACCGGGGTGGGGGCGATGGTCGCCATGTGGCTAATCCCCCGCCTTCTGCGTCTGGTCCTCACCGACGATGCCGACCAGTTGGTCGTCGAACGCGGCCGCCGCCTCCTCGGGCGTCTGCTGCCCGGTCATGACGGCCTCCATCGCGACCGTGATCTCGTTCGAGATGCGGCTGTAGTCGGTGGTCGCCGGACGGAAGTGCGTCACCGGCACGATCGACGAGAAGAACTCGAAGGTCGGGTTGCTGCCGACGTACTCGGGGTCCTCCGCGACGTCGCTGCGCACCGCGATCTGGCTGGCGGCGATGTCGTAGCTCTGCGAACCGTCCTTGTCGAGGGCGTCGGCGATGAACTCGAACGCCTTGTCGGGGTTCTTGGTCTTCGAGCCGACGGCCAGCGTCCAGCCGCCCGACATGCTCGTCGCACCCGGCTTCGCACCGTCCTGGGTGGGCATGGGCGCCTGGCCCATCACGTCGTTCCACTCGGGCCACGGGTTGGTGCCGGTCTCGAGCCAGGTGCCACTCATCCACGATCCGTCGAGGGCGATCGCGAGCTTGCCCTGCGGGAGCCATTCCCCACCGACGATGGTGGCGATGTTGGTGTCCAGCGCCTCCTCGGGTTTCGGTCCGATGCCGCCCTGGTACACGTCCTGGATGAAGCCGAGCGAGTCGACGAAGCCCTGCGAGTCGGTGAGCCACTTGCCGGTCTCGTCGTCGTAGAGGGTGCCGGTCGGCGTGCCGTAGAGCAGCATCTCGAAGCCCTGCATCGTCGCGCCCTCACCCTGCGGCTTGCCCGAGTAGACGTTCAGCGGGACCACGTCGGGCACCTTCGCCTTGACCGTCTCGGCCGCGTCGAGCACGTCCTGCCAGGTCTTCGGCTCCCACGGCACGGGCAGGCCGGCCTGCGCGAAGAGGTCCTTGTTGTACCAGAGCGCCCGGGTGTCGGTGCCCATCGGGATGCCGTAGGTCTTGCCGTCCTCGCCGACGCCGGCCTCCTTGGCGTTGTCGTAGAACGCGTCCCAGTCCTCCCACGCGTCGGTGTACTCGTCGAGCGGCAGCAGGTAGCCGGCGGCCGCGTCGCTCTTGACCTTGAAGGTGTCCTCGTACATGACGTCGGGCGCGGTGGCCGCCGACCGGTTCATCAGCGCGAGCTTGGTGAAGTAGTCGTCGTTCTGCGCCGCGATGGGCACGAACTCGACCTTCATGCCGGGGTTGGCCGCTTCGAAGGTCTTCGCGGTCTCCTTCATGTGGGCGTCCATCTGCGTGAACGTCCCGAACTTCTGGTACGCGACCTTGATGGTGTCGGAGTCGCCGCTGCCGGCGCCCCCCGAGCAACCCGAGGCCAGCAGGGCCGTGGCGACCGCTGCGGCGGCGACGGCCAGTGCGCGCTTGCGCCCCCGGACCGAGGTGAACGTGCGTGACATGGTGCTCCTTTGCTCCAGTCGCGTCGGCGTCGGGCTGCTCTGCCCGACCGCGATTCGATTACTACATCGTATGGAGTAACTCGTGTCAAGACGCCCGACGGCATCGGTCCGGTAACGGCGGCCGAGCCGAGGAGGCGCGGGTCGCGACCGCAGGAGGCGCGGGTCGGCCCCGTCAGGCGCGGATCAGCAGGGCGGACGGTCGCGGCGAGAACGTCTGGTCGAGCACCAGGCAGGCGGCTCCGACGGCCGCGACGTCGATGCCGATCGACGACTCGACGAGCCGGATCGGGTGCTTCGGGATGAGCGCCGGGTCGTCGCGGAGCGCGGCCGGCAGCACCGCGAGGACGTGCCGCGACAGCGGCGCCCAGAACGGGCCCCCGAAGACGACCTCGTCGAGGTCGAGCAGGTTGACGATGGTCACGAGGGCCCGCGCGAGGTGCCGGCCCGCGCCGTGCAGCACCCCGAGGGAGCCAGCGTCACCCAGGTCGGCCTTGCCGACCAGGGCGCCGAACGCCTCGTCGATGCGGCGCATGTCGACGTCGTCCCCGCTGCGCGCCGCCTCGGCGAGCGCCGCGTCCGAGACGTCCCCCTCGGCCAGCACGCCCGCGTCGACGGCCTCGCGCACGAGGGCGTGCGGCGTGATCAGTTCGCCCACGCAGCCGATGCGCCCGCAGGTGCAGCGGTGACCGTGGTCGTCGACCATCACGTGCCCCGAGTCCCCCGCGTTCGCACTGGCCCCGCGCAGCACGTCGCCGCCCAGCACGAGTCCGGTGCCGTAACCGGTGCCGTAGTAGACGAAGGCGAAGTCGCTGCGCTCACCCGCGCCTCCGTCGCTGAGCCACAGCTCGGCGACCGCGCAGGCCGTGACGTCCTTCTCGAGCAGCACCGGCAGACCGGTCGCCTCGCTGAGCGCCCGACGCAGCGGCACGTGCCGCCAGAGCGGCATCATCGGTGGATCGAGCACGAGGCCGGGCCCGATGTCGACCGGGCCCGGCGACGCGATGCCGACCCCGAGCAGCAGCTCGCGGTCGACGCCGCTCGTGACGACCAGCCCGTCGATGGCCCGCGCCATCAAGGCCACCACCTCGTCGGGTTCGCTGGCGGACGGGGTCAGCTCGCGTGCGTGGGCGACGACCGTGCCGACGAGGTCGAGCAGCACGAACGTCAACACGGCGGGGTCGACGTGCACGCCGATCGCGAAGCGCCCCCGGGACTCGAGCTGCAGCATGGTGCGCGGCTTGCCGGGACCGCTGATCACGGTGCCGCTCTCGCGGATGAGGCCCGCCTCGATCAGCCGGCGCGAGACGTTCGTCACCGCCTGGGGGCTGAGTCCGGTGCGCCCGGCGATCTCGGTCCGGCTGAGGCCCGCGGCCTCCCGCCGGATGGCGTCGAGCACCACCGACCGGTTGTAGCCGCCGATCGCCGGCAGGTTCGTCCCGCGGTTCATTCTCGTCATCATCCACGACGTCGGGGGTCGCGCGCGCACCGCAGCCCGTCATCCGCCCGGCGGTGGTGCCCGTCGGGACGCCCCGTTACCCTGAACCCATGTCTGGACTGCGCCTCGAAGAACTGTCCGCCGCCACCGTCGTCGCGGCCAACAACCTCACGCTCAAGCCGGGTCAAGAGCAGTTCGTCGCACCCGTCTCGCACTCGATCGCCGAGGCCTACGTCAACCCGACCACCGCCTGGCCCCGCGTCGTCGTGGACGACGACGACACGGTCGTCGGCTTCATCATGGGCAACTTCGACGCCGAGGCCGACGACGAGGCGCTGCGCAGCTGCATCTGGCGCATCAACGTCGAGGCCGACGCCCAGGGCCGGGGCATCGGACGGTTCGCCGTGCACGCCCTCGCCGACGAGGCCCGCAGCCGCGGCTTCGACCGGGTCACCGTCATCTACGAGCCGGGCGACGACGGGCCCGAGGACTTCTTCCACCACATCGGCTTCGAGGTCATCGGCGAGACGCCCTACGGCGAGCACGTCGCGGGGCTGACGCTGGCGTCGTCGCAGGTCTGAGTCGGCACCACGTGAGGCCGAGGTCGTGACGCCGGACGCGTCCACCCCCGGCGATGTCCCCGCGGCCGGTGACGACCCCGCGCCCGGGCTCGACTCCGGGCCCCACCCCGACGACTTCGCCTCGCGGGTGATCGCCGTGGTCGAGTCGATCCCGCCGGGCCAGGTGATGACCTACGGATCGGTCGCGGCTGCCCTCGGGTCGCGGGCCTCCCGCGCCGTCGGCCAGGTGATGGCGTACGCCGGGGCCGACCTGCCCTGGTGGCGCGTGATCCGCGCCTCGGGCCACGCCCCGCGCGACCACGAGCAGCGGGCCCTCGAGCAGTACCGCGTCGAGGGCACGCCTCTGCTGTGGAGCCGGTCGGGTGGCTTCCGCGTCGATCTGGAGCGCGCCTCCCACCGTCCCTGACCGGGTGCGCCGCGAACCACCGGCATCACCGGGACGGGCGGGTTCGTCGGAGACGGTCGGCCACGACCGCCCGACTCCCCCGGACTCGCCCGCCGTGGCTCGGTGGCCTCAGCGCGTCCGGTCGTACGGGGTCGTCGTCGACACGGCGACCAGGCCCGACCGTTCGAGGATCGGACGCGAGTCGTCGGTCGAGTCGCTGTGCACGAGGGCCTTGCCCTGCGCGAGGGCGGAGCGCGCCCGTGCGGCGGTCAGCGCCCGGTAGATGCCCCGGTGACGATACGCCTCGAGGGTGGCGCCGCCCCAGATGCCGACGAAGTCCGTGCCGGGGACGGGTTCGAGTCGACCACCGCAGACCATCCGGCCGTCGACCTCGGCGACCCAGAGCTCCATGCCGTCGCCGCGGGCAAGTCGTGAGAGCAGCGCGTCGGCCATCCGTGCGTCGACCGCTTCGCCGAACGCCTCGTCGACCATCGCGCTCATCGCCCGCACGTCCGCCTCGGTGGTGACCCGACGGACCGTCACTCCCTCGGGCGCGTCGCCGAGCCCGGCCAACGCCGTGAGCGGGCCGATCATGATCGACTCGGGCTCGCCGGGCTCGAAGCCCGAGGCCACGAGCGCGTCGTGCAACCCGGGCGCCCGGTCGTGCCCCCGCGTCTTCCATTCCACCCGGGTGATCTCGGCGTCGGCGTCGAAGTGCTCGACGGCGGCGGCCACGAGCGCGCGCACCGCCTCGGCGTCCGCTGCGCCGAGGTCACGGTAGGTGACGAACCCGCGGCCACCGGCGAAGGTGACGAGCCGCAGCGGACCGTGCCGGGTCACGGCGAGCGCGCTCGGCGTCTCGGCGTCGGTGCGGAGTTGCTCGTCGTAGGCCTGCAGGTAGCTCGTCGCGTCGGTCATCGGGGCCACGCTAGCCGAGCCCGGACGGCGGGCGGGGCCTGCCGTCCGGGCTCCGCCTCACACGAGCGAGTCACGCCAGGCGGCGTGCAGCTGCGCGAAGCGGCCGGTGCCCGCGATCAGGTCGTCCGGGGTGCCGTCCTCGACGATCTTGCCGTGCTCCATGACGAGGACCCGGTCGGCGATCGCGACCGTCGACAGGCGGTGCGCGATGATGACCGCGGTGCGGTCGGCGAGCAGGGTCTGCAACGCCTCCTGCACCATGCGCTCGGACGGGATGTCGAGCGACGCCGTCGCCTCGTCCAGGATCAGCACGCTCGGGTCCGCGATGAACGCCCGGGCGAACGAGAGCAACTGGCGTTGCCCGGCCGACACACGGCCGCCGCGCTTGTTCACGTCGGTGTCGTATCCGTCGGGCAGGGCCTGGATGAACTCGTGCGCCCCGACCGCCTTCGCCGCGCGCTCGATCTCGTCACGCGTCGCGTCGGGCTTGCCGAGCGAGATGTTGTCGGCCACCGAACCCGAGAAGAGGTACGCCTCTTGCGTGACCATGACGATCGCCCGGCGGAGGTCTTTCGGGTGCAGGTCGCGCAGGTCGACGCCGTCGAGCGTCACCGCTCCGCGCGTCGGGTCGTAGAAGCGCGAGATGAGCTTCGCCAACGTCGACTTGCCCGCCCCCGTCGACCCGACGAGGGCGATGGTCTGCCCCGCGGGCACGTGGAGGTCGAAGCCGGGCAGGACGACCGTGTCGGCGTTGTAGGCGAACTCGACGTCGTCGAAGTGCACCTGCCCCTTGGCGTCCCACAGGTCGACCGGGCGCGTCGGGTCGGGCACGCTGGGCTGCTCCTCGAGCACGCCCGAGATCTTCTCGAGCGCGGCGGACGCCGACTGGTAGCCGTTGTAGAACATGGCCATCTCTTCGGCCGGGTCGAAGAACCGCTTCGCGTAGAGCGCCACCGCCAGCAGGGCGCCGATCTCGAGCGAGCCGTCGATCACCCGGAAGCCGCCGAACAGCACGACCGCCGCGAGGGTCGCGTTGCCGATGAGCACCAGGCCCGGGTCGAAGGTGCCGAACAGCGTGAACACCTTCGAGTTGGCCTGCCGGTAGTCCTCGACGTGACCGGCGTACTCCTTCTCGTTGCGCGCCTCCTTGCGGAAGGCCTGCACGGCGCGCATGCCCGTCATCGTCTCGACGAAGTGCACGATGACGCGGGCGCTCGTGACGCGGGTGGCCCGGAACAGCTTCTGCGAACGCACCTGGAACCACCGGGTCAACGCCACGAGCGGCACGAGGGCCACGGCGAGGACGAGGCCGCTCTGCGGGTCGAGCGCGACCAGGGCGACGGCGGTGAAGACCATGTACAGCAGGCCCGACACGAGCTGGTTGATGCCCGAGTCGAGCAGCTCGCGGATCGAGTCCAGGTCGCTCGTCTGGCGCGAGATGATGCGGCCCGACGTGTACGTCTCGTGGAACTCGAGGCTGAGCCGCTGCGTGTGCAGGAACAGCCGCTTGCGCAGGTCGAACAGGATCGCCTGGCTGATGCGCGCCGACAGCACCGTGTACTGCGCCATCAGCACCGCACCGATCACGCCGGTCACCAGGTAGGCGACCACGACGAGGATCGCCGGTGCCCAGTCCTGGTCGTCCATCAGGGCCGGCAGGGCGGTGTCGATGCCGATCGCGATCAGGGCCGGCCCCGCGACCTGCGAGGCCGTGCTGATCACGACGACGACACCCATCAGGGCGAGACGCCACCGCAGCGGGTGAACGAGCGAGCCGAGGAGGCGCAGCGAACGACGGCGCAGCCTCTTGCTCTCGTCCTTGGTGAAGTTCTCGCGCTCCTCGCCGCGGACGCCCTGCGTCGTCGAGCCCTGCTCGGCGCGCTTCTCGGCGGGGGTTCGTCCGTCGAGCGCCTCGCGCTCGACGGGGCCGTCGGCGACCGCCGGACGGTCGGGACGGTCGTCCTCGAGTGTCGTGTCGGTCATGCGAGCACCTCCTCTCGGCTGGTGGTGGAGTCGTCGTCGAGCGACGAGATGACGTAGCGGTAGTGCTCGTTGCTCGCGATGAGGTCGGAGTGCCGACCCACCGCGGTGACCGTGCCGTTCTCGAGCAGCGCGACCCGGTCGGCCAGGGTGACCGTCGACGGTCGGTGGGCGACGATCAGGGACGTCGTCGACGCGAGCACGCGTCTCAGTCCGGCCTCGACGCGGGCCTCGGTGTCGACGTCCAAGGCCGACAACGGGTCGTCGAGCACCAGAACGGCCGGGCGGGCCGCGATGGCCCGCGCCAGGGCGAGACGCTGGCGTTGTCCGCCGGACAGGCTGAGCCCCTCTTCGCCCACCCGGGTGTCGACGCCCTCGGGCAGCCGCTCGACGAAGTCGGCCTGGGCGATCTCGAGGGCCTCGCACATCACCCGGTCGGCCTCGTCGGGGTCGTCGGCGAGGTCGGGGCGGCCGAGCAGCACGTTGTCACGCACGGACGCGCTGAACAGCGTCGCGTCCTCGAACGCCATGCCGATGTGACGGCGGAGCTCTTCGCGGCTGAGGTCACGGACGTCGACGCCGTCGATCAGGACCTGCCCACCGGTCACGTCGTAGAGCCGCGACACGAGAGACAGGAGCGTGGTCTTGCCCGAGCCGGTGAGGCCGACCAGGGCCATCGTCTCGCCGGGCTCGACGACCAGGTCGACCCCGTTGACGAGGTCGGAGAACTGGGCCGGCGAGTCCTGGTAGCGGAAGTGCGTTCCCTTGAACTCGAGACGACCGTGGGGCTCGGCGATCGTCGACGGGTTCTCGGGGTCGGTCACCGTGTTCTCGCTGTCCATCACCTCGAAGTAGCGGTCGACGGCCGTGCGGGTGTCGAAGGTCATCGAGAGCAGGAAGCCGATCGACTCGACCGGCCAACGCAGCACGGTCGCGGTCGCGAAGAAGGCGAACAGCTGACCGACGGTCAGCTGACCGTCGGCGGCGAGCCAGACGCCGCCCAGCAGACACAGCGCGAAGGCCACGTCGGGGACGAGCAGCAGCCAGAGCCACAGCTTCGAGATGGCCTTGGCTTTCTCGATCTCGGTCCCGCGGAGGTCTTCGGCCTGCTTGGCGAACTCGCGCAACGAGTGCTTGCCACGACCGAAGGCCTTGAGGACCCGGATGCCGTGCACGCTCTCCTCCACGCTGGTCGCCAGGTCGCCGACCTGGTCCTGGGACCGACGGGCGACGATCGAGTACCGCTTCTCGAAGGCGAAACTGACGAAGAACACGGGCAGCGACGCGACGAGGAAGACGAGGCCGAGCACCCAGCTGTACCAGAACAGCACGACGAATCCGACGACGATGGTGAGCACGTTGACCACGAGCAGCACGACGCCGAACGCGAGCCAGCGACGGATGAGGCTCAGGTCGCTGACCGACCGGCTGAGCAGCTGACCGCTCTGCCACCGGTCGTGGAACGCCACCGGCAGGTCTTGGAGCTTGGCGTACAGGGCGTTGCGCATGGTCGCCTCGACGTGCGTGCTCGGTGTGAGCACCAGCCGGCGGCGAGCACCGATCATGATCGCCTCGGCGACGCCGAGACCCAGCACGACGGCGAAGGCGGGCCACACCTGCGACCGGTCGCCACTCGACAGGGGGCCGTCGACGAGCAGCTGCAGGACGAGGGGGATCAGCAGGGCGACGACGGCGGCGAGCAGGGCCGCGACCATGCCCAGCACGATGCGGGGCAGGGCCGGCTTGACGTAGGGGTACAGCCGGGTGAGCGACTGCACCGTCGAGGGACGCTTCGCGGTGTCGGGCGGACGGGCGGACGAGGACTTCTGAGACATGGGTGATCCAAGTGTCGTGATCTGGCACAGGCGACAACGCAGAGCGGTGACCCGTTGTGGAGAAAGGTGGTGCGGCGACCGTCCGGGAGGACGCATGGTCGCGCGGTCGCGCCCGGGACGTCGCCGGGCGGAGGTGTCGGAGTGGTGCCGGTGGGCGGCGGGCCGTCTCGTCTAGCTGATCGGCGCCGGGCTCGGAGACGCCGAGGAGGCGCGACCCACGCGAGCACCGTCGGTGGCCGTGCCCACCGTGGTCAGTGTCGTCGTCGTCATCATGTCCTCCTGAGTGTCGTCGTCCGTCCGTGCGGTCGTGTCCGACCGGCTGTGAGCAGCCTTACAGGATATGCGTGCCGTCGACTCCGCCGCAAGACGGAATCGTTCGGAATCATGGACGACGCGACCCGCGCCTCCGGGACCTCGTCGACGACGACCTAGTGGAAGAAGTGGCGCTCGCCCGTGAAGTACATGGTCACGCCGGCGGCCTTCGCCGCGGCCACGACTTCGTCGTCGCGGATCGACCCGCCAGGCTGGACCACCGCGGCCACGCCGGCGTCGAGCAGCACCTGCAGGCCGTCGGCGAACGGGAAGAACGCGTCGGACGCGGCGACCGACCCGGTGGCGCGGGCACCGGCGCGGTCGACGGCCAGGTGGCACGAGTCGACGCGGTTGACCTGGCCCATGCCGACACCGATCGAGGCTCCGCCCGAGGCGAGCAGGATGGCGTTCGACTTGACGGCGCGCGAGGCCTTCCAGGCGAACTCGAGGTCGGCCCGCGTCGCGGCGTCCGCCTCGTCGCCGGCGACGAGCGTCCAGCCGTTGGACGTGAACCCGTCGAACCGATCGGCGTCCTGGACCAGCAGGCCGCCCGAGATCTGCTTGACCTCGCGGACGTCGCGGGTGAAGTCGGAAGGCAGGGTCAGCAGGCGGATGTTCTTCTTCGCGCTGAGGATCTCGACGGCCTCGGGGTCGAACGCCGGGGCGATGACGACCTCGGTGAAGATGTCCGCGACGGTCTCGGCCATGGCGCGGGTCACCGGGCGGTTGGCCGCGATGACGCCGCCGAAGGCGGAGACGGGGTCGCAGGCGTGCGCCCGCTGGTGCGCGTCGGCGATGGCGTCGACGGCGTCGGGCGAGGCGACGGCGATGCCGCACGGGTTCGCGTGCTTGATGATCGCGACGGCGGGCTCGTCGAAGTCGTACGCGGCACGCAGGGCCGCGTCCGCGTCGACGTAGTTGTTGTACGACATCTCTTTGCCGTGCAGCTGCGTCGCCTGCGCGATGCCGTGCGCCCCGGGCGTCGCGTAGATCGCGGCGGCCTGGTGGGAGTTCTCGCCGTAGCGGAGGGTGTGCTGCAAGTCGGCCGAGACGGTGGCCGTGGGCTCGAAGCCGGCCCGCGCCTCCTGCTCGTCGACGACGGACGAGGAGGCGCGGGTCGCCGCGGCGGACGCGTCGGCCTCGGCGCGCACACCCACGTGTGCGGCGAAGTACGCCGCGACTGCCGTGTCGTACGCCGCCGTGTGGGCGAAGGCCTCGCCGGCCAGGCGCTGACGTTGGGCCAGGGTCGTGCCACCGAGCGTGAGCGCCTTCACGACCTGCGGGTAGTTCGTCGGCGAGACCACGATGGCGACGTTGGCGTGGTTCTTCGCGGCGGCCCGCACCATGGCGGGCCCGCCGATGTCGACGTTCTCGATGACGGTCGGCACGTCGGCACCCGAGGCGACGGTCTCGACGAACGGGTAGAGGTTGACGACGACGAGCTCGAACGCGGCGATGTCGAGCTCGGCCAGCTGCGCCTCGTGCGACTCGAGCCGCAGGTCGGCGAGGATGCCGGCGTGCACCGCGGGGTGCAGGGTCTTCACGCGGCCGTCGAGCGACTCGGGGAAGCCGGTGACGCTGCTGACGTCGGTGACGGCGTGGCCGGCGTCGCGGATGGTCTGGGCGGTCGAGCCGGTCGACACGATCTCGACGCCGGAGGCCGACAGGGCGGCGGCCAGGTCGAGCAGGCCCGTCTTGTCGCTGACGCTGATCAGCGCCCGTCGCACGGGCACGGCGTCACGGTCGCGGTAGAGGCTGGGGTCGATGGCGTGGCCGCTCATGCGGTGGGCTCCTGTTCGAGGGTGGTCGTTCCGTTGGCGATGTCGAGCACGGTCTGGACGAGCAGTTCGCGCTCGACGACCTTGATGCGGTCGTGCAGCGACGACTCGTCGTCGCCGGGCAGCACCGGGATGCGGCGTTGCGCGAGGATCGGGCCGCTGTCGACGCCCTCGTCGACGACGATCACGCTGGCGCCGGTCTGGTCGACCCCGGCCGCGAGGGCGTCGCGGACGCCGTGCGCCCCGGGGAACTCGGGCAGGTAGGCGGGGTGCGTGTTGATCAGGTTCGGGGCGAGGGCGGCGACGACCCGCGGCGGCACGAGCCGCATGAACCCGCTGAGCACCACGAGGTCGGGCTGCCACTGCTCGATCCGGGCCAGCAGCTCGTCACCCCAGGCGGCACGGTCGGCGAAGTTCGAGAAGGCGACCGAGAAGGTCGGCACCCCGAAGTGCTCGGCGTGCTCGAAGCCGTCGGCCTCGCGGTCGGCACCGACGGCGACCACCCGGGCCGGGTACTCGGCGTCGCTCGCGGCCTCGAGCAGCGCCCGGAGGTTCGAGCCGCCACCGGAGATGAGCACCACGAGCTTCAGCACCCGGCAAGCCTAGCGGGCCGGGCGTGCGCGCCGGGGGCGGTGGGGGGCGGCCCGTCGGACGACGGCGTCAGCGCGTGATGCCCTCGATGCGCTCGGTGTCGTCGCCGTCGCGCCGCAGGGTGGTCACGGGCACAGGGCCCGTCGGCGCGGTGTCGTCGACGACCGGGTCGTCGTGCCGCTTCGCATCGGAGCCGTCCCTGGTCGTCACGGCCCGATCACCCGCGAACCTCGGCGGGCTCACGACCATCGCCAGCACGCCGGCGACGGCGAACTCGAGCGCCGCGAACCCGCCGACCAGCAGCGGGTCGGGTCCGACGTCGGTCAGGCGTCCGGGCCCGGCCGAGCCCGAGGCCGCCCAGGCGAGCAGGCCGAGCAGCACTCCCCCGACGAGCCCGCCGACGACCGCGACGACGAGGCGACGGACCAGGTCGTCGACCCCGTGCCCGGCGAGCATGCGCTGCAGCCGCGGCCTCAGCAACGTCGCGCAGACGTACGCGGCGACGACCGGGACCAGCAGCCCGACGAAGCCGAACGTCAGGTCTGCCGTGGGCAGGGCGCCGAGGAAGGGGATCGCGGGCATCGGGCCGACGGCGGTGCCCAGGGGCGAGATCGACGACCCGGTGCCGATGGCGAAGCCGGGGCCGACCAGCCACGACGCCGCCCAGACGACGACGTCGGGGAGCAGGGCGAGCTGCCCGATCGTCAGCGCGAGCCCGCCGAGGAACCCGCCGTGCGCGCCTTCGTACAGGGTGATGATCTCGGCGTAGTTCGCCACGATCAGCACCGAGACGATCACGGACGACGCGGCGAGCACGGTCGACGCGGCCACGGCGCCGAGACGCAACCCGGCGGCCGCGATGCCGGTCACCTGCCCGGGCAGTCGTGACAGCAGACCGATGACGGCACCGGTGACCGGGTCGGCGGACTCGCCCCGACGACGACGCGTCACCTCGGCCATGGCCACGACGGGCACGGCGTAGACGAGCGCGGGCAGCAGCGTGCCCTGCCACAACGACGGGCGTGCGAGCTCGTGCTGCGCGGAGGCCGCCAGGGCGAGGGACAACAGGGCGAAGGTGCCGATGGTGACGAGCACGCCGGTCACACGGTGGGCCGTCTCGGCGGCGGCGCGGCCGGCACGGATGCCCATCAACACCGTGAGGAGGGCGAAGCCGAGCGCGGCGATCGAGACGACGATGGGGGCGTCCGCTCCGGGGATGCCGGTCGCCGCGGCCGCGTCCGCGCTGAGCTGGACGGTCAGGTCGGCGCCGTGCCCGACGAGCCACGAGTCGACGGCTGCGCGCCAGAAGACGACCCAGTCGATCTGCAGGCCGTACTGGAACGCCCAGAGCGAGGTCAGCACGACGAGGGGGATGCCGACGCCGATGGCCACGACGAGCAGGGCTTCGAGCGCGGAGAAGAGAGCGGTGACTGGGCGGTTCATCGCGAGCGACTGTACCGGTGCCGACCGGGGCCGGCCTGCTGCCCCGCCGCCCGCGACGACGACGCCGCTCGGCACCGGCACCGCTCCCCCCCGCACGCACGCACGCACGCAGGGGCGCGCGCACGACGACGGGCGTGTCCGTCGTGACCGGGCGTCCGAGGACGACCGGCCGTGACGAACACGCCCGTCGAGGAGGCGCGGGTCGGCTCTTACAGGGAGGCGTAGACCTCGCGGAGCAGCGCCGCGGTCTCGCTCGGCGTCTTGCCGACCTTGACGCCGGCGGCCTCGAGCGCCTCTTTCTTGGCCTGCGCGGTGCCGGCCGAGCCGGACACGATCGCTCCGGCGTGGCCCATCGTCTTGCCCTCGGGGGCGGTGAAGCCCGCGACGTAGCCGACGACGGGCTTAGTGACGTGTGCCTTGATGTAGTCGGCGGCACGCTCTTCGGCGTCGCCGCCGATCTCGCCGATCATGACGATCGCCTTGGTGTCGGGGTCGGCCTCGAACGCCTCGAGGGCGTCGATGTGGGTCGTGCCGATGACCGGGTCGCCGCCGATGCCGATGGCGGTCGAGAAGCCGAGGTCGCGCAGCTCGAACATCATCTGGTACGTCAGGGTGCCCGACTTCGAGACGAGCCCGATGGGGCCCGAGCCCGAGATCGAGGCGGGCGTGATGCCGACCAGCGACTCGCCGGGCGTGATGATGCCGGGGCAGTTCGGGCCGATGATGCGGGTCGTTCCGCCCTTGGCCTTGGCGAGCGCCCAGAACTCGGCGCTGTCCTGCACCGGGATGCCCTCGGTGATGACGACGACGAGCGGCACCTCGGCCTCGATGGCCTCGACGACGGCGTCCTTGGCGAACGCCGGCGGCACGAAGACGATCGAGACGTCCGCGCCGGTCTCGGCGACGGCCTCGGTCACGGTGCCGAAGACGGGCAGCTCGACGTCACCGTGGGTGACGGTCGTGCCGGCCTTGCGGGCGTTGACGCCACCCACGACCTGCGTGCCGGCCTTGAGCATGAGGGCCGTGTGCTTGGTGCCCTCGCCGCCGGTGATGCCCTGGACGATGACCTTGCTGTCCTTGTTGAGGAAGATCGACATTGTTCTGTGCAGTCCTTACTTCGAAGCCAGCTCGGCGGCCTTGTCGGCAGCCTCGTCCATGGTCGCGACGACGGTGACCAGCGGGTGCGCCGCCTCCGCCAGGATGCGTCGACCCTCGTCGACGTTGTTGCCGTCGAGGCGCACGACGAGCGGCTTGGTGGCCGCGTCGCCGAGGATGCCGAGCGCGGCGACGATGCCGTTGGCGACGGCGTCGCAGGCGGTGATGCCGCCGAAGACGTTGACGAAGACGCTCTTGACCTGGGCGTCGCCCAGGATCACGTCGAGCCCCGCCGCCATGACCTCGGCGCTCGCTCCGCCGCCGATGTCGAGGAAGTTGGCGGGCTTCACGCCGCCGTGCGCCTCGCCGGCGTAGGCGACGACGTCGAGCGTCGACATGACGAGCCCTGCACCGTTGCCGATGATGCCGACCTCGCCGTCGAGCTTCACGTAGTTGAGGCCGGCGGCCTTGGCCTTCGCCTCGAGCGGGTCCGCCGCGTCGGCGTCCTCGAGTTCGGCGTGACCGGGGTGACGGAACTCGGCGTTCTCGTCGATCGAGACCTTGCCGTCGAGGGCGACGATGTCGCCCTGCTCGGTGAGCACGAGCGGGTTGACCTCGACGAGCGTCGCGTCCTCGCCCTCGTAGACGGCGTAGAGCTTCACCAGCACGGGGGCGACCTTGTCGATCAGCTCGTCGGGGAACCCGCCGGCCTTCGCGATCTCGGTGGCCTTCGCCAGGTCGATGCCCGCGCGGGGGTCGACCTCGATGCGGGCGAGCGCGTCGGGCTTCTCGACGGCGAGCTGCTCGATCTCCATGCCGCCCTCGACGCTGCAGAGCGAGAGGTACGAGCGGTTGGCGCGGTCGAGCAGCACCGAGAAGTAGAACTCGCGGGCGATCTGGGCGCCGCCCGCGATCATCACGCGCTTGACGACGTGGCCCTTGATGTCGAGCCCGAGGATGTCCTTCGCCGCGGCCTCGGCGTCGTCGGGGGTCTTCGCCACCTTGACGCCGCCGGCCTTGCCGCGACCGCCGACCTTGACCTGGGCCTTCACGACGGTGACGCCACCCAGCTTCTCGGACGCCGCTCGCGCCTCCTCGGGGGTGTCGGCCACGATGCCCGGCAACACGGGCACGCCGTACTGCTCGAACAGGTCTCTGGCCTGGTACTCGAAAAGATCCACGCTGTTCTTCCAATCCGCATCGCTGCGTCGTCTCACCATGATCCGTCTCGACATCGAGCCATCTCGACATGAAGACAATGGGCCAGCGGTCAGCCTAGCGGGCGACCCGAGGGGTACGCCGAGCGTCGCGTCTGCTGTGAGCATCGGGGGCCTGCCGTCGCCTGGGGAGTAGACGAGAGACACCCCGACAGAACGAGAAGACGGAGACACGCATGTCGAAAGAGAAGAACCTCGCCACGCAGGAACGCCTCGGCGAGATCCTGACCGCCCGCGAGATCGACCGTCTCGGCGAGGGCTTCCACGCCGACGTCGTCGATCACGACCCGGCCCCCGACGCTCCCGCCGGCCTCGCGGGCATCCAGGCCTTCTGGACCGACTTCTTCGCGGCCTTCCCCGACGCCGACCTCGCGGTCGAGACCCTCGTCGCCGACGACGAGAACGTCACCGCCGTCTTCACGATCTCGGGCACGCACACCGGCACGTTCCAGGGTGCCGAGCCCACGGGCAAGACGTTCACCGTGCGCGGCATCCAGGTCGGCCGGTTCGACGAGGACGGCCTGCTCGTCGAGCGCTGGGGCGCCACCGACGAAGCCGGCATGAAGCAACAGCTCGGCCTGGCCTGAACCGCTCCCCCCACCACCCCGCACCACTCTCGAGAGGACGCATCATGAGCGACACCAACACCCCCGCAGCGTCGGGTGACCAGCCCTACGACCAGGCCGACGAATTCGCCGAGTCCGAGCAGATCGCGACCAACGACGCCGTCGCCGGCGAGACGGTCTTCCCCGGCGTCGGAGAGGGCAACGACGGCCCGACCGGCGGTGCGCCCCGCGAGGGTTCGCCCGAGTACGCCCCGAACGACCTCGAAGGCGACGACATCGACCTCGACGAGACCGAGTGACCTCGATCACCCCCGTCTGACGACGCCCCCGCCGCAGCTCGCGGCGGGGGCGTCGTCGTGTCACGGCTCCTCCCCCGGCCTGCGTCGGCGGGAGCCGTGCACAGGAGGCGCGGTGCCGGCCTCGGCAGCCGGGGCCGCTGCCCGATCGTCGGTGCATGACCTCATCAACGAAGGCCCTCGGGCCCCCCAGACGGCGCCTCGCGCTCGCCCTCGCCCTGTTGTTCTCCGTCGCCGTCGGGCTGCTCGGCCACGCCCCGGCCGCCGCCGTCACCGGCACGGGACTCGGCCCGGGCCACCTCTGGCGCGGCGACAACGCCTCGTGGCTCGGCACGTACCGACTCGACGACGGCACCCAGGCGTTCTGCCTCGAAGCCGGCAAGAGATCGCCCGTCGGCAACCACTACGACACGACCACGGGTGGCGACGTGATAGGCGTCTCGACCGACGACCATGCGCGCCTCGCGTACATCGCCCGCACCTGGGGCGGCACGACCGACGCCGACACGGCCGCCGCAGGACAGCTCGCGGTCTGGACCATCACCGGCCTGAACGGCCACACGCAGCGGTACTACGCCGGCCGGGCCAACGAGCGCTGGCCGATCGTGCTCGAACGCGCGAACCAGATGCTCGCCGAGGCCTCGTCCGCCGCGTCGAAGTCGGTCGCCGCATCGATCATCGTCGAGCTCTCGGACGACGGCACGGGGCTCATCCGCCCCGACCTCACGGTCGACCGCGTGACGGGTGGGCCGACGACCCTCGAGCCCACGCATGCGGGCACGGTCACCCTGGACGGAGCCGTGTTCGCGGACGGTTCGACCACGGCCCTCGTCCGCAACGGCGAGAGCGTGCCCGTCGCCGCCACCGGTGACGCCGCCCAGCTCACCGTGACCGCCTCGGTCGAGTTCGTCGACCTGCCGTACGGACGGGTGACCACGGTGGGGAACAGCCCCGCCGGCTCGCAGATGATCCTCTTCTCGGGCGGGGTCGCGGCGTCCGCTTCCGAAGCCGCGAGTGTCGAGCAGCTGTCACCGCTGCCGTTCCAGCCGACGGTGTCGACGATCACCAGCGACACCGTGGCCGAGGCCGGCACGATCGTCACCGACCAGGTGACGCTCGGCGTGCGGCCCGGTGACGGGCTCCTGTCCGAGTGGGGACGATACGACGACGCCGGCACCTGGCGCCCCGTCCCGGTCACGGTGCGCAGCCGGCTGCTGGGCCCCTTCCTTGCCCCCGTGACGACGGCGGACGAGTGGCCGGACGACGCTCCGTCGGTCTGCGAGGTCGCCCTCGACGTGCTCGACGGCCCGGGAACCTACTCGACGCCGGGCTGCGAACTGCCCGGTGGCGGGTACTACACCTGGGTCGAGAGCATCGATCCCACGGACACGCCGGTCGAGGCCGGGCGTGACCGCGTGGGTTCCTGGCGGTCACCGTTCGGGGTGGCGACCGAGACGACCTTCGTGCCCTGGACGCCGACCATCTCGACCGTGGTGTCCGACGCCGAGATCGACCCGGGTGCCTGCGTCAGCGACGAGCTCACCGTCGTCGACCTGCACCCCGACGTGCCGGGTGGGGTCGACGTCGAGTCGGTGCTCGTCGGACCGTTCGCCGAGGCCCCCGTCGTGGGAAGCGACCTCGGTCCGATCGACCGTCTCGACCCGGACCTCGTCGTGGCTCGCGAGACGGTGACCATCGGCGAGGACGGCACGTACGCCACACCATGCATCGCCCTCGAGCGACCCGGCACGTACGTCTTCCTGTTCTCGTCGGAGGGGTCGGCTGTCGTCGATGACGGAAGCCAGGTCGTGCCGGCCTTCGCCGACACGACCGTCTACCGGAGCGAGATGGCGACGGTACGGCAGCCGGCCCCGGCCGAGACCCCGGCTCCCCCGGCAGGGCTGGCCTTCACCGGTTCGGAGGGTGGCGGGCAGGCGCTCCTCGTCGCCCTCGGAATCGTCGGGACCGGCTTCGTGCTCGTGGCCGCGGCCGCGGCGAGTGCCTGCCACGTGCGGAGGCGCCGCCTCGTTGAGGGCTCGGATGCAGCCTCCCTCGCGGTCGATGCCGAGGCGCTGTCGTCCTTCGGGCTGAGCGAGACGCGATGAACCCCCGGGTGCGGGTGCCGCGAGTCGGTCCGGGCTCATCCGGCCCGATCGAACGGCACCTGCACCCGGACGGCTCGACCGCTGCCGTCGTCCACGAGGGCGAACCCTGGCGTCGGCCGGTCGGCGAGGTCGGACTTCGTCAGCCGGAGCCCCACCTGGTCACCTTCGTTGGGCAGCTGTGGACTGAGCACGGCGCCGCACCGGTTGTTCCTCACGTCGACCTGCCAGCCGGCCCACCCCGCCAAGACCTCGCCGGTCGTCCCGGCCACGACGAGCGCTCGACCGGTGTCGGGGCACGACCGGAGGAACTCCGCGAGCCACTCGGCCGCGGGGCAGTCCTTGAGGTGTTCGCCGTCGTCGATGACGAGCACGCGAGGGCCGTCGACGTCTGCGAAGAAGGGCGCGAGGAGGGCCTCCTCGACGGTCCGGGTGGTGATCACCGCGACCACGCCGGGCAACCCCTCGAGCGCCCGCAGCGGCGATCGCCGTGGGGCGACGACGACCACTCCGATGCTCTGGGCCGCGAGCGACCGGACGACAGCTGCCAGGACGGTGCTGCGCCCGCTCTTCGGGGGGCCCGTCACAACGTAGCTGCCGGGGCCGTCGGCGAGGTCGGGACCCCACGGCACGAGGTCGTCGCCACCGACGCCGATCAAGGCGAAGACGCTCGCCGGATCAGCCGCTCCTCGGCGGGACCAGGCATCGTCGAACGAGATGGGGCCCGCCAGTTCGTCGACGCGGAAGGGCCGACGGGCGGCAGGAACCTGACGGTCTCGGTGAACCGCCTCGGCCCCACGTCGTCGCAGGGCCTCGGCCTGCGCCTGCCCCGTCGCCTCGGCATCGATCAAGGCGACCTGCGTCTCGATGGAGGTCTCGGCGGTGAAGCCCCGCCCCGGGGGCAGGACGTCGGGAAGTGCTCGTGCGTTCAGTCCGGCGAGGGCGTAGTCGGCCCGGTCGGTCAGACGCAGGAGCAGCTTGTCGTCGACGAGGGCCGCGAGTCGGCCGGCGACGAGTTGACGGTCACCCGTGACGAGCACGTGGACACCGGCTGCGGCGCCCTCACGCAGCAGCAACCCCACCTGGTCGACGAGCTTGCCGTGCTCGATCTCGGCGAAGGTGCCGGTGAACCCTTCCCACCGGTCGATCATGACGACGAGGTGCGGCAGCCGGTCGATCTCGGGAGCCGTTCGCCGCTGCTCGACCACCCCCGCGTGGCCTCCTGCCGCGAGCACCTGCTGCCGCCGGTAGATCTCGTCGACGAGCTTCGTCAGCAGGCGTCGGACCCGGTCGAGCTGGGTCCGCTGGACGACGGCTCCGACGTGCGGAAGGCTCTCGAGCGGCAGCAGGGCACCACTGCCGCAGTCGATGCCGAAGAGGTGGACGTCGGCGCAGCTCGTGCGGTCGGCGAGGGAGGCCGCGACGGTGCGCAGCACCTGCGAGCGTCCCGTGCGGGGGGCACCGACGACGAAGAGATGACCCAAGGTCTGCAGATCGAGCGCGGCCGGGGCCTGATGCTGCTCGGCCGGGAAGTCCTGCCTGCCGAAGGCCAGCAAGGGCACGTCTCCCTCGACGCATGCGTCGGCGTCGCGGCCTCCCGGGGGTTCTGCGAGGTCGTCGAGGACGAGCCTGTCCGGCAAGGCGTCGAGCCAGGGACGGTGCGGGCGAGGGATACCGAGACGAGCGGAGGCGGAGGCGAGCGCGTCGACGAGCTCGACCAGGTCGGTACGCCCGACGGACTCGGTCGACGCTCGTGGCGGCGGCTCGGCCACGACCCGCCCGAGTTCGTGCCAGCCGAGCGAACTCGACCACACCTCGGGCACGACGTCGGCGACCACCCCCGGACGTCGGCCACCGACACGGCCGGCCTGGAACGGGACGAGCGCGCTCGCACCCAGTCGGACGAAGGCGCGGCCCGGTGTGGACTTGGAGATGCCGGCCGCGTCACCCGCGTCGATCACGTCGCTGCTCTCGCCTGCATCGGTCACGCGCAGGGCGATCCTCAGGTTCGTGTTCGCCCGGATGTCGCCCGTGACGACGCCCGTGGGACGTTGCGTCGCGAGCACGAGGTGGATTCCGAGAGAACGCCCGCGCTGGGCGATGTTGACGAGGCCGGTCACGAAGTCCGGCAGCTCTCGGACCATGCTCGCGAACTCGTCGATGACGATCAGGAGGCGCGGCAACGGAGGCCTTTCGGCGTCGCCGACCGCGCCCTCCACGTAGTCCTCGAGGTCCTTCGCCCCGACATCGGCGAGGAGGTGCTCGCGGCGTCGGAGCTCGGCCCCGAGCGAGTGCAACGCCCGTTCCACGAGGTGCGTGTCGAGGTCGGTGACCATTCCGACGGTGTGGGGCAGTGGCGCGAAGTCCCGGAACGCGGCACCGCCCTTGTAGTCGACGAGGACGAAGGTCATCGACTCGGGGGTGTTGGCGGCGGCGAGCGCCGCGACCATGCTCTGGAGCAACTCGGACTTGCCGGACCCGGTCGTGCCGGCCACGAGACCGTGGGGGCCGTCCCGGCGGAGGTCGAACGAGAACGGCCCGTCGAGGCTCTCTCCGATGACGACCTCGGTCGTGGGGCCCGTGCGAGCCCACCGGTCGAGCACGGCCTCGGGAGTGGGCGGTTCGAGCTGCAGCACGTCGAGCAGTCGCGATCGGGCCGGGAGTCCGCCCGTTCCGCCACCGTCGTCGACGTCGACCAGCGGGGCGACGGCCCGTGCGACGGCCTCGAACCAGCCGGCGGGCACCAGGTCGGCCTTGACCTCGCGCACGTCGGCGGTGCGGTGGACGTCGAGGGAGTGCCGCGTGGGGCCGCAGGTGACGACGGCGACGCATTCCTCGGGAAGGGACCGTCGTTCGAGGTCGACGCACACCGCGTACACGCCGACGGAGGGCCCTTCGCGCAGGACGCGGACGAGCCCGGGCAGTGCCCGCAGCCGCCGCGCACCGTCGACGACGAGCACGATGTCGGTCGCCGCACGGAGCGTCCCCCGCGATTCCCGCACCGCCCGCTGGCGGGCGTCGATCTCGGCCCCCAGCTCGGCGATCCGACGCGCGACGGTCTCGGCGTCGTTCCCCACCCAGACGGTGGCCGGCCGACCGTTCTCCGGACGGGCATGGGGGACGTGGGCCAGCCACGACCAGTCGTCGCCCGCAGCGTGTTCGGTCAGGACGACTAACCGCACGTCGCGGGGGCTCTGGGCGACGGCGAGCTGAGCCAGCATCCACGCGACGAGAGGTCTCGCGTGTTCGGATCGGCCTGCCACCCCGACGACCCCGTGGTCGGCCAGATCGACGGTGACGGGCACGTCGACGGCAGGGCGGGCGACGGTCCGACGGTGCTCGAGTTCGGCCGGGTCCTCGATGGTGACACCCGACGGCAGATCCGCGGTACCGATCCTGACGCGCAGGTGGTCCGGATCGTCACGACGGCGTTCCCACAACCGCGAACGACGCCGGGCGGCGATGTCGAGCACGGTCGCGGCGTCGGGGCTGAGGTGTCGCAACTCGCGCTGCAGCTGCCGCACGGCGCTCTCGGCATCCGCCGCCACCGCCTCCTTCGTGGCCTGGTGGTCGGCGAGCCGCTGCCGGTGCGAGACCTTGCCGTTGCGCTTGTCGTAGAGGTAGTTGCCCATCATGACCACCGGCGACATGAGCCCGAAGGCGAGGAAGGCGACGTTCCCGAAGACGGTGACCATGACGACGGCCATCAGCATCGGAGCGAGCGCCGCGACGATCGGCAGGGGCCGTTTCGTCCCCTGTTGGGGTTCGGCGGGGAACCGGAACGTCGTGGTCGGCGGCTCCGGCAGGAGGCGCGGGGGGCGTGCGTGGTCGAGGGTGCCTCCGCCTTCGCTCACGGTGATCGCGGCGGACGGGTGCCCGGCCGGCGCGACGGCGAGGAGGGTGTCGCCGATGGTGATGACGCAGTGTTCGTCCACGGCGGCCGCACCTCGGACCGGAACGCGGTCGACGAGCACGAGTGGCCCGCGAGCCTCGTCGTCGGACTCGGGGAAGGCATCGGCCGTGGGGGTCAGCGTGAAGCGCCCGGCGCCGTCGAGTTCGATCGTCGCGACGATCGGCGGCACCCGCGCGTCGTCCAGTCTCACGCCCGCGTCCGGACCGCTGCCGAGGTGCACGAGCCCGACGTCGACGACGTGGATCGTCCCGGCACCGCGGCCTCCGATGATGCGGATGGTGGGCAGGTCGCCGGGAAGGCGGAGGTGCACGGCTGGGCCGCCGAGGCCGAGGACGGCACCGTCGAGCAGGACGCCCGAGCTGAGGCGTGCGGTCGGATCGACCGGGACACCGTCGACGGTGATGCTCGCGGGCTCGTCGGTCAGGGCGTGCCGCGCGTGACCGAGTGACGACGCGAGGTGCCGCGCCACGGCGTCGACGGTGGTGTCCGGATCGACGAGGAGCGAGCAGTCGGCCCGCTGGCCCGTCGGGACGTGCAGGACGGTGACGCACAGCCTCACGCGGCGGGCACCACGCTGATGCCGTCCACGAACACGTCGACTTCGTCGATCATGCCGAGGACGCCATCCGGCCCGCCGACCTGGCAGGTGACGCGGAGGTCGTACGGCTCGGCCCGGAAGGCGTAGACGAGCGTGGCGTGGAGGTCGGCGTCGCCCTCGACGGCCGCGTACCGCACGCCTCGGAGCCCCTGCCCGAGACCACTCGCCTCGACCTGCTCGACGACGGGAGGCTCGACCGCGGCCACGTCGCTGTCGAAGACCATGGCCCGGAGGGCGACATCACGATCACCCTCGACGAACCCGTACTGGACGCGCAGCAGCGACGGAGGGGTCGCGATGTCCGGCAGGTACAGGTACCGGCGTTCGTCCTCGGGCGACCAGCGCGCGAGGGCCGAGAGCACCTCCGTCAGCCAGGACCGGGAGGCGCGGGTCGACACCTCGGACCGATCGGCCACGGTGCGCACGGTCGCCTTGATCCACGATCGCGGCGCGCGGTGGCCGTCATGCGGCCAGGAGGTCGGAAGGGCCACCCAGGTCTCGGGGTCGTGCCCGATGAGGATGTCGAAATCGGTGGTGGCGTCGCTATCGGTCTGGGTCATGGTGCAGGTCGCTTTCTGTGGCAGTCGAGGGGGTTCAGGCGAGGGGCCGGTCGATGACGAGGCGTCCCTCGGCGTCACGCCAGCGGAAGGTGCTGAGCATGGCGTCGAAGACGTCGGTGAGGGCATCGACGATGCGGGCGCGCGCGTCGGCGTCCGGTTCTGTTTCTGTCGCGGACTCGCCCGAGGCGGTGGCACCCGCCTGCGCGGACCCGATGGTGAGGACGAGGGTGAGCAGTCGGTCGTCGTGGCCGGCGACGCGTGCCAGGACGGTCCGACGGCGGAGCGGTGTCAGGTCGGCGGCCTCGTCGGGTGCGGCAAGGGAGCCCTGTGGCGGGGCCTCTGCTGCGGGGTCGTCCCAGACGACGGCGGGATCGCCGGCGAGGACGATCGGAGCCGCGCCGTGGGTGGCGACCCGTCGCAGCAGCAGCCGGTCGAGGTCGGCGTGCTCGGACCGGGTGACGGGCAAAGACGCGACGACGATCGAGCACACGATGTCGGTTCCGGGCAGCGGGCCCGCACTGAGGTACGAGTCGAGCACGCGGCCGTTCGCATCCGCCGCGAGCGCGCTCGCCAGCGCCGACCCGAACCGCAGCCGCCAGTCGTCGACCATCGCCTCGGTCCCGAGATCAGGCTGCTCCCCCAGCTGTACGGCGACGAACGCCGCTGCGTCCGGCGCATCCATCCCACCCGGAACCCGGACGAACCCCGGAGGCACGACGATCGAATACGACGCCGCCACCGTCCCGGCCGTCCGCCCCACGTACCCCGGGCCGCTCATGACTCGTCCCCGGGGTTCCTGCTGGCTGAACACGACTGCCGATTTTCGGCGAGGGGCGCCTCTGCACGAGCCCGTGTTTTCTCGCGTCCGTCTTTTCTCTTTCGCTGCAGAAAGATGATTCCCAAACAGGTGAAGACGACGGACTCCGCGAGGAATAGACCGACGGCGAAAGCCGAATCGCGCGGCCAGTCTGCGGACCTTCTGAAGAGATCTCCGAAGACCCAGGCGTATCCAGCGCTGAGCCCGCACCAGAACGCCAAAACCCATGGATGCATGGTGTAGGGGACATCGAAGCCGCCTCGTCCTAGGAGATGGACAGCAACGAGAGCCAGCCCTATTGCCGAAACCCAGAAGGGAAAACTAGGCCAGGGAGCGGGGGGCCAATTCTGTCCCGCTTCGAAAAGGGATCTGCCTGCAGGGTTCACGCGGAGATTGCCGCCCTGCGGAATGGCGATGAGACCTAGGGTGAGGCGCATCACCTGCGAATAGACAGCCGGCGTGATTGCCAGGGCCCCAGCGATGACGGGCAGGAGCCCCTCTAGTCGCTGACGCGGCAACACCACTGCGACTCGTCGGCCCGCCATCAGAATTGAGCGCCCGGCGACATACGCCATGTGCTCTGCGAGCCCTGGGATTCCTGCACCTGCTTCATGCCCAGCTGCGTCGCGTCGCTCAACCCGCGCAAGTGGTCGAAGGTTTGTAACCCCCGTGCCACGTTGAGGCGGAACATCACACGTGCGACTTCGGAAGCATCATCAGCCAGTGCACCTGGCCGACTGACCCTCATGAAATGAAGCATGCGGCCGACGTCGGCGTCGCCCAACCCCTTGACGAGCGACCAGTCACCTAACCCGGGGCGCGCGCGCTGCCAGCTCCTGCTCACGGACCCGAAGGCGAGCCCCTTCGAGTAACCCTGCGAAACCAGGTGATTCGCTCTCGTCCGAGCAAGTCCCGCCATCATGCCGCGAGCCGAACCCACGGCAAGACCTCCGAGCCCCATAGTCACGGCTGAGAGGCCGGCAAGGGCGACGTCGGTCCAGGTACCTGTCCCTGCGGTCGCTCGAGCTGCCGTGATGGCAAAGGAGGCGAGGACAACGATGGCGGCCAATATGTTGACTCCTGGTATGAGGAGAGCGATGGCTGCCAGCCCCACCCCGACGACAGTCAAGACGTCCAGCAGCGTGCTGATCCACGAGTCGTTCTCCTCCATCCACTTCTGGAAGGCGGCGAAGCCGGCGTCCCACGCGCCCCCGAGGTCGTCCCAGAGGGTGTCGGCGAGGCCGTCGTCGGTGGCGTCGTCGATCCTGGCGATGGCAGCCGTCGCGGCGGTCTCGACGGACGTGTGCGCGTCGGTGAGGCGGCGCGCGTAGAGGGAGACCCGGCCCCGCGCCTCCTCGGCTTTCGTGCGTTGCGCGGCAGCCTGGTCGAGGTGCTCCTGCTTCGTCACCTCGTCGGTGGCCACGAGCGCGAAGTGCTCGTACCGCTCGACCAGCTTCTCGGCTGCGGCGAGGTCGTCCACGGCGTCGCGGTGGTTCGCCAGGGCCGGGGCGGCCGCCTCTTGGGCCAGCGACAATTCGGACGCGTACGCCTTGAGCGCGGACCCTGTCTCGCCGTATCGCCCCTCGGCCTTGCCGAGGCTCGCGGAGACCTCCTCGGCCTTGACCACGAACGCATCGAGGGCGTCGCTTGACGATGACCCCGTCTCGAGCGATCGCAGCTTCGCTGCCGCCCCTCGGATCGAGGCCGCCACGGACTCGTAGTGGCTCGCCATGGAGTTCAGCAGCACCGGGTCACCCGGTACCCCCACCAGGGAGTCGGCCGCCACCCCGGCGAGCGTGCCGGCCGTCACTCGTCGCCCCCGATCAGGACGCCTTCGAGTTCTCCGTCGACCTCGGTGAAGGTCTTGTCGATCGTCGATAACGCCTCGCCCAGCTCGGTGATCTGCTCGGCGAGCTTCGCCCGCCGGTCGTTCCAGTTCGTCGCGAACGACGTGACCTTCGCCGCCAGCCCGGCGTGACCGCAGGCCTCGGCCGTGGCCGACGCCGAGGAGTCGCCCGACTCGAACTCGGTCTTCACGGTGGTCAGGTCGGCGAGCAACGCCTCGAGACCCGCACCGTCGATTGTCAGGCTCGTTCGAGCCATGAGGTCCTCCCCTCGTTCCGGGAGACCGGAGCGCGTCGCGTCTCGTCGCGACCCGCCCCGGCCGTCCTACGGTGCGGTCGGTCAGCCCAGGCTGCTGGCGAGCTGCTGGTCGGCACCCTCGAGGGTGCTGGCCGCGTTCTCGAGGAACGTCGCCATGCTCTCGACCGCCGAGATCGTCTTCGAGGCCCCGGTCGTGAACTCGGTGTACGTCGCGTCGAACGCCTTCGACGACTTGTCGGTCACGTAGCCCGAGCCGACGAGGTTGTCGATCTGCGACTTCATCTGGCCCAGTTGGTCTTCGATCGCGCGCTGCCCGTTCCGCAGCTGGGTGGCCTGCGTACGCAGGTCGTCGTAGGTGACGGTGACATTGGCCATGAGGTGATCCCCTTCTTGTGAGATGCCGACCGGTCGGTCGGACCTGACCAATATGTCATGCCTGATAGTTTGCGTAACGGTTCTCCACAGATCGGAGTCGACATGCGTCGCAAGAAGGACAAGCCCAGGAGGCGCGAGCACCACCCGACGCCGCCGCCGGTGATCACCGCCGAGACGATTCGTGAGCAACGCGCCGCAGGGCTGCTCTCGCGCATCACCACCCTGCCCCTCCAGCCGCCCGCGCCGATCGTGACGTCCCCTCCCCCGCCGACCCGCGCCTCCTCGGGGTTCGTCGTCGAGGAGCATCGAAGCGGGTCGGCGCAGCACGCCCCCGTCATCCCGGAGAGCACGGCACCGTCCGCCGCCGCACCCCCCGCGCCCCTCGCACCCCCCGCGCCCATCGCGTCCTTCGCGCCCCTCGCCGCCCCGATCCCTCACGCCCCGCGGCCTCCCGCCACCACCCCGAGGCAGTCAGCCTCCGAACAGCCGGCCGGCGATGACGCGGTGCCATCCGTTCCCGATCTCGAGGCGACGACGCTGCGTCCTCGGTACTACGGCCTGCGGCTGCCGGACGAGAGCGTCGTCCCCGTCACACGGCGCGCGATCGTCGTCGGGCGTCGAACCGACCGCCCCCTGCCCCCGCCGCCCGACGCCGACGTCGTGGCCCTCGACGACGTCGGCCGTTCGCTGTCTCGCCACCATGTCTCGATCGTGATCGGTACCGACGCGGCCGTCTGGGTCACCGACCTCGGTTCGGGCAACGGCACGACCCTCGTGGCGACCACCGGCGAGGCCATCGAACTCGAGGCTCACACCCCGGCGCGCGCCCGGGTCGGATCGCTGCTGTCGATCGGCGACCACAGCGTGACGGTCGTCCGGCACCGACCCGAGAGCGACACGACCGACGCCCTCCTGCCTTCCAGGACACACGACACGACCTCTCGCGAGAACGCGGAAGGACGCTAGATCTTCTCGATCGGCGCGACCTTGATCAGCAGTTTCTTGCGGCCGGCGCCGTCGAAGAGCACCTCGGCGATGCGGCGGGCGCCGATGCCGGTGACGGCCATGACGCGACCCTCGCCGAAGTCGACGTGGGAGATGCGGTCGCCTGCCTCGAGCTCCATGTCGCCGTTGTCGCGGACGGTACCCGTGACCCGGTTGGCCCACTCGGTCTTCGGCTTGGTCTTCGCCGCCGCCGTGGCCCGGTCGTAGCTGCCCGAACCGTAACCGCCCGACGCCCGCGGTGTCGCACCGCGGTTGCCGTCGCCGCCCTCGCGACGGGCATTGAGTGCCCGCGGCTGCGTGCCCCCACGGCTGGTGGCCATGCCGGGCGACTGCTTCCAGTCGATGAGCTCGACGGGGATCTCTTGCAGGTACCGCGACGGCATCGCCACGTTGACCTCGCCGAACTGCGCCCGCGTCATCGCGAGCGACAGGAACAGCCGCTGTCGCGCACGCGTGATGCCGACGTAGAACAGTCGTCGCTCTTCGGACGGACCGCCGGGCTCGTTCGCCGACATGCGGTGCGGCAACAGGTCTTCTTCGACGCCGGTGAGGAACACCGCCTCGTACTCGAGCCCCTTGGCGGTGTGCAGGGTCATCAGCGACACCGTGCCGCTCGTGTCGTCGAGGTCGTCGGCGGCCGCGACCAGCGTGACCTCGGTGAGGAAGTCGAGCAGCGTGCCGTCGGGGTTGTTCTTCTGGAACTCTTTCGTCACCGCGACGAGCTCGTCGATGTTCTCGGCGCGGGCCTCGTCTTGCGGGTCACGCGACGCCCGCAGCACCTCGACCAGGCCGCTGCCCGCGATCAGGGCCGACAGGATCTCGTGGACGGGCGCGGTCGCCGCCGTGGCCTGCACGTCGTCGAGCAGCTTCGCCAAGCCCGTGATCGCACCGGTGACCTTCGGCCCGAGGCCGAGCTGGTCGGCGTTGCGCATCGCGTCACGCAGCGGCGCCTCGTTCGTGTCGGCCCAGCGCTGCATCGCGGTCTCGGTCGCCGGACCGATGCCGCGCTTGGGCACGTTCATGATGCGTCGCAGGGCTAGCGGGTCGGCCGGGTTGGCGACGGTGATCAGGTACGCCATGGCGTCCTTGATCTCGGCACGCTCGTAGAACTTCGTGCCGCCGAGCACGCGGTACGGGATCGCCGACCGGATGAAGATCTCTTCGAGCGCACGCGTCTGCGAGTTGGTCCGGTAGAAGACGGCCATGTCTTTGTAGTCGGTGCCGGACTCGTGCAGCGCCGCGATCTCGTCCGCGACGAACTGGGCCTCGTCGTGACCGGTGTAGCCGGTGAACCCGACGATCTTGCTGCCGGCACCGACCGTGGTGAAGAGGTTCTTGGCCTGACGGTCGAAGTTGTTCGAGATGACCGCGTTGGCGGCGTCGAGGATGTTCTGGGTCGAGCGGTAGTTCTGCTCGAGCAGGATGACCTTCGAGTTCGGGAAATCGCGCTCGAACTCGACGATGTTGCGGATGTCGGCGCCCCGGAACGCGTAGATCGACTGGTCGGAGTCGCCCACCACGGTGAGCGACGCCCCGGGGATGCCGCCGCTGCCGTCACGCATCGACTGGACGAACTGGCCGCCCCTCTCGAGCTCGTCGACGAGGTCGGCCTGCACCGGCCGGGTCAGCTCGCGGATGAGCGAGTACTGCGCGTGGTTGGTGTCTTGGTACTCGTCGACCAGGATGTGCCGGAACCGCCGCTGGTACTGCGCCGCGACGTGAGGAAAGGCGCGGAACAGGTAGACGGTCTGGGCGATGAGGTCGTCGAAGTCGAAGGCGTTCGCCCGCTGCAGCTCGCGGGTGTACTGCCGGAAGACCTCGAGGAACATGACCTCTTGCGGGTCGTTCATGTTGATCTGGCGCGAGTACGACTCGACGTCGCTGAGCTCGTTCTTGAGCTTGGAGATCTTGCCCGACGCCATGCTGACGGTGAGCCCGAGCTGATCGGCGTCGAGCTCTTTCAGGATGCGCTTGAGCAGCGCCCTCGAGTCGGCCGAGTCGTAGATCGTGAAGCTCTTGGTGAAGCCGAACTGCTCGGCCTCGCGCCGCAGGATGCGCACGCACGCCGAGTGGAACGTGCTGATCCACATGCCCTCGCCGGCCTGGCCGACGAGGTGCGCCACGCGCTCGCGCATCTCGGCCGCGGCCTTGTTGGTGAAGGTGATGGCGAGGATCTGACTGGGCCACGCCTCGCGCGTCGCCAGCAGGCCCGCGATGCGGCGGGTCAGCACACTGGTCTTGCCCGAGCCGGCACCGGCCACGATCAGCAGCGACTGCCCGCGGTACTCGACCGCCTCTTTCTGCTGGGGGTTGAGCCCCGCGGTCAAGGGGTCGCCGGAACCGCCGGCAGCGTCAG
>NZ_JXQZ01000023.1 GCF_000878135.1 Frigoribacterium sp. MEB024
AGGCCGGCGCGCGCCACGACCACGGCCCGCCCGACCGGGCGGGCCCGCCCTGGTCGGGCCCCGCGACCGTCGACACGAGCGCCACCCGACCGGGCTACGAACCCGCGCCGGCGCGGTACCCGACGCCGCGCACGGTCGTGACGATGCGGGGCGCGTCGGGGTCGTGCTCCACCTTCGCGCGCAGCCGCTGCACGTGGACGTTCACCAGCCGGGTGTCGGCTTTGTAGTGGTAGCCCCACACCTGCTCGAGCAGCATCTCGCGCGTGAAGACCTGTTGCGGCTTCGAGGCGAGCGCGAGCAGCAGCTCGAACTCGAGCGGGGTCAGGGCGATCGGCGTGTCACCGCGTCGCACCTCGTGTGCCGCGACGTCGAGGCGCAGGTCGCCCACCGTGAGCACGTCGTTGGTCGGCTCGGTGGCCGGGCGCAGCCGGGTGCGGATGCGCGCGACGAGCTCTTTCGGGTTGAACGGCTTGACGACGTAGTCGTCGGCCCCGCTCTCGAGACCCCGGACCACGTCGGCGGTGTCGCCCTTGGCGGTCAACATGATGATCGGCACACCGCTCTCGGCACGGATGAGGCGACAGACCTCGATGCCGTCGAGGCCCGGCAGCATCAGGTCGAGCAGGACGAGGTCGGGTGAGGCCTCGTGGAAGGCCTCGAGGGCACCCGCGCCGTCGCCGCAGAAGTGGGGGTCGAACTCGTCGGCGCGTAGGACGATGCCGATCATCTCGGCGAGCGCCGGGTCGTCGTCGACCACGAGGATGCGCGGGTTCATGTTCTCCGTCTGGGCTGGGCCGCTCGGGAGGCGGCACGTCAGGACAGATTAGTGCAGGAGGCGCGCATCGGCTGGCAGCGCCCGGTCCGGTGTGGAAACATGAACACACCCGTGAGGACGACCTCACGGTCAGGACGACCAGGGGGACCATGACCGATCCGAACGCCTGGAGCACACCGGGGGGCGACACGTCCCATACGCGCTGGGGCGAGCGCGTCGACCCGTCGTCCGACGGCTCCGCATCCGTGCCCGTGGCGCCCCCGGGCGGGTCCACCCCGCCGCCGGCCCCTGGCTGGGCCCCGCCGCCGAGACCCGGCCTCGTGCCGCTGCGTCCCCTGACCTTCGGCGAGATCCTGGGCGCCTCGTTCCAGGTCTTCCGCCGCAATCCGCGCACCACGTTCGGCACGGCCCTGTTGTCGCAGGTCGTCCTGCTCGTGGTGACCGTGGCGATCACCGGCGGCAGCGCCTTCCTCGCCTTCGGACGGGTCGAACAGGCCCTGCCCCGCGACCGTGACGCGGTGCTGGCCGGCGCCGTCGCCATCGTGGCCGCGTCGGCTCTCGTGCCGATCGCCCTGCAGGTGATCGTCACGGCCCTGCTCCAGGGGCTCTTCGTGCTCGAGACCGCTCGTCAGACGCTCGGGGAGAAGCTCCGACTCGGCGGCCTCTGGGCACTGGCCAAGGGCCGTCTGGGGACGCTCGTCGGCTGGTCCGCCCTGCTGACCGCCGCCTACGTCGTGGCGCTGGCCCTCGTGGCGGGCGTCGTCGTCGTGGGCGTGGCCCTCGGTTCGGGCCCGAGCATCGCCGTCGGGGTCGGGGTCGGGGTCCTGCTCGGGCTGGGCCTCCTCGTGCTCGGCGTGTGGCTGACCGTCAAGACCTGCCTCGTGCCAAGCGCGATCATGCTCGAGCGGATGACGCTCGGTGCGGCGGTGAGGCGCTCGTGGTCGCTGACCCGCGCCTCCTTCTGGCGGACCTTCGGCGTGATCGCACTCGTGTTCCTCATGATCCAGGTCGCCTCGCAGGTCGTCGCGACGCCCTTCTCGGTGTTGTTCAGCGTCCTGACCAGCACGCTCGCGCCGACGGGCGACGTGACCGATCCGACCTTCCTCGCCCTGACGGCGGGCACCTATGCCGTGACCCTGGGCATCACGGCGGTCATCGGCGCGATCGGCTCCGTCCTCCAGGCGGCGTCGGCCGGTCTCGTCTACGTCGACCGGCGCATCCGCACCGAGGGGCTCGACCTCGAACTCGTCCGCTACGTCGAGCGCGGGGGCCGGTCGGCCGAGGGGCAACCCGACCCGTACCGCACGCCCGAGGCCCCGCTCGCCCCGACGACGCACCCGGGAGCACCCCGCTGGTGAGTCCCCTGCCCTTCGCCGCGGGGCCCCCGCTGACCCCCGACGCCGACGACGCCCGGCGCGAGGTCCTGCGCGAGCTCACCGGGCCCGAGTACGTGGCGGCGCAACCGTCCTGGCTCGACCGCGCGGCGCAGGCGTTCTGGGACTGGCTCGGTTCCATCCGGTTCGGGGGGACGGAGGGAGCGCCGGCGGTCGCGGCGATCGTGCTGCTCGCAGTCGTCGTGGTGGTCGTCGTGGTCGTGCTGCTCGTCTACGGGGTGCCGCGGCTCAACCGACGGTCCGCCCGTGACCTCGTCCTCTTCGGCGACGACGACGTGCGTGACAGCGATGCCATGCGTGCCGCGGCCCGCGAGGCCGCCTCCCGGGGCGACCTGACGCTCGCCGTCGCCGAGGCCTTCCGGGCGATCGCCCGCTCGCTGGCCGAGCGGGGCGACGTCGCGGTCTCCCCCGGCACCACCGCCCGCGACGTGGCCCGCCGGGCGGGCGACGTCTTCCCCGACCTCCGGGCAGGGTTCGCCGACGCCGCCACCGCCTTCGACGGCGTCCGCTACCTCGACCGCCCCGGCACCGACGAGGCCTACCGGGCCGTCGTCGAGCTCGACCGGCGTGTGGCCTCGTCCCGGCGGGTGGACGCGTGACCGTCACCGCGCCCTCCGCCGAGACCGGCACGGTCTCGACCCCCACCGTCACGGCGATGCTCCGACGTGCCCGGTTCTGGGCAGCCCTCGCCCTCGTCCTGGCGCTCGGCGTCGCGGCCACAATCCTCGTCGGCTCGGGCTCGGGCGAGGGGCGCGCCCTCGGCCCCGCGAACGCCGCCCCCGGTGGGGCGAAGGCACTGGTGGAAGTGCTCGGCCGGCAGGGCGTCGACGTGACCGTGACGACCACCCTCGGCGACACCCTCGACCGGCTCGAGGCCGGCGACGGCACGCTCCTCGTCGACGACGCCTCCGGGTTCCTGGTCGGCGACCAGTGGCGGCGCCTCGCGACGGCGACCTCCCACCTCGTGCTCCTCTCCCCCGGGTCCGCCGCACTCGACAGGGTGGCCCCGGGCGTCTCGACGGCCGCCCCGGTCGAGGACGGCACGGCCGCGCCCGCCTGCACGTCGCCGGCCCTCGGACAGGCGTCCCGGGTCGACGTCGCGGGTGTCGCCTACGCCGTCGACGCCCCGGGTGCCGTCCGTTGCCTCCCGTCCGACGACGGTTACGGTCTCGTCGAGCTCGACGACGGTGGCACGAAGGTGTCCGTCCTGGGTGCCACGGGCGCGTTGACCAACGGCGCCATCGCGACGGACGACGACGCGGCCTTCGCACTCGCCCTGCTCGGCGGATCCTCCGAGTTGACCTGGTACCTGCCCTCGGCCGGCGACCTGCCCGAGGGCCAGGGCACGCTCGCCACGCTCACGCCTCCGTGGGTGACGCCCTCGCTGGCGGTCCTGCTCCTGGCCGGAGTGGCCGCCATGGTGTGGCGGGGTCGACGCCTCGGTGCCCTCGTCGTCGAGCGACTGCCGGTGACCGTCAAGGCGTCCGAGACCACCGAGGGTCGCGCCCGGCTCTACGAACGGTCCGGGCAGCGCCGCCACGCCCTCGACCAGCTCCGCATCGGCACGTTCGGGCGACTCGCGCGAACGACGGGCCTGTCGTCGACCGCCTCGGTCGACGAGGTCGTCGCCCGGGTGGCCGCGCTCACCTCGGCCGACCCGCGGGGCCTGCGGTACGTGCTCGTGGATGCCGACCCGGCCGACGACCGCGAGCTCGTCTCGCTGAGCGACAGCCTGCTCGACCTCGAGCGCGAGGTGCGACGGGCGGTGGCTCCGTCGTGACCCGACCCGCGCCTCCTGGGCCTCGTCCGTCCGTCCCCGCATCGATCCCCACCCCGGAAGTGACCACCAGATGAGCTCAGAACTGCAGCAGACCTTCGCCCGAGTCCGAACCGAGGTCGGGAAGGCCGTCGTGGCCCAGGACGGCGCCGTGACGGGCCTGATCGTCACCCTGCTGGCGCAGGGGCACGCCCTGCTCGAGGGCGTCCCCGGCGTGGCCAAGACCCTGCTCGTGCGCGCACTCAGCCACTCGCTGTCGCTCGACACCGCACGGGTGCAGTTCACGCCCGACCTGATGCCCGGAGACATCACCGGGTCGCTCGTGTACGACGCGAAGTCGGGCGAGTTCGAGTTCCGCGCCGGCCCGGTGTTCACCAACGTCCTGCTCGCCGACGAGATCAACCGCACACCGCCCAAGACGCAGTCCGCGCTGCTCGAGGCCATGGAGGAGCGCCAGGTCTCGGTCGACGGGGTCAGTCGCGCACTGCCGACGCCGTTCCTGGTCGCGGCGACCATGAACCCCGTCGAGTACGAGGGCACCTACACGCTGCCCGAGGCCCAGCTCGACCGGTTCCTGATGAAGCTCACCCTCGACCTGCCGCCGCGCGAGGCCGAGGTCGAGGTGCTGAACCGCCACGCCGCGGGCTTCTCACCCCGCGACCTGCGGGCCGCCGGCGTCACCCCGGTGCTCGGCCCCGACGACCTCGCCCGCGCACAGGCCGAGGTGGCCCGCGTCGGTGCCTCCCCCGACGTGCTCGCCTACATGGTCGACCTGGCCCGGGCCACACGCGAGAGCCCGTCGGTGAAGATCGGCGTGAGCCCCCGCGGGTCCACGGCCCTGCTCGCTGCCTCGAAGGCGTGGGCGTGGCTGACCGGCTTCGACCACGTCACGCCCGACCACGTCCAGGCCATGGCCCTGCCCGTGCTGCGGCACCGCCTGCAGCTACGCCCCGAGGCCGAACTCGAGGGCGTCGACGCGGACGGCATCGTCCGCTCGGTGCTGCAGCAGGTCCGGGTGCCGCTCTAGCCATGGCGATCACCGGTTGGTTCGTCGCGCTCGTCGCGCTCGGCGTCGTGCCCGTCGTCGTCACGGGCAGCGGATGGGCGATCGTGGGGTGGCTCGGTGTCGTCACCGCGCTGACCGTGGTCGACGTGGCTCTCGCGGCATCGCCCCGGTCGCTCACGATCCGGCGCGAGCTGCCCGGGGCGATCCGCCTCGGCGAGAGCGCGCCCGCCCGGCTGACCGTCGTGAACGACGGTCGACGCACCCTGCGCGGACTCCTCCGGGACGCTTGGCAGCCGTCGGCCGGCGCCACCCCCACCCGCCGCCGTCTCTCCCTGCGGCCGGGAGGGGCCGCCACCCTCGCGGTCACGCTGACCCCGTTCCGCCGGGGCGAACGCCGAGCCGGAGGCGTCACCGTCCGGACCGTCGGCCCCCTCCGGCTGGCCGGTCGCCAGGCGACGCACGAGGTGCCCGGCGCGGTGCGCGTCCTGCCGCGCTTCTCGTCGCGCAAGCACCTGCCCTCCCGTCTGGCCCGGCTGCGCGAGCTCGACGGCCGCACGAGCGTGATGATCCGCGGCCAGGGCACGGAGTTCGACAGCCTGCGCGAGTACGTGCGAGGGGACGACGTCCGTTCCATCGACTGGCGGGCGACCGCACGCCGCGACGACCTCGTCGTGCGCACCTGGCGACCGGAGCGCGACCGCCGTGTGGTCGTCGTGGTCGACACCGGGCGCACCTCGGCGGCCCGCATCGACGACGAGCCCCGGCTCGACACGGCCTTCGAGTCGGCCCTCCTGCTCGGGGCCCTGGCGTCGAGGGCCGGCGACCGGGTCGACGTCGTCCTCTTCGACCGCCGGGTCCGGGGCCGCGTCCAGGGCGCGACCGGGCCCGCCCTGCTGTCGTCGATGGTCGAGACGCTGGCGCCGGTCGAGCCCGAACTCGTCGAGACCGACTGGGCCGCCGTGCCGGCCCTCGTCCGGTCGGTGACGTCCCACCGGGCGCTTGTCGTTCTCGCGACGACGGTCGACAGCCCCGGTGCCTCACGGTCGATGCTCGCGGCGATCCCCCAACTCACCCGCCAGCACCTCGTCGTCGTGGCGTCGGTCACCGATCCGGCGCTCGACGAGACGGTCCTCCGACGCGGCACCCGCGACGAGGTCTACCGAGCGGCGTCGGCCGAACGCGCCCGGCTCGACCAGGGTCGTGTCGGTGCCGCCCTGCGTCAACTCGGCGCCGACGTCGTGACCGGCGCGCCGGCCGACCTTCCGCCGGCGCTCGCGGATCGGTATCTCGCGCTCAAAGCGGCCGGCCGCCTCTGACGCAGCGGAGGCGCCGGGGGCGATGACGCGGGATCAGTCGGCGACGAGTTGCGTCGCCCCGGCCTCGAACTCGTCGAGGTCGCCTGTCTGACCGGCCCGGTGGGCCCGACCGCCGAGCAGCCACTGGTAGGCCAGGAAGCCGAGCAGGGCCACGGTGCCGATCCCGATCTTGATCGGCCACGGCCAGGCCTGCCGGGTGACGAACCCCTCGATGACGCCCGAGACCAGCAACGAGAGCGTGAGTCCGACCGCGATGGTCACGAGTGCGCGTCCGTCCTGGGCCAACGCCTGCCCCCGCGTGCGGGCACCGGGAGCCACCCAGGACCAGAAGATCAACAAGCCAGCCGCCCCGGCGACGAAGATGCTGTAGAGCTCGAGCTGGCCGTGCGGGGCGATGTACAGGAAGAACTGGTCCAACCGCCCCTGGTCGGCCATGAGCCCGGCCGAGATGCCGACGTTCATGGCGTTGCTGAGGATCGCGTACGGCACCCAGACCCCGGTGATCCCGAAGGCCACGCACTGGGCCGCGATGTACGCGTTGTTCGTCCACACCTGGCCGGTGAACGAGGTCGAGGCGCTCTCCGAGTAGTAGTTCACGAAGTCCTGCTCGGCGAACTGCCGACGGAACTCCTCGCTGCCGAACGAGGCCAGCAACGCGGGCGTGTTCGCCGCCCAGACCGCGAACACCGCCGCGACGACGACGGTCACGAGCGTCAGCACGAGCGACAGCCACCGCACACGGTAGAGGGCGGCCGGCAGCTGCGCGACGAAGAAGGCGGGCAGTTGACTGAACAGGTTGCGGCCGGCTCCCGTGAACCGCAGGCGTGCGCGGGACAGGGACATCGAGAGGCGGTCGGCCACCACCGAGTCACCGGTCGCCGTCTTCAGCGCGGACAGCTGCCCGGCTCCGGACTGGTACAGGCGCACGAGCTCGTCGGCCTCGGGTCCGCTCGGTCGGTGGCGTCGGGCGAGGCGATCGAGCTCGGCCCAGTCGTGGCCGTGGGCGGCGGCGTAGGCGTCGATGTCCATTCTGCTTAGATACTAGGCATGTCCCGCACGAAGGCACGAGGCGCCTCCCCGGTGGTGCTGCGCCCCGACCAGGTCGAGGCCTTCGCGGCGGGTGGGGACGAGCTCGTCACGGGCGAGGCGGTGGCTCTCGACCTCCGGCCGACGAGCTTCGTGCTGCGGGCCGCCGGCGTGCTCATCGACTACCTGGCCTACGCCCTGTTGCTCGTCGGCGCGTTGCTGCTCGTCTCGCTGCTCAACGAGGGCGGGGTGCTGGACGACGCCCTGTCGCAGGCCTTCCTCGTCGCGTCGATCGCGATCTGCTTCATCGTCGTGCCGACGGTGGTCGAGACGGCGAGCCACGGTCGGTCCCTGGGCAAGCTCGCCGTGGGTGCGCGCATCGTCCGCACCGACGGAGGGGCGATCGGCCTGCGCCACGCCCTCACCCGGGCACTGGTGGGGCTGCTCGAGATCGTCCTGACCAGTGGCGGCCTGGCCGTCGTCGTCGCCCTGCTGAACGGGTCGTCGCGCCGCCTAGGCGACCTGATGGCCGGCACCTACAGTCGCAACGAGCGCGTGTCCAAGGCCGCTCACGTGGTCTACGGCGTGCCGTCCCACCTGCAGGGCTGGGCCGAGATCGCGGACGTCGGGCGCCTGCCCGACGGCCTGGCCCGTCGCATCGCGTCGTTCCTGCAGCAGGCCCCGCAGCTCTCCCCCGCCAGTCGACGACGTGTCGCCGACGACCTGGCGGCCGAGGCGACGCCGTACGTCTCGCCCGTGCCGTCGGGCGATCCCGAGTTCCTCCTGGCCGGGGTCTCGGCGCTTCGTCGTCAACGCGAGTCCGCGGCCCTGGCTCGTGAGTCCGCCCTGCTCGACCGCCTCACCCCGACCCTGACCGAGACCGTCCCGGGCTTTCCCCGGCGCTGATCGTCGTCGCCGTCGTCGCGGTGAACCGTGGCCCGCAGGCTCACGACCGGACGAGCCTCGCGATCGCCGCGGACGCCTCGCGCACCTTGGCGTCCGCGACGTCGCCTCCCTCGCGGGCGGCCTGGGCGACGCAGTGGGCGAGGTGGTCCTCGAGCAGCTGGAGCGCCACGGTCTCGAGGGCGCGAGTGGCCGCACTGACCTGGGTCAGCACGTCGATGCAGTACGTGTCGTCCTCGACCATCCGCTGGATGCCCCGCACCTGGCCCTCGGCGCGGCGCAGACGCTTGACGATCTGCTCTTTGTCGCCGCTGTAACCGACGTGCGTCGTCGTCGCGTGATCACCCTGCTGCGCCACCCGCGCCTCCTGCCTGTGTCGTCCGGTCGCCAGGATACCCCCAGGGGGTAACGAGCTCGGCTCCGCGGCCGCGGAGCCGGTCGACCGTCAGCCGCGGATCAGCCCGAGGACGTCGTCACGGACGCGCTCCATGCCACCGGGCGTCGCCGCCTCGGCGTTCAGGCGCAGCAGCGGCTCGGTGTTCGAGGGACGGACGTTGAACCACCAGAACCCGTCGTCGGACGTCCCGCTGACCGTGAGCCCGTCGAGTTCGTCGAAGTCGCCGACCCCGGCATAGGCCCCGACGATTCGGGCGTACGCCGCCGGCACGTCGGTGACGGTCGAGTTGATCTCGCCGCTCGCCGCGTACGGCGTGTACCGATCGGTCAAGGTCGAGAGAGGCTCGGTCTGCGCCCCGAACTCGGCCAGGACGTGCATGGCGGCCAACATGCCGTTGTCGGCGCTCCAGAAGTCGCGGAAGTAGTAGTGCGCCGAGTGCTCGCCGCCGAAGATCGCGCCGGTCGCTCGCATCTCGTCCTTGATCAACGAGTGGCCGACTCGGGTGCGCACCGGGGTCGCTCCGGCGGCCTCGATGGCCTCGGGCACCGCGCGCGACGTGATCAGGTTGTGGATCACCGAGATCTCGGCGTCGGGCTCGGCGGCGCGGACGCGGGCGATCTCGCGGACGGCGACGATCGCGGCCACGGCCGACGGGGTCACGGCGTCGCCCTTCTCGTCGACGACGAAGCAGCGGTCGGCGTCACCGTCGAACGCCAGGCCCAGGTCGGCCCCGTGCTCGAGGACGGCCTTCTGGAGGTCGACGAGGTTGGCGGGATCGAGGGGGTTCGCCTCGTGGTTCGGGAAGGTGCCGTCGAGCTCGAAGTACAGCGGGATGATCTCGATCGGCAGCTTCGGCAGACCCGCGGCCTCGCCCAGCACCGCCGGGACGGTGAGCCCGCCCATGCCGTTGCCCGCGTCGACGACGACCGTGATCGGCCGGATGCCGGACAGGTCGACCAGTCCACGCAGGTAGGCGGCGTAGTCGGGCAGCGCGTCGTGCTCTCGCACGGTGCCGGGTTCGGCGACGGCCTCGATGCCGTCGGCGAGGAACGAGGAGGCGCGGTCACGGATCGAGGACAGTCCCGTGTCGAGGCTGATGCCCTGGGCGCCGGCCCGACTCATCTTGATGCCGTTGTAGGTGGCCGGATTGTGGCTCGCGGTGAACATGGCCGCCGGGGCGTCGAGCGAGCCTGAGGCGAAGTACGACTCGTCGGTGGAGCACAGGCCGAGTGCGACGACGTCGGCGCCCCGGGCGCGGGCACCCCGGACAAAGGCCTCGGCGAAGCCGGGCGAGGAGTCGCGCATGTCGTGGCCGACGACCAGGTCGCGGCCGGCGCCCTCGATCTCGTCGGCGAAGGCCGCCCCGAACGCCTCGACCACCTCGTCGGTGAGTTGGCTGCCGACGAGCCCACGGACGTCGTAGGTCTTGACGAAGGCGGTCAGGTCGACGGGGGTGTTCTCAGAGGTCATGGCCCAAAACTACCCGGCGCAGGACCTGCCAGCCCTGCGGGACCGACAACGTGCCCGCGTGGCGGGCACAGAGGTCGTAACCGTGCGGCTCGACGCGGTCGCTCAGGGGACCGACGACGACCATCGAGTCGGCGTACACGTACGTCAGCGTCGCGACGGCCTCGTCGTGGCACGTCACCTTGCTGCAGGGTCGACCGTTCATCTGGCGGACAGACTATCGCGAGGTCCCCCGGGGGCCGACCCGCGCCTCCTCGGCGGGCCTACGATGGGCGGATGAGCAAGGCCCGCCGCGCACGCGTCACCGACCGGTCCCGTCGGCGCGACCGCCACGGACGCGGATTGCGGTCGTCCGCCGCCGGGCCCCACCTGCCCTTCCTGCGCACGCGGGTCGACCTCTTCGACGACATCGTCGCCGCCACCGCCGACTACTTGCGTGAGGCGTGGCCCGACGAACTCGCCGACACGTCGTTCGAGGTCGCCGGCCTCCCCGCCGAACCCGACCGCACCCGCGTCGAACGCTGGTCGGTCGACCGGGCCGCCGGCCGGGTGGTGCTGTACCGCCTGCCGATCGAACGACTCGCTCCGTCGCACGACCGACGGGGTGCCGCCGAGGACGAGTGGAACCACCGCGTGCTCGTCGAGGGCTACGTGTTCCGGGCCGTGGCCGACCTGCTCGGCAAGGATCCGTGGGAGCTCGCGCCCGATCGCTGGCGCGACGGCTGAACCGGGCCCGTCCGGCCTCGGAGCAGGCCGGGACGTCCCGGGACACCCGAAGACACCCCGGACGCCCGCGGGACGGCGCCCACGTCGTCAGGGGTAGACGGTCACGGGCGTCGACGCCGGGAACGGCGAGGTCACCGGCCAGGCGGCGATGGCCGCGGGTGACGAGAAGCTGACGCCCGCCCGCAGGCCGTCGGCGTCCTCGAGCCGGACGGCGTCGCCCGGGCCCACGTCGACGCCGACCGTCGACCCACCGGCCACCTCGACGTCCCGCTCGTCGCCGTCACCCACGGTGACCTTGGCCGTCACGGCGTCCTGATCCGGGTTGGCGAGCCAGAGGCGTCCGCCCTCACCGTCGGGCACGACGGCCCCGGTGTCACCCGAGAGGCGCGGCGACGAGGCGGCCCAGCTGAGGTCCACGCCCCCCGCGTCGGCGGCGACGGCGGAGGTCCGGGCGGCCACGGCCACGGCCGTGGACGACCGTACGGTGGCGGTGTAGACGCCGTCCTCGAGCCCGTCGATGGGCACGTCGGTGACGCGTCCGCCCTCGACCCGGGTCTCGAACGTGGTGCCGGTGCCGTCGTCGGTGGCCAGCGAGACGCTCAACTGCGCGGCGTCCTGGCCCGGGACGAGGACGCGCAGCACGGACTGGAGGTCGGAGGACGACGGGTCGGCCAGCGCACCCTCGAGGTTCGCCGAGTCGCGGACGACGATCCCCGTGACGACCGACTCGCGGGAGGGCGCGGCGGACCCGGTCACGATGTCCACGCCCCCGGGTTCGAGGGTCCGGACGACGCTCTGCTGGAGGGTGGCGACGATCTGCCCACCTCGACTCGTCACGTGGACGGCCGGCGAGACGAGTCCGGTGGCGAAGCCCGAGAGCGGCACCACCTTCTGGCTGCGGGGGGCGACCACGATCCCGTCGATTCCGGGGCCCTGCACCTCGCCGGTCTCGGACCGGATGTCGAGGTCGACGGTGGCGTTCACGTCGCTGGGGTTCACGAGGCTGATCAGCGAGACGCGCCCCGTCTCGGTCGAGCCGCCGATCAGCCACGTCGAGCTCGTGGGCTCGGTGCAGGGCGACGAGGCGAAGCCGCGCAGGTCGCCCTCGTCGACCGACTGGCTCTGGGCCGCCGCGACGAGGGGCACGTCGGAACCCTCGACGGGCGCGGTGACCACGGACGGCCGCGAGTCACCGCCGTCGGCACCGGCGAGCTCGTCCACGTCGACGTCGCCCTCGCTCGACTGCCGGGCGACGGCGGCTCGACCGACCGAACTCGCGGTCGTGGCCTGCTGACCCTCGGCGTCCGAGAGCTGCAGCAGCGCCCCGGTGCAGACCCGTTGCTGGTCGACGGGCACCGGGGTCACGAGCTGACCCGCCGGCACCGTCTCGAACGACGGCAGGCGCACGACGGCGGCACCCCCGACGACCGCGGCGGCGACGGCGAGGCCGACGACGCCGACCGCCACGCGTCCCGTCGTGGAGAAGACCGATCGCTTATTCATCTCGCTCCTCGTCGAAGGTCGTGGCGGGCTGCTCGGCCTCGGGCGTCCCGGCCCGGGATCGACGTCGTCTCGGCGACGTCGGGATGGCGAGCAGAAGGGCGGAGCCGAAGACGAGTCCCCAGCTGATCAGGACGATCGGACGCAGCGGCCCGGCAGCCGGACGCGCGTCGCGCTCGTCCTGTGCCTCCACGTAGCGCCAGAGGAGGCCGTTGGACGTGTCGCCGACGGGCAGGAAGTCGGCGTCGGCGTCGAGCGCCTCGCCCGCGCGCTGGCCGAGACGGTCGGCGTCACCGTCGTCGTCGGTGGCCGTCAACAGCACGAACCCGACGCCGAGTCGACGCAGGTCGTCGGTCGGGTCGAAACCGCTGCGACTGACGAGGTTCCCGGCCAGGACGGTGAGGTCCTCGTTGACCGAGGTGAGGCGCTGGGCGGTCGAGTCGAGCGTCGACTGGTCGTCGAGCGTCGCTCCCTGCCCGTGTTCGAGCGACACGGCGAGCGAGCCGTCCGGCTGGGGTGTGAGGACCAACGTCCCGACGTCGGGCGTCGCCTCGGCCTCGGCCGTGACGTAGGCCGACAGGATGCGGCCAGAGCTCGGGCGGACGTCGGCCACGGGACCGAACGAGGCGACGACGGTGGGGGCCGCGGCCGCCAGCGCGAGAACGGCGACCAGGGCACCGGCCGGTGGGGCGACCCTCGGCAGCCGGTCGAGGGTGACGGCCGCGGCGCCGACGAGTCCCAGCAGGTACAGGCTCAGTCCGCTGCCGGCCCAGATCGTGGTCGTCTCGCTGCCGACGCCCGTGATCGACACGTGGGTCGCGGCGACGGCGGTGAGGTAGCCGAGCAGGGCGAGTGCGAGGGCGGGGACCGCACGGCGCTGCGAGCCGACGAACGGTGAGGCCACGGCGAGCAGCGCCAACGGGGCGATCGCGACGGCGACCAGCACGGCGAGCGTGGCGGACGAGAAGCCCGTTCCGGCGATCAGGGCCGTCCAGCCGTTGAGACCCGTCTCGGGCGACGTGAGCAGCAGCTGCAGCGGCGACGCCGGGTCCGACCTCGTGGGCACCCCGGGGTCGGCGAACACGGCCCACCAGGTGCCCCGTTGCAGCTGCGTGACAACGAGCGGCGCGAAGAGGGCCACCGCGGGCAGGGGCACCGCGACGAGGCGATGGGTGCCGCGCGGGCGGCTGACGATCGATCCGAGCCAGCCGACGAGCAGGGCCGGGACGAGCGACGGTGCGGCGGCGGCGACGACGGCGAACAGCAAGGAGGCGGTGGCCCCGGCCGTCCACGACCTCGCGGCCCCGATCATGGCCCAGACCAGGAACGGCAGCGCCACGTGCGCGAGGACGGCACCCAGGTGGCCGGACTGGAGCCCCGAGAGCAGCGGTGACGAGAGCGCGTAGAGAGCGGCGGCGACGGCGGGCACCCAGCTCCGGCGGGTGACGCGGCGGGTGGCGAACCAGGCCCCGAGCGCGGAGAGCGGCAGGGCCACGACGTAGACCCCCACGACCACGGTCGACGGCGACCAGGGCGTCAGGCTGCCGAGGACGGCGACGAGAGCGGCGAACGGGTCGGAGGGCCCGAGGAACCCGGTGCCGATCTCGCGCCAGCCGTAGCCGACCGACGACCACAGCTGACCCACGGAGGTGCTGAGCGGCAGGAGCCCGCCACCCGTCACGGCCGGGTTGCCGAGCAGAGGCAGGAACGCGACCACGCCCACGACGGCGGCGACCAGGACGACCCAGAGACCGCCCGAGTGGACGAAGCTGGCCCGCGGATCGGGCGCGTCCTCGACGACGGCGACCTGGGCGTCCCGCTCGGTGACGCGTCGTTCTCGCAACAGTGCGCGCGACGCCCGCAGGGGCTCGACCGAGCTCCAACCGACGCTCTTGGTCCGGGCGAGGGCCCGGCGTGCGGCCCGCACGTGCGAGCCGCCGAAGGCAGCCCGGAACGCGGTGGCGAACTCGCCCACCACGGCTCCGGGGTTCTTGGTGAGGAGGTGCCACACGCTGCGCACGACCGCCAGCGGCACGAGGCTGAGCCAGTGCAGCGGCAAGAGGACGGCTGCCGAGTAGACGAGGCGCCGGTGCAGTTGGGCCGCGCGGTGGAGGCGCGCCCGACGCGCGTGACCGACGGGTCCGTGGCCGAACTCCTCGGGCGGTCCGGCGCTGTCGACCTTCGCATCGGGCACCAGCACCACGCGATGACCGGCGAGACGGGCACGGATCGAGAAGTCGAGCGCTGCGTCGACGTGCGGCAGCGCGGGATCGAAGCCGCCCAGCGCGGTCCAGACGGTGCGACGGACGAGCATGCCGCCCGCCGCGACGCCGAGCACGTCGTCGGTGACGTCGTGCTGGCCCTGGTCGAGCTCGTTCTCGACGCGGGCGAGCGACGCGCCGTACCGGGTGACGGTCTCGCCGAACTCGGCGATGACGCCGGGCTGGCCCCATCGCATCAACTTGGGCCCCGCGACCGCCACGGACGGCGACACCTCGACGGTCGTCATGAGGTGCTCGAGCGCCTCGGGTGCGGGCGCGTTGTCGTGGCCGAGCAGCCAGACCCATTCGTCGGGGTCGCCGTCGCCCGGGTCGGAGAGCCGGACGCCATGCGCGGCAGCGGCGCCGAACGTCTTGGCATCGGGCAGCGAGGCAAGCTGGGCGGCGCCGCTGAGCGAGAGCCGGCCCGCGGCCGAGTCCTTGCCGCCGGTGTCGACCACCACCAGCGCCTCGGGGGGCCGCGTCTGACGCGACAGCCCGTCGAGGGTTCGGTCGAGGTAGGTCGCTCCACCAGGGGCGACGAGGATCGCTGTGACTCTCGGCTGCATGACTCGTGCAGCCTAGGTCGCACCGACGCGGGCACCGGCTCGGCGCGCCGACGCGACGAGCGAGACGTGGCGACCCGCGCCTCCTGGTCCTCTCGACCCGGGCCCGGGACGACGAAACGGCACCGACCCGGAGGGGTCGATGCCGTCGAGAGCCGAGGAGGCGCGGGTCAGGCCCGCTTGCGGAGCTTGCGACGCTCGCGCTCGGACAGCCCGCCCCAGATGCCGAACCGCTCGTCGTTCTGCAGGGCGTACTCGAGGCACTGGGCCCGGACGTCGCAGGAGGCGCAGATCTTCTTGGCGTCCCGCGTGGAGCCGCCCTTCTCGGGGAAGAAGGCCTCGGGGTCGGTCTGGGCGCAGAGCGAGTCCGCCTGCCAGGCCAGCTGGTTCTCGTCGTCGGCGACGGTGGTTCGCGACGCCGACGATCCGACGCCGGGGACGCCCAGCTGGATCGGGTCGACGTGCCAGTCGTCCGGGACGCCGGCGCGGTTCTCGTGGATGCCCACAGCGCATCTCCCCTCGTGTCGATCGCCCGTGAATGTACGCGACAAGGTAATTACACCGGTGTCATTACCCATCCGTCAAGTCGAGGGCCAATAAACCCTCCACCCCCCGATCAGGGGCAAGGGGGCCCCGGCGTGTCGGGGGACGTTTCGGCAGGAACGGGTGATGTCGTGCGCGGAGTCGTGCGTCAGCCGCGAGGCGCGGCCTGCCAGGCGCTCGTGACCATCTCGAGCAGCGTGTGCCGCATCTCCCAGTCGAGGTCGCGCGCGGCCAGGCTGCCGTCCGCGACGATGCGGTCGGGGTCGCCGGGGCGACGCGGAGCGATCTCGGGGGTGAAGTCGATGCCGGTGCCCTCGCGCATCGCGGCCATGATCTCGGCGACGGAGACTCCCCCGCCCGAACCGAGGTTGTAGGCGGGCTCGACGGGCGCGCCGGCGTCCAGTCGCCGAGCCGCGGCGACGTGCGAGACCGCCAGGTCGGCGACGTGGACGTAGTCCCGGACGCAGGTGCCGTCGGGGGTGTCGTAGTCGTCGCCGTTGATCCGCGGGACGCGTCCCTCGGCGAGAGCCGCGAACACGAGCGGGAAGAGGTTGTGCGGGCTGGCGTCCCAGAGGTCGGGTCGGCCCGAGCCCACGACGTTGAAGTAGCGCAGGCTCGTGTGGCGCAGCCCCTCGGCCACGGCCTGGTCGCGCAGCAGCCACTCGCCGATCAGCTTGCTCTCGCCGTACGGGGACGCGGGCGCCTTGGGCGTGTCCTCGGTGACGAGTTCGGTCGGCGGCGTGCCGTAGACGGCAGCGCTCGACGAGAACACGATGCGGTCCACGCCGCGGCTCGACATGGCCTCGAGGAGGCGGGCCGTCCCGGTGACGTTCTGGTCGTAGGTGTGCAGCGGACGCTGGACCGAGACCCCGGCGTACTTGTATCCCGCGACGTGGACGACGCCCGTGACGCCGTGACGGTCGATGGTCTGCTCTATCAGCTCGCGGTCGAGGATCGAACCCCGGACGAACGGAACGCCGGCGGGCACGAACCCCTCGAGGCCTGACGAGAGGTCGTCGAGCACCACCGCGTCGATGCCCGCCCCCGTGAACTCGCGGACGACGTGAGAACCGATGTACCCGGCACCGCCGGTGACCAACCATGACATGGGGCCAACCTACCGGGTGCCCGACGGGTGGTGGCCCGCCCGGCACGGGCCGCGCGGGGCGGTCGGCGGCCCCGCCCCCGACTCAGGCCGGCGTGGCCACGTACGCGGTCCCGTCGCCGGTCATCGCGAGCCGGACCTCGTCGGGCGTGACGAACGCGGATTCGCCACGGCCGAGCCGGATGGTGCCGTCCTGCCCCTTGACGTGGACCTCGCCGTCGGTGACCAGCACGATGCTCGGACCGCCGATCTCGACGACGGCCCCGGGTCCCGAGGCGTCGACCCGCAACAGGGCGAAGGCCGTGCCGCCGGGGGCGAAGCGCTCGACCCCACGGGCGACCGGGACGGGCTCGAGGCGAGGCACCGGCAGGGGTTCGAAGTCGAGGACCTTCAGCAGTTCGGGGACGTCGACGTGCTTCGGCGTCAACCCGCCACGCAGAACGTTGTCGGACGGGGCCATGAGCTCGACGCCGAAGCCACCCAGGTAGGCGTGCACGTTGCCGGCGGGCAGGAACAGGGCCTCGCCGGCCCGCAGCGTCACCCGGTTGAGCAACAGCGAGAGCACGACGCCGGGGTCGCCCGGGTAGCGCTCGGCCAGGTCGACGACCGTCGCGACGCTGGCGCCCTCGGCCCGGTGGGCGGCGGCGAGCTCGCTGACCGCGGCGATGGTCGCGGCCGACTCGTCGTCGGCCCGGAAGAGGAACGCGAGGGTCGAGCGGAGGGACTCGCCCAGGTGGTGACGGAGCCGGTCGAGGCGCCCCGAGCCGTCGTCGAGCAGGTCGACGTCGGCCAGGGTCTCGGTCGGCTCGCGGAACCCGCAGAGGGCGTCGAAGGTGTCGCTCAGGGCCACGATGATCTCGGGCTTGGCGGAGGAGTCCTTGTAGTTGCGCTCGGGGGCGTCGAGCGGGACGCCGGCGGCGTCCTCGCGAGCGAACCCCTCGCGGGCCTGCTCGGGGGTCGGGTGCGCCTGGATCGACAGCGGTCCGTCGGCCGCGAGCAGCTTGAGCAGGAACGGCAGGTGGTCCCGGTCGCGACCGAGGGCCCGGCCCGGCTCCGCGGCGAACCAGTCGGCGAGGGTGTCGGCACCGCCCACCACCGCCGGGGCCACCACGACGCTCGGCGAGCCCGGGTGCGCGCCCAGCCAGAGCTCGGCCTCGGGGCGGCCGCTCGGTCGACGACCGAGCAGGTCGGCGATGGCCGTCGTCGAACCCCAGGCGTAGTCGCGGGGCGTGTTGGTGATGGCGAGGAACATGGCTTTACCTGCTTGTCGAGGTCGTGCTTGGTCGCCCCCTACAAAGCCGTACGGTCGACGACGCCGGGGCGTTGACCAAAGCTACCAATCCCTTGGTCACGGCCGGAGCGCTGCCTAGGCTCCTGTCGTCCCGACACGAAGCAATGGAGCACGGATGTCATCAGCGACCCTCACCTCGTTCACCTCTCTCGTCAGCGACTTCTACGGCTACGAAGACCTGCTCTCCGACCGCGAGAAGGGTGTGCTGGCCGACCTGCGCCGCTACCTCGAGACCGAGGTCAAGCCCGGCGTGAACCGCCACTGGGCGGACGCGACCTTCCCGCACGAGATCGTCAAGGGCCTCGCCGGCCTCGGCCTGTTCGGCATGCCGTGGGAAGAGACGCGCCCGTTCGAGAACTCCGCCGTCTTCCGCGGCTGGGTCGCCCTCGAGCTCGCCCGTGTCGACGCGTCCGTGGCGACCTTCGTCGGCGTGCAGAACGGCCTCGCCATGGGCTCGATCGGCGTCGGTGGTTCGCCCGAGCAGCGCGCCGAGTGGCTGCCCCGCATGGCGAGCGGCGACCTGGTGGGCGCCTTCGGCCTGACCGAGCCGTTGTCGGGGTCCGACTCGGCCCAGGGCCTCCGCACGATCGCCACGCGTGACGGCGACGACTGGGTGCTGAACGGCTCCAAGCGGTGGATCGGCAACGCCACGTTCAGCGACATCACGATCATCTGGGCCAAGAGCGCCGAGGACGGCCAGGTCAAGGGCTTCATCGTCCCCACCGACACCGGGGGCTACACGGCGACCAAGATCGAGGACAAGCAGAGCCTCCGCATCGTCCAGAACGCCGACATCACCCTCGAGGACGTCCGCGTGCCCGAGCGCAACCGGCTTCAACAGGCCGACTCGTTCCGCAGCACGGCGGCCGTGCTGCGCCTCACGCGGGCCGAGGTCGCCTGGGCGGCCGTGGGCAACTCCATCGGCGCGTACGAGGCCGCCCTGGCGTACGCCAACGAGCGCGTGCAGTTCGGCAAGCCGATCGCCAAGCACCAGCTGATCCAGGACCTGCTGGTCAAGTGCATTGGCAACATCACCGCGTCGATCGGCATGGTGGTGCGCTGCTCTCAGATGCTCGACGAGGGCACCCAGCGCGACGAGCACGCCTCGCTCGCCAAGGCGTTCACCACGGCGCGCATGCGCGAGACGGTCGGGTACGCCCGCGAGGTCATGGGCGGGAACGGCATCGTGCTCGACTACGACGTGGCCCGGTTCTTCGCCGACGCCGAGGCGCTCTACAGCTACGAGGGCACCCGCGAGATGAACACCCTCATCGTGGGCCGCAGCATCACGGGCCAGGCAGCCTTCGTCTGATCCGACGGGCGGGGTGGCCCCCGGTCGCCCCGCCGCGCCTCCCCCGTCGTCTAGCCTGGTGCCCATGACCTCGACGCTGCCCGCGCGCCCCGCCCGAACGGCGCCGGCACGCGGAGCCACGACGTTCGCGACGCTCGCGTTCCTCGTGCTCTTCGGCGGCGACGTCCTGCGCAACGGCACCGGCTGGTGGGGCTGGGGGGCGACCTGCGTCGCGATGGTGGTCGCGGCGGTCGTCCTCGTCGTGCGGCACCCACCCCGGGTGCGGACCCTCCCGCGCCTCCTCGTCCTCTTCCTGGTCTTCGCCGTCGCCTCGATCGCGTGGTCCCAGTACCCGGCCGGGTCGGCGATCGGCATCGTCCTCACGTTGATGACGAGCGTGGGCGCCCTGGCGATCACCGTCGTCGCCCCGTGGCCGGCCATCGTGGCCGCTCTCGGACGAGCGCTGCGCATCCACGTCGTGGCCTCCTTGCTGTTCGAGGTCGTCGTCGGGCTGTTCGTCCGGCAGCCGGTCTGCCCGGTCTACCTGGACTGCACGGGGCGGCCTGCGGCGTGGTTCTGGTCGCGCGACGTGTTGTTCGAGGGCGGACGCATCCAGGGACTGCAGGGCAACAGCAACATCCTGGCGATCATCGCCTTGCTCGCCCTCATCGTCACGGCCGTCCAGGCGGCGGACCGGTCGATCACCCGCGGCTCGACGGTCGTCGGGCTCGCCGCCGCGCTGCTGGCGCTCGCGCTGACCCGGTCGGCGACGGTCGCGGTGGTCGCGGTCGCCGTCGGCCTCGTCCTGCTGCTGGTGCTGGCGACCCGCCGTCGCGAGCCCGGTCGCCGCGCCCCCGTCTTCGGTGAGGCAGCGTTCGTCGTCGTCGTGGGTGTCGCCGTCGCCGTGTTCGCCCGCGGCCCCCTCCTCGCGGTGCTCGGCAAGAGCGGCGACCTGACGGGCCGCACGGACATCTGGTCGGCCGTCTACGACCTCGGCGTCGAACACCCCGTCGTGGGCTGGGGTTGGGTCAGCTACTGGTTCCCGTTCGTCGAACCGTTCAGCGACCTCGCCGAGCGCAACGGCGTCGTGTACCTGCAGGCGCACGACGCGTACCTCGACGTCTGGTTCCAGCTGGGCTGGATCGGCCTCGCGTTGTTCGGGCTCACGATCGTCGGCGTCGTCCTGAGATCGTGGTGGTGGGCCGTCGACCGGCGCATGCTCTCGCGCGAGGTCGCGGCCCCGTGGTCGGCCCTCGACCTCCTGCCGCTGCTGCTCGTGACGGCTCTGCTCGTCCACGGCGTGACCGAGTCCCGGCTGATCGTCGAGTGGGGCTGGGCCACGTTCGTGGTCGTCGTGCTCGTGACGCGCCGCGATCCCTTCGGCTGGACGGGCCACGACCGGTGACCTCCGGCCACGGCCACGGGTTCGACCACAGCCGCGATCCCCTGCGCCGGTACCTCTCGGCCTGGATCGGTTTCTCGGCCGGCGGGCACTTCTCGCAGGCCCTCTCGGTCGCCATCGTGCTCTACGCGTTCTCGACCCAGACGGTCCGGGCCTTGATGGGGTGGCCGGGCTCGCTCGCCGTCCTCGGCACCCTCGTCGTCCTCGCGGCCCTCTCGCTCGTCGGCGGTCGGCACCACATCGAGTGGCACGGCATCCTGCCCGTGTCACTGATCGCCCTCTTCGGGTTCATGGGCCTCAGCGTCTTCTGGAGCGACTACACCTGGGTCACCGTCGGCGGAGTCGCCTACGCCGTCGGGTTCGGCGCCCTGGGGCTCTACCTCGCCCTGGGACGCGACCTGGTCCAGGTCGTGCGGGCCTTCGGCGACGCTCTGCGCATCCTGCTCGTCGTCTCACTCTCCCTCGAGGTGCTGAGCGGGCTGCTCATCGACCAGCCGATCGCGTTCCTGGGCATCCAGGGCAACCTCGCCGCGGGCGGGCCCATCCAGGGCATCTCGGGCACCCGCAACTACCTGGGGTTCCTGGCGACGCTCGCCGTCATCACCTTCGCCGTCGAGTTCCTCACCCGGTCCGTCCCGCGACGTCAGGCCGTGGCCTCGGGCGTGCTCGCCCTCACGGCGCTCGGCTTCGCCCGCTCCCCCGCGACGGCGATCGCGGTCATCGTCCTCGTCGTGGCGGGCGTGGCGCTCGACGCGCTGCGGCGGGCCCCCGAGTCGAGACGGTCGCTCATGCAGTCGGTCTTCGCGGTGATCGTGGTGCTGGGGGGCGCGCTGGCCTATGCGGGCCGCTCGCGCCTCCTCGATGCCGTCGACGCCACGAACGACCTGTCGGTCCGGTCACTGCTCTGGGCTCGCATCCGCGAACTGGCCGCGGTACACGACATCGTCGGCTGGGGCTTCGTCGGGCAGTGGCCGACCGAGATCTTCCCCTACTCGACGATCATCGCCCCGAACGGCCGGCCACACGAGACGGGCCTGAACGCGTTCTTCGACATCTGGTTGCAACTGGGCCTCGTGGGGGGCCTGCTGCTCGTCGTGGCCGGCACCCTCGCGTTCGTGCGCAGCTGGATCACGGCCTCGGGCCACCCGATCGTTGCCTACGTCTGGCCGGCTCTCGTGCTGGTGCTGATCGGGGTGACGGCCGTCGCCGAGAGCTTCGTGCTCTTCGAGGGCACCCTCATGACCTTCGTCGCCATCGCGACGATCGCGGCCCGCAAGCGGTCCTGGCGCTCACGGTTGCCGCAGGCGGCCGGCCGGTAGGAGGCGCGGGTCGGGTCGGTCACCCCGACGCCGACCGCGAACGGCTCCGGTGCCCCGGTCGGGGTCAGTCCTCGACGACCCAGCGGGGCCCGGGGCGCTTGCCCAGCAGGGTCTGCAGGCGGCGCTGGACACCCCACTTCGTCACCCGGAGCATGGCCTCGACGACGATGGCCTGGCTCATCTTGGACTCGCCGAGCTCGCGTTCGCGGAACTCGATGGGTACCTCGACGACCCGGCCGCCGGCGTCGAGGACGCGGAGCGTCATGTCGACCTGGAAGCAGTAGCCCTTCGAGTCGATGCCGGTGAGGTCCATCGCCTCGAGGGCCTGGCGGGTGTAGGCGCGGAACCCGGCCGTGACGTCCTTGAGCTGGAGGCCGAGGGCGAGACGCGCGTAGAGGTTGCCGCCGCGGCTGAGGACCTGGCGGGAGACCGGCCAGTTGACGACCGAACCGCCCGGGACCCACCGCGAGCCGATCGCGAGGCTCGGGGCGGACGTACCGGCCGCGCTGACGAGCGAGATCATCTCGGGCAGCTTCTCGGGCGGGTGCGAACCGTCGGCGTCCATCTCGATGACGACGTCGTAATCGCGCTCGAGGCCCCAGCCGAAGCCCATGACGTAGGCGGAGCCGAGCCCGAGCTTGCCGGTGCGGTGTGCCACGTGGATGCGCTCGTCGTCCGCGGCCATCGTCTCGGCGAGCTCGCCGGTGCCGTCCGGGCTGCCGTCGTCGACCACGAGGACGTGGACCTCGGGAACGGCGGCGAAGAGTCGACCCAGGATGATCGGGAGGTTCTCGACCTCGTCGTAGGTGGGGAGGACGACGAGGGCGCCGGCGCCGGAGTGGTGACTCATTCTTGCCTTTCTGGTGACAACGCGTTCAGCCTAGACGGCACGGAGACCGTTCCGGCGACGACCGTGATGATGCGGCTACCGGCCGAAGCCGTCGCCGTCGAGGTCGGAACAGGCGACGTCGAGGCCCCACCCGGCCGGTGCCGAGGCGACGCGCACGACCCCTTCCGGGTTCGCCTCGCAGGCCACCCTGGCCGTCGCCACCGAGGCGGCCCAGTCGGGTCCCGAGATGCGAGTGTAGGAATAGGGCTCGAACTGTCGCGTCAGAGCCACGACCAAGAGCACCACCAGGAGCACCGCTCCCCCTCGGGAGACGAGGTATCTCGACGCCGCGAGTCGGTCGATGCCCGTCGCGAGCAGCGCGATGAGGAACATCGACGGCACCAGGGCATAGCGTACGTACCCCATGTCGCGGGTCAGCCCCATGCCTCGACTGACGAAATCGATCGTCACGGTCGGGTTCGCGTAGACATCGGTCACCCAGACCGCCACGACGCCGTACACGAGCACGGCGATAAGGAGGTTCCGGGCGCCTCCCCGACGCGCGAGACCGGCACCCAGGGCGATGACGAACGGGGCCGTGGCGGCGAGGGCCACCGCTACCCCGTGCGGCCCGGTCAGGAGGTCGGCGGCGCGTCCCGGTGAGACCCAGGAACCCATCACGGGCTCCGCGACGAAGCCGACGGCCGCGTTGACGACTTCGGGGAGGGGTGCGTCCCCGCGGACGCGTGGACTCGCCACGACGGAGGCGAGTTGGGCGACGCACGCCAGGACGAGGGCAGCGGCTCCCGATCGGGTCACGCGCCGGAGCACCACGAGGAGCACCAGCGGCAGGAAGATGACCGACTGCACCTCGCTCAGCACGACGACGACGATCACGATCACCTGGACGACGTGCCCGGGCATCCGACGCGGCCTCCAGATGACTGCGAACGGCAGCAGGTAGAGGAGGAACCAGTGCAGGTTGGCCGCGTTGCCCAGGGCCTCGAGGGCAGCCATCGGCGCCAGCACGGGAACGAGTGCGAGGGCAGCCCGCATGACCCTGCTCGTGACGAAGGACGCGCTGAAGAGGAAGACCAGAGCAGCGACGAGACCGACGACGGTGAGGCTCGCGATCGTCATGCCGAGCGCGAACTGGTCCTCGTCGGTCGCGACGGCCACGATGAGGTCCACGACGATCCGCGGAACGAGGTGGAGATATCCGTCGTAAGGCAAGAGGAGCGTGGCGAAGGGTCCCCGATCCAGACGCTGGACGAGGAAGAGCCCGGCGTCCTCGGCCCATGCCGTCCGCCTGACGAGGGGCGTCAACCTGTTCCAGCCGAGGACCACGGTGACGACGACGAGGCACGCCGCGACGGTCCGATCGAGCCACGCCGTCCTCGCCGGGACGTTCGGGGCCGCGTCATCGTCGAGAGACTCACCGGGGTAGCTCGCGGCGTCAGGCACGGGGATCGTCATGCGGCGCTTCCGATTGCGACGAACTGGCGTCTGGTGGGCTCTGGTCGACCGTCCCGACGACTCTAGACCGCAGAACGCGACGCCCGAACCCTGGCGTCCCCGGCTGCAGGCGGGGGCATTGCTATCATCGAGTCCATGTCATCGGCCCTGGCGCAGACTCTCATCGTCATGCCCGCGTACAACGAGGAGGCCGTCGTGGCCTCGGTGGTGGCCGAGGTGTTCGAGAAACTCCCCGGCGTGGCCGTGCTCGTCGTCAACGACGGCTCACGCGACGAGACCGTCCTCCGGGCGCGGTCGGCCGGCGCCATCGTGCTCGACCTGCCGTTCAACCTGGGGGTCGGCGGCGCGATGCGCACCGGCTTCAAGTACGCCCAGCAGCACGGGTACCGCTACGTCGTCCAGGTCGACTCCGACGGTCAGCACGATCCGTCCGGAGTCCCGTCGATCCTCGCAGCCCTCGAGACCGTCGACGTCGCCATCGGTGCACGATTCGCCGGCGAGGGCGACTACGAGGTCAAGGGGCCCCGCAGGTGGGCGATGGTCGTCCTGGCGTCGGTGATCGGCCGCATCGCCCGCACTCCCCTGACCGACACGACGTCGGGCTTCCGAGGCGCAGGACCGCGAGCCATCGCGATCTTCGCCCAGCACTACCCCGCCGAGTACCTGGGCGACACCGTCGAGTCGCTCGTCCTCGCGGCACGGGCGGGGTGCACGATCACGCAGGTCCCCGTGTCCATGCGTCCGCGGGCGGGCGGCACCCCGTCCCACAACCCCGCCAAGGCGGCCGTCTACCTCGGCCGTGCCGCCCTCGCCCTCGTCATCGCGTTGTGGCGTCCGCCCTTGGCCCTGAGCATCGAGGCACCCACCGCATGAGCGTCACCACCTACGTCTTCGGCATCGTCTCCGCGATCCTCGTCCTCGTCATCGTCTTCGAGATGCTCCGACGGCGACGGGTGCGCGAGCGGCACGCTCTCTGGTGGATCTTCGCCGGGGTCCTGGCCCTGGTCGTCGCCGTCTTCCCGGGCATCCTGACCGGAACGGCCACCGCCCTCGGCATCACGGCGCCGACCAACCTCGGCTTCTTCCTCAGCACGATCATCCTCTTCCTCGTGTCGGTTCAGAGCAGCGCAGAACTCACCGTCCTCGAGGAGAAGACGCGCACCCTCGCCGAGAACGTCGCGCTGCACGACGAACGTCTGGCACGACTCGAGGCGTCGACGCAGGCACCGATCCGGGACGTCGACGCGTGAGCATCTCCCCGCGCGTCTCCGTCGTCATGCTGGCCTTCGGCGACGAGGCCTTCCTCGGCTCCGCCGTGGAGGCGGTGCTCGCATCGGTGGGGGTCGACGTCGATCTCGTCCTGGTCGACAACGGATGCACCTCGGACGCCGTCCGGACGCTGCCGGGCGACCCGCGCCTCCTCGTGGTGACCCCCGACGAGAACCTCGGTTTCGCCGGAGGGGTGAACCATGGTGCGCGGTCGGCCCGTGGCGACTGGCTGGCCCTCGTGAACAGCGACGCCGAAGTGGCACCAGACGCCCTCGCGCGACTCGTGACCGTCGCGTCACGCCCCGGGGTCGGCATCGCCAGCGGCAGCATCCGCCTGGCGAGCGACCCTTCCACCATGAACAGTGCCGGCAACCCCTTGCACGTCGTCGGCCTGAGCTGGGCGGGAGGCCTGGGAGAGCCCGCGTCGTCCCACGCCGTCGAGGCGGACGTCGCCTCGGCCTCCGGGGCCGGTCTCGTGTTGTCGCGTGACCTCTGGCAGCAACTCGGGGGCTTCGCCGACGAGTACTTCGCCTACCACGAGGACGTCGACCTGAGCTGGCGGACCTGGCAGGCAGGACTGCGCGTGGTCTACGTCCCCGACGCCGTGGTCGTGCACCACTACGAGTTCAGCCGCAACGCCCTCAAGATGTACCTGCTAGAGAAGAACCGCCAGGTCTTCCTCCGAACGGCCTACGGTCGTCGCCTTCGAGCCGCGACGTGGATTCCGGTGACGGCGCTCGACGTCGCGATGTCCGTCGTGGCCCGAGCGCAGGGTTGGTCGGCCGAGAAGCGCCGAGCCCACACCTGGCTCCGCGAGAACTCCGATTGGATCAGGGCTCGACGAGCACACATCCAGTCCACGCGTCGGGTCGGCGACCGCGACCTGCTCCACCTGTTGACGGCGAACCTCGACCAGCAGGTCTTTCCCCTCCCGCGGGGTGCCGGTGTACTCCAAGGCGCGATGCGCGCCTACTGGGCCGTCGCCAGGCGTCTCGTATGAGCGGGTCGGACACGACGGTCCTCGGACCGAACGCGAGCACGACGGGAGGCACGGACCGTTCCGGTCGACGTCGATCGTGGCCCGTCTTGCCGGTCTCGCCTCGTGTGGTCCGGTGGCTGACGGTGGCGGTCCTCCTGGTCGTCCTCGAACTCGTCACGTTCTCCGGTTGGCTCTCGGGCGCCACGGCTCCCCAATGGGACTTCTACAACCAGTACAACACCGAGGCCTGGGCCTGGTGGCGCGACGGCGGCCTGTTCTCGCCACCCCAGTGGATGCCCTACGCCTGGGGTGGCTACCCGGCACTGCTCGACGCGCAGAACAGCTCGTGGTATCTCCCCGTAGGCCTCCTCACGGCCGTCACCCCTCTGACCATCCACGCGTCGGCCGTCCTCTCGGCCCTCCACGTCGCCTTCGGAGCCCTGGGCGCGTTCGTCCTGCTGCGCTCCTTCCGGGTGTCCTTCGTCCCGGCCCTGCTGGGCCTCACCGTCTGGTTCTTCGCGGCCGGCTTCTACAGCAACGCCACCCACCTGGACATCAACCGGGCCTACGCGTGGATGCCCTGGATCATCCTGGTCATCGGTGGCTCGTGGCGGTGGGATCGGTGGTGGCGATGGATCGCGGCGGGCGTCATCCTCTGGCAGGGGTGCCTGTCGTCCTACCCCGGCATACTCGTCGCCCTGGTGTACGTGGGCGCCGTCTACGTGGCCGTCACCCAGCTCACCCGTCGTCCACGACTCAAGGACTACCTCGTCCCCCTGGCGATCACGGCCGTGGGCGCCGGCGCCATGTGCCTGCTCCGGTTCCTCCCGCTGTACCTGACCAGGGGTGCGGGGTCCCCCTCGAACGACGACGCGAGCGCGTTCCCGCTGCGCATGGTGGGCGCCTTCTTGTATCCCTACGGGAACGACACCCTGCTGAACGACATCACGATGCGCTCGTTCTTCCTCGCGGCGCCGGTGTTCGCACTCCTTCCCTTCGTCGTCGTGTTGACACGTCGTACGACGCCGTTCATCGCACTCGCCGTCGCCGCAGCGGCTCTCGGCCTCCCGATCTGGCCCTGGCACGAAGCGGTTCGATCCCTGCCGGGCATGTCGCTGAGCCGGTTCACCATGTCGGACTTCAAGCCCTTGCTGCTCCTCGGGCTCGTGCTGACCGCCGTGTCGGTGATCGACCGGTTGACGCAGCGTGGCCGCCCGGACGGTGCGCTGCCGGCCCTTCCGAAACGGCGTGTGCTCGGCGCCGCGGCTCTCGGCGTGCTCGTCTGCATCGTCTTCGCGGTCGTCGCCGTCGTGGGCGATTACGACCGGCTCGGATCCGTCACCCAGCTGACGTTCCTCGCCGTCTCGGTGGTGGCCGTCTGGGGAATCGTGGTCCGGCCCCGCGCTGCCGGTGCTCTCGGGGCCGTCCTGATCGCCGTCGCTGCCGGATCAGGCCTCACCGCTGCCCTCGCGACCCCCCAGCCCTGGACATCCGACAGGGCAGCAGTCGAACAACTGTCGTTCGGGTCGAGCGTCTCCGACCTCATGGCCTCGTATCCGGCCATCGACCCGGACGCCGCTCAGAGGCCGGCGCGGTTGGCACCGGACGACGTCGCACAACCCGCGGAAGCCCTCTCGACCACCTGGGGACGCAGTTTCTACACGGGCGAGGCCGCCGTGATGGGCTACGTCAACCTCAAGGGAAGCGGCCCCTTCGAGCAGATCAACGACGACCTGTTCGACGGCGACGAGCGCCGAGAGGCACTCGCCTTCTGGTCAGCCCCGGGCGTGCTGATCCGTGAGTCCGACTCTCGGTTCCCCACGACCGGGCAGATGGACGCCTGTGCCGACTCAGGATCGTGTGGCACGGGTGTCGAGGTGACTCCGGACGGCTACTCGACGGGGTCCTTGCGGTACCGCGTGTCGACGTCGGACACCACGACCCTCGTCGCGAACGAGGCCTTCTACCCAGGGTGGAAGGCGAGCCTCTGCCCCAGCGACGCGGGAAAGGACTGCCAGGACCTCCCGGTCCGCGAGGCCGACAACGCCGGCCTGCGACTCGAGGTCCCGGCCGGCGACTGGACGCTCTCGCTCGACTACGGAATCCCGGGACAGACGGCATCCTTCGTCGCGTTCTGGGGCGGCCTCGCGCTGTTGCTCACCATGTCGGTCGGCGTCGAGGTCATCCGCCGTCGACGGCGTCCCCTCGGCGCAGACCGAGTCGACTCCGGGGACAGAGCATGACCCCGACCCGATCCGAACACCTGCGCACCCTTCTCCGCTTCGGCCTGGTCGGTGGCGGGAACAGCCTGCTCCATGCCGGCGTCGTGCTCGGTCTCGGCGCGATGGCGGGAGGAACGCCGGGATGGTTTCTCGTCCTCGTCGGTTGGGTCATCTGCATCCCGATCGGCTACGTGACCCAGGCGCGGCTCGTGTGGCGACGCCCTCTGACCTGGACAGGTCTGATCAAGATCTCCATCAGCCAGGTTCCGAGCGCCACGGTGAGCACGGCTCTGGCCGGCGTCGGAGGCGCACTGGGCTTCCCGCTGATCGCGCAAGAGGGCATGGCCCTCGTGAGCGGCGCGGTGATCAGCTATGTCCTCCAGCGGTTCTGGGTCTTCCGCGCCCCGGTTGCCTGACGACGAAGAACCCCGGGGCTCGGTCAGGCACTGGTCACGGTCGCCCGTGATCACCCTCGCCGTGCGCCGACGAACTGAGCGAACATGTCTCGCCATGTCGCGCCGATCCCCACGGCGAGTGGGGTCTCCTCCGATGCGCGGAGCGCGACGGGTGACGGAACGAGGCGCAGGTCGTGAGTCTGCATGGACGTCAAGGGGGAAACGCCCTGGACGATCAACGGCTTGCTCCCGGCGACGGCGGCGACGCTGGTGATGACGGTGGCGACGGTGGTCGCCGACCCGCTCGCCAGAACGTGCAGTCCGGAGCGTGCCGACGACGACCGGTGCGCCCGGACCACGGCGAGGGCCATCCGAGCGGCGTCGTCCACGAAGACGTAGTCCCGGAGCGTGTCCAGAGGCACGAAGATCGACATGGGCCGCCGGTGGAGGGTACTGCGGCACAGGTGTGAGATCAGGCCCTGCTGCTTGTCGAGATCTTGACCGGGGCCGTAGATGTTCGAGAACCGGCCGACCACCGACGTGATCGATCCGTGCCCGTCCAGCGTGTCGAGGGCCGCCTCGAGTCGCAGTTTCGTCCGGCCGTACTCCCCGAGGGGAACGGCTGGTGACGCCTCCGAGAAGGGTGCACCGGTCGACCCGGCGAAGACCCCGCCCGCCGAGGACGCGAGGAAGACGACGCCGTCTCCTTTGTGCGGTACAGCGGCGAGCCGCGACAAGAATGCCTCGAACTGCGCGACCTCCTGGTCGGCAGCTGCGCGGTCCATGCCGTTGACCCCGGCACCCGCGCACCAGAAGACCGCCCACGGCCCGCTTCGCTCGGCCAGGGCCGAGGCGATCACTGAGAGGTCCTCCGTGGCGGCGACCGGAGAACCCCACCGGACCCGCGGTGCGTCGTCGAGCATGAAGTGCTCGCTCGCCCGGATCGCTCTGACGACGGCCGATCCGAGCAACCCTCGGGCTCCGACGACGACACTCCCGACCTGTGTCGCCGTCGTGCTCGACCCGACGGTCACCGTGCGGAGGTCGGACGGTCGGATGCCGCTTGTCGGCCGAGGGGCCCGGCGGCGATGTCGTTCAAGATGACGTATGCCGGGCGCCCCATGGCACTGTTCACGGCGACGCCGATGTACTCGGCCACGATGCCGAGGAAGAACAGCACGGCCCCGCTCGCCACGAGCAGGACGATCATCAAGGACGCCCATCCGGGCTCGACGATGAGGTCGAAGAGCCTCGCGATCAGGACGAAGACCGCGAAGACGGCGCCGACGAGGGCCAAGGCTGCGCCGACGATGCTGACGAGTCTCAACCCCTTGGTACCGGAGGTGAGGAACATGCGCCAGAAATGGGACAGGAGCTTGCGAGGAGAGTACCCGGAGCGCCTGCCCCCCTCTTCCCGCAACACGACGTCGCACTGGGCGACGCGTGCCGTGATCCATCCGAGTGCGACGTCGAGGTAGACACCCGTTCCCGCGTAGGCCGAGACTGCCCGCGCGACGTCCCCCAGAACCAGTCGATAGCTCTGGTAGACGGTCACGTTCGGGTCGCTCGACACGCCTGAGATGACCCTCTTCGAGAGCTTCGAGGCCATGTTGCGGAGCACTCCGTGGGGCGCGGCGTTGCGGGCCCTCGAATACACGAGGGCGGCCTGCTGGCTCATCGCCGTGTCGAGCATGTCCGGGATGAACGCAGGATCGTGCTGACCGTCTTCGTCCAAGGTCACGACCCATTCACCGCCGGACGACGCCATGCCCGCAAGTGTCGCGGCGTGTTGTCCGTAGTTGCGGCTCAGCCAGACGGGTCGGACCTGAGGATACTTCGCGGCGAGTCGTCGGATTTCTCCGTCCGACCCGTCGGGACCGTTGTCGAAGACCAGGAGCACCTCGTCGACGACGTACGCGTGGCCCCCGCCCGAGATCTGGACGTCGAAGAAAGGCGCGAGCTCGTCGAGGACCCCTCCGAGTGTGGTGCGACCCTGGTAGACGGGCACCACCACAGACATCCGGTGAGGATTGATGGTCTCTTCGTTCCCCGAATTCACAGGACTCGACGGTAGCACAGGGCCGTCCCTCCGCCTCGTCCGGTCAATGCCCGGACGTGCCGTCGGGCGGCGTCGTGGCGAGGCTCTCCTGGACCGCCGCGGGCGCCGCAACTCGGCTTGCCAGGACGACGGCGGCAACGAGGTTGATGGTGGAGCCCACCAGGAAGCCGAGGCTGCCTGCCTGGACACCCCAGGTCGGCGCCGCCACAGCCATCGTGACCACGCCCATCACGAAACCGGAGACGGTCGTCAGCGCGACGGCGCGTGACCTGCCGGACGCGAGGAGGAAGGCGGCGGGCACCAGGCCGATCGAGAAGACGTAGACACCGACCATGAGGAAACGCAGCAGAGGGACGGCCTCGGCACCCTCGGCCGGATAGAAGAACGGCAGGTACCACGGCGCCGCCCAGGCGACCGCTCCGAAGACGATCGCCGCGACCGCCGCGAAACCGGCGAACAGCGCGAGGGGCCCGCGCTGGCGGAGGGTCGCTCCCCCGACGCGGTGCGCGAATGCCGGCACGACGATCTGGCTCACGGCCTGACCGAGCATGGATGCCGGTGTGGCCAGGGTGAACGCCGCCGCGTAGATGCCGGCTCGCGTTCCGGGCTCGACGACCTGGGCGGTGATCATGGCCAGTTGCAGCAACCCGTTCGTGGTCACACCCGCCAGGACGTTCCACCCCGCGAATGCGAGGGCGTCTCGGGTGACGTCCGGAGCGACCTGCATCCCGCCCTCACGCACCGGGATCGACCTGGGCCACGACGCCACCGTGAAGACGGTGTAGCCGATCGAGAGGGGCACGAGGACGAGACCACCCTGTCCACTCACCATCACGACGACCAGCAGTCCGAGACTGAGCGCGGCGGACAGCGTGTCCCAGAGGGCGACACGCGCAGTACGGTGCCTGCCCAGCTGCCCGCCCCGCGTGTAGGCGTACGTCCCGTAGCCGATCACGAGCCAGGCGCAAGAGAGCGCGACGGGGAGGGAGTTGCCGAGGGCGAGGGCGACCGGCACGGATGCCAGCGCCAGCACTGTGCCCGATCCGAGGACTGTGGCACCGAGAGCTCGATTGAGCCGCCGATCGTCGACCCGCCCCCTGAGCGCGAGCGCCAGGAACCTCGAGGCGGTGTTGCCCGCGGCGGTCGGCCACAGCAGCGCGGCGAAGATCGACAACGAGAGCAGGGTCGACGCGTGACCGAGCGCTTCGGTGCCGAAGGCAGCGCCGATCACGACGGTGTAGGCGAGACGGGACAGCCCCTGGACGCCGATTCCCCACGTCGACAGGGCGGCGGACAGCAGAACCGAGGTGGAAGGAGAGGAAGCATCAGCGGGAGACGTTCGATCCGGGCCACTCACGAGGGTCGAGCTTACGGGAGCGCTGGCACGGCGTGCGCCGGGAGCCGACGACGAGTCATTACCATCGACACGGCACAACGCCACGCATCGCGACCGAAAGTCCCCTCACACATGACCCACAGCGCCCCGACCGAAGCGCCCTCCACGGAGGTCCGACAGACGAATCCGCCTCGTGCGGCACACCGACGAAATCCCCTGAAGGTGTTCGTCGGCGCCTTTCTGATCCTTTCGGCGGTCGGCACGAGCTGGGTCTTCGGCAGCCCCGTCATGGCCGTGCCGGACGAGCCCGCCCACGCGATCCACGCCGCTGCCGTCGTCCGCGGACAATGGACCGGCGAACGAACCGATCAGGGCGGCTGGACGAACGTCGAAGTGCCCGAGTACGTGGCCGAGAGTTACGACGTCCGCTGCTACGCCTTCAACCCTGCGGTGTCCGTCGAGTGCCAGGGTGAGATCCCCTCCGGCGAGTCTCCGACCGTGATCACGACCTCCGCAGGCTCCTACAACCCTGTCTACTACGCATTCGTCGGACTGCCCAGTCTCGTGCTGGACGGAGCGAGCGCCTTCTATGCCATGCGCCTCGTCGGCGTCCTCCTGTGCGCCGCATTGCTCGCACTCGCCGTGGTGGCCCTGACGCAGCTTCGCCGCACGAGCTTCGTCGGCATCGCCTTCGTGGCGGCGACGACACCCATGGTGACCTTCCTCATGGCCGGCATAAACCCGAACGGCATGGAGATCGCGTCGGCCGTCATGCTCTTCTGCTGGTTGCGCCTCCTCACGGATCGGATCGACGAGGGCATCCCGGCTCACCGCGTCGTCATGGTGGCGCTGGCCGCCGTGGCGGTCGCCAACACGCGGAGCATCGGACTGCTCTGGCTCCTCGTCATCGTGGTGGCCACGCTCGCGGACCTTCGTGTGCTCAGGCTGTTGGTCCGTTCACGGGCGTTCTGGATCGGGACCGTCGGCATCGGCCTGGGCGTGGCCTTCAGCCTCGTCTGGCTCGCGTCGACCCAGAGCCTGGACGTCACGGTTCCGAACCCGGGTGCGGGCACGCCCTTCCCCGCCGCGTTCCACATCATGGTCACCCAGACCTACGAGAACTTCCAGGGCTACGTGGGACTCTTCGGCTGGCTCGACACCCCGGTGCCGTCGACGGTGGTGTTCCTCTGGACCTCGGTCGTGTTCGTGGCCGTCGTCGGAGGACTCTTCTTCGGTCGTGGCCCGAGTCGACGGGCCCTCATCGTCGTGCTCGCGGCGTTCTTGCTGGTCCCTCCTCTCGTCCAGGGCGCGACGGCCTTCGACTACGGCTTCATCTGGCAGGCCCGTTACGTCCTCGCGCTCTACGCCGTCACCGTCGTGGCGGCCGGCGTGGCCCTGGACGTCGCCTTCCCGAACGGTCTCGCCGAACCGCGGGCACGGCGACTGGCGTTCGCCGTGCTCGGTCTCCTGGCTGCGCTCCACGTCTACTCGTTCCTCTGGAACCTCCGTCGTTACGTGGTGGGAACACCGGACGGCTGGCGGAAGATGTTGGCAGCTCCGGAGTGGCAGCCGCCGGGAACGTGGATGTTGTGGGCGGCGGTCCTCGTCGTCGCCGTCGGGGTGGGCGTCGAGGCGACGCGCCGCACGTTCCTGGCTCGTCCATCCCTTCTCGTCGACGAAGCCGGCAGAACCACGAGGCCAGTCACGACCTCGTGACGCGGTGAGGCAGCGGGGAGACCAGACATTCCTCGCCGCCCCCCTCGCCCGAACACCACAGACACGGGGCAGACGACGAAGGGCCAGGGCTGATCGCCCTGGCCCTTCGTGTGTGCGCCGACCCGGTCAGGGGACGATGACCTGCCCGCAGAAGAGTTGCGGATTCGTCCCTCCGGCCGTGTCGAGAGCGTAGACGCACACCTGACGAGGTCCGGACGCAGCCGGGACGACGGCCTGGTATCCGTGCGAGCCCGTGACACCGAAGACCCGGTTCACGTCAGGCCGGGGCTGGTCGGCCGAGAGGGCCGTGCCCTTGCCGTCCACGTAGACGTGCACCGGGATGGACGCCGCGGTGGCGTCGGGGTCGAAGGCCCATCCCTTGACGGACACTCCACCCGCCACTCCGACGACGGACTCGTTGCTCGCGGTCGGTGGGGCGTTGGTCGTGACGAAGGTCTGACAGCGCATCAGGACGGTCGCCCCGGCCCCTTGGTTGATCGCATAGACGCAGATCTCGTGCGAACCGCTCCGGACGGGAACCGTGGTCGAGAACCCGTGGGCGGCTCCGTAGGCGGGGAACGACCTCGCGATGTCACTTCGAGGTGCGTCGGCCGTGATCGCCCGTCCGACCCCGTCGACGTACACGTGAACCGGGATGGACGCCGCTGTGTCCGGGTCGAGCGCCCAACCGCGCACGGTGACGGAGTCGCTGGACGCCGTGACGGCGTCGACGACGCCGATCGGAGAGCCGGACGGAACCGACACCGAGGAGCATCTCATCGTGGTCGTGCTCCCCGCCCCGACGTTCAGCGCGTAGATGCAGACGTCATGTGCGCCCGGGGTCGCCGCAAGGGTGGTGGAGAACCCGTGGGCTGCACCGTACGCGGGGAAGTTGCGACCGATGTCGGGCCGGTTCTCGTTCGCCACGAGTGCGGTGCCCTTTCCGTCCACGTAGACGTGCACGGGAATCGACGCCGTCGTGTCGTAGTCGAGGGCCCAACCCGAGACGACGATCTGACCGGGCCCGGCGGCCAGGGTGTCGACGACACCGACCGGGTTGGGCGGCAGCACGGTCACCGAGCGGCATCCGAGGGACGAGGTGTTCCCCGAGGCCACACCGATGGCGTAGACGCACACGTCCCACGTTCCGGGGGACGCCGCGACGCTCGCGGAGTACCCGTGGGCGGAGCCGAGAGCCGGGTAGACCGCACCGACGTCGGGCCGCGATCCGTCGGCTCGGATCGCCGTGCCCTGAGCGCCCACGTAGACGTGGACGGCGATCGACGCGGACGTGCTCGGGTCGGCGGCCCAGCCGCTCACCGTGACCTTGCCCACGCCGCCACTGAGCGACTCGATGCTGCCGAACGGTTTCGTGGGTCCGGTCGGCGAGCCGAACCAGTCGTTGAAGTAGACCCAGAAGTTCCGGTTGCCGTAGGCGGAACAGGCGTCTCCCGATCCGTTGAGGTTCGCCAGCGCCGCGGCATTGGGCGTGTAAGGCGTGTAGTAGTACAAGTTCGCCGTGGCCTGGTTCTTGATGAAGACGCTCTTCGAACCGCACGCGGCATTGGGGTTGTACAGGACGTTGCGGTTGCCACCCGGGGCGTACTGGGTGAAGTAGTTGCTCGTCCCGGCTGGATTGGCGTAACGCTTGAACTGCCAGGACGCCTTGTAGAGCTGGTTGTAGACACCCGCGAACGACGGATCGCAGCCCCCGTTGGCACTGTCGGGGCACGCATAACCCATGGCTCGCTCGAGTCGTGCGTCCGACGGCCCCTTGGCGATGGAGCCCGTGACCAGGCTCTGCTCCTTCTGGAGCGTCACCAAGAGGACCTGGGGATTGATCCCGCAGGCCTGGGCGACCTTGGCGATGATGCGGGAGACGGGCTCCTGGGACGCCCCTTGGTACGCACCGCACATGGCGTCCGCCCCCCGGGACGAGGTGTCGAGCCTCTTGGCACTCAGGCAGTTGGCATTCGTGCAGCTACCGATGCGAGAGGTCAGGAACGCCTGGATCTGGGCTTCGGACATCGCGGACGCGTTGAAGAACGTCTGATCCGAGATGATGTTCCCGGGATCGAAGTCGGCCCCGGACACCGCCTGGGCCGGTGGGGACGACGAACCCCACGCCAGGCCGGTCATCAGACCTGCTGCGACGGCGATGGCTGCTGCCATCGCGATGAACCTTCTCGACACGGACGGCCTCCCTGGGGCGTGCGGTCGAGGCGTCTCCCTCCGCCGCTACCTGGCGGCGTGCCTCGTCGATCGAGCGGGAGTCGGATGCGAAGCCCGACCAGTTCTCAGACTCTAGCTGTACGTACCCCGTTCGTCAGGCAACGTCCCCCGAAGACGGGGCAGCATCCGAGGAGGACAACGACCGCTCCACCCGAAGGCGATCGGCGCGAGAGACGCCCGAACGCCGCCGTGCCACGACGGCGGAGCGTGACGCGGTCACCAGCCCTCTCGACACCGCCGCCCAGTCTCGTCGGGTCAGAACAGCCGTGTCCGGTCGCGCGAGATCGATCAGGAGGCGCGCGAGGGTCCTCAGGACGACACGGAGAACGAATCCCCAGGATCCGTTGCGGAGAACCACCAGAAGACGGTTCCTCATGCTCTGACGGCGAACGAGAACACCGGCGTCGTCCGAACTGGCCGCGTGCCGGTGGACAGCCCGGGCCGAGGCCGCGTGGACGATCTCCTGCCCCGCCAGACGAAGCCTCCACGAGACGTCGAGGTCCTCGTAATACATGAAGAGCGACTCGTCGAAACCGCCGACGGCGGCCAACGCCGATCGCCGCAGGAAGGCAGCCCCTCCGGAGAAGCCGAAAGGACGACCCCCAGGGTCGGCGACGAGGTCGACGGGTCGTAGCCAGTCGCGGTCACGACCGTTCCCGTCGGGTCCGAGCTCGATCCCGGTACCGTTCATCAAGGTCACGGCGTCGGCGTCGTCGGACCTCCGCCAGGCCACCCCCTCCCCGTCGACGAGCGCACGCCCGCCCCGGGACCCCGACGGGACGAAGCGCCCTTCGAGGGTCACCGTGGCCGAAGCCGCGGCCACGGTCTCCCCCCCGTCGCTCAGCGCCCGGAGGCCGGCGTCCAGGAACCCCGGTTCAGCGACGGCGTCGTTGTTCAGCAGGACGACGACGTCCCCGGTCGAGGCCTCGATGCCTCGACGAACGCCGCCGGCGAAACCGGCGTTCGTGGACTCCTCGACGACGACGAGATCGGGGAACGTCCGCCGGAAGATGTCGACGGCTCCAGGGCGCGCCTCGTTCTCGACCAGGACGACCTCGAACGACCACTGGGAGTCCTGGCCGATCAGCGAATGGAGACAACGCACGGTCAGTTCGGGTTGACGCCAGTTGACCACGATCACGGATGCGTCCATCCGATCATTGTGACAGCGGGAGGAGAGCTGTCGGCGACGCCCTCGTATAGTGGGACCGCACTCGCGGGGCCCTCCGGCCCGCCCCACCGTCCCTTGGAGTACCCACCGTGCCTGTTTCCACGTCGAGCGTCGTCTCGGTCGTCATCGTCAATTTCCGCGGTACGGACGACACGCTCGAATGCGTTGCACGTCTCAACGAGGTGGACTGGCCGAAGGACCAGCTCGAGATCGTGGTGGTCGAGAACGGCTCGGGCGACGACAGCCGTCAACGCCTCGAGGCCGAGCTCGGCGGCCGGAGCAACGTCACGATCGTGGTGTCGAAGGACAACCTCGGGTTCACGGGCGGCAGCAACCTGGGCGCCAAGAAAGCCAAGGGCGAGTTCGTCGCGTTCTTGAACAACGACGCCAAACCGCACCCGGGCTGGGTCCGAGAGGCGCTCGACCAGTTCAACGTGAGCCCCCGCGTGGCAGCGGTCGGCAGCAAGGTCCTCGACTGGGACGGCAAGGCGATCGACTTCGTCCAGGGCAGCCTCACGTGGTTCGGCATGGGGTACAAGGACCGCGTCACCGAGGTCGACGACGGGTCGTTCGACACACCCAAGGACCTCCTCTTCGGCACCGGCTCCGCCCTCTTCGTCCGCAAGGCCGTCTTCGAGCAGGTGGGCGGCTTCGACGAGAAGCTCTTCATGTTCTACGACGACGTCGATCTCGGGTGGCGCCTCAACATCCTCGGATATCGCGTCCGCTTCGCCCCCTCGTCGATCGTCTTCCACAAGCACCACGGTTCGATGAAGAGCTTCGGCGAACACCGCGAGATGTACCTGCTCGAGCGCAACGCGTTGATGTTGCTCTTCAAGAACCTGTCCGACGAGAGCCTGGCCAAGTTCTTGCCGGGAGCGCTCGCCCTGCTCGCACGACGGGCGGTGGCGAAGAGCGGCCTCGACTCCGAGATGTTCGACATCCGCCGGTTCGTGGGCGCCCCGGACGAGTTCGACCGAGACACTCCCGTGTCGAAGGACACCATGGCCGGCCTGTTCGCACTCGACCAGTTCGTCGCCGAACTCCCCGAGCTCCAGGCCGCGAGGGACGATCTCCAGGCTCGCCGCACGAAGACGGACGCCGACGTCTTCCGCCTCTTCGGCGACATCTTCAAGCCTCTCTTCGGTGACCCTTATTACCTCGAGGGATTCCGATCGATCGTCGATGCCTTCGACATCCGGGAGCACACCCAGCGGACCAAGGTGCTGGTCATCACGGGTGACGCGATCGGCGAGAAGATGGCCGGCCCGGCCATGCGCGCCTGGAAGATCAGCGAAGCCCTCTCTGAGCACAGCGACGTCCGGCTCCTCACCTGGAACGTCGCCGCTCGCAAGTCGGACCGCTTCGAGGTGAGCCGGGTGCGCCTCCAGAACGAGCACGAGATGAAGGCCCACGAAGAGTGGGCTGACGTGATCGTGTTCCAGGGTCACGCCCTCCATCACTTCACGACCCTCAAGAAGTCGCACAAGATCATGGTCGCCGACCTCTACGACCCCATGCACCTCGAACAGCTCGAACAGGGTCGCGAGTGGGGGCTGGCCCAGTGGAAGAACCAGGTCGCCTCGGCGACCGACGTGCTCAACGAGCAACTCCTGCGAGCAGACTTCTTCCTCTGCGCCTCCGAACGCCAGCGTCTCTTCTGGCTCGGCCAACTCGCCGGCCTCGGGCGCATCAATCCGGAGAACTACGCCGCGGACGAGAACCTCGAGAAGCTGATCGCCATCGCCCCGTTCGGCATGGATTCCACTCCTCCGGCGCACACCCGCAAGGCGATCCGAGGCGTGGTCCCCGGCATCGGCGAGGACGACAAGGTGGTCATCTGGGGAGGTGGGATCTACAACTGGTTCGACACCCTCACCCTGATCCGCGCGATCGCGGTCTTGGCCGAACGACGCCCCGACGTGCGACTCTTCTTCCTCGGTGTGGCCCACCCGAATCCGGACGTCCCCGAGATGGCCATCGTCGCCCGCACGCGCGAGCTCGCGGCGGAGCTCGGCGTCGCCGGCAAGAACGTCTTCTTCAACGAACAGTGGGTCGCACTCGACGACCGGTCGAATTACCTCCTCGAAGCGGATGCCGGTGTCAGCACCCACTACGACCACATCGAGACGACTTTCTCCTTCCGGACGCGCATCCTCGACTACATGTGGGCCAACCTGCCCATCGTGACGACTCGTGGGGACAGTTTCGGAGACCTCGTAGGAGCCGAGGGCATGGGCGTGGCCGTGCCCGAGCGCGACGTCGACGCCCTGGCCGATGCCCTCGAGGCCGTGCTCTACGACCCCGAGGTGCGGGCCGACACACGCGCCGCCGTGTCACGGGTGCGCGAGGACTTCACATGGGAGAAAGCCCTCGAACCGCTCGTCGAGTTCTGCCGCGACCCTCAGGTCGCCGCGGATCGCGCGCTGGAGAGCACCCCGGTCACCACGGTCAGAGCGCTCCGGGGCAAGGTGGCGCGGTCGAGCGAGGAGAAGTTCCACGAGATCGCCAATCGACGCCACGGAGTCGTTCGTGACATCGCCCTCGCTCGCCACTACGTGACGGACGGCGGCGGTCTCCAGGTGCTGCGCGACAAGGTCCAGAACCGTCTCGCCACCATGCGAGCCAGCAGATACGGCAAATAGCCGTCATCCCGGACTGGACCGGTCCGCACAGGTCGACCGGATATAGTGCTTCAGTTTTGACCACGAAGGGGTCCACGCCCATGACCACCACGACACCGAGCACGACCTCGGGGGAACGCTTCCAGCGTCTCGCGACAGAGCCCATGGTCGTCGCAGGCCAGCCCTCCAAGGTCTTCAGCGGCACGTTCGGCATCGTCCGCGAGATCCTCGCGCACCGTCAGCTGCTCGACCTCCTCATCCGCCGTGATCTCAAGTCGCGTTACAAAGACAGCGCCCTGGGGTTCCTCTGGACCCTCATCCGCCCCATAACGCAGCTCATCATCTACTACGTGGTGCTCGGACAGATCCTCGGAGCAGCCCGCAACATCCCCGAGTTCGCGGTCTACATCTTCTCGGGTCTGACCATCTACGGTCTGCTGAGCGAGATCATCGCGGGCTCGACGTCGTCCATCGTCAGCAACGGTGGCCTGATCAAGAAGGTCTACACGCCTCGGGAGATCTACCCTCTGGCGAGCATCGGCTCCGCCCTCTTCAACTTCGGCATCCAGATGGTCGTATTGATCGGTGCCACGATCGTCACCGGGTCGTTCCCCTGGCACCTCGACGTCCTCTATTTCTTCCCGTCGGTCATCCTCATATTGATCTACGGCACGGCCTTCGGTCTGCTGTTGGCGGCTCTGAACGTCTATCTCCGCGACATGCAGTACCTGGTCGAGGTCTTGCTGATGCTCGCCATGTGGGCCTCGCCCATCGTCTACGCGTGGACGATGGTCTCCAATGCGCTGACGGACGGGCGTGGGTGGCTGCTCGGTCTCTACACCGACAACCCCGTCACCCTCGCGGTCCTGGGTTTCCACCGCGCCTTCTGGATCGCGGGCGACGAAGCGTCGTACCCCGAGGACCTCCTTCTGCGCATGGGCATTGCCGCCTTGATCGGACTCGTCCTCCTCTACGCGTTCCACCGTGTCTTCGCCCGGCTGCAGGGCAACTTCGCCCAAGAGCTCTAGAAACGAACGGACATCCCGCTCCAATGAACACGGACCAGCCGTCGCCCCTCCACGCATCAGTCACCTCCCCGACCGACCCGCCGACCGTCGTGTCGATCGAGAACGTCTCGAAGAAGTTCGTCATCCGGAAGGACAACTCCCTCAAGGAACGCCTCGTCACCCTCGGTCGGGCAGGCCGCCGGAACAGCGAGGAGTTCTGGGCCCTCAGCGACGTCTCGCTCGAGATCCCCGCTGGCAGCACCATCGGGCTGCTGGGACCGAACGGGTCCGGCAAGAGCACCTTGTTGAAAGCCATCGGTGGCATCATCGAGCCCACCTCCGGGTCGATCAGACGACGAGGTCGACTGGCGGCCTTGCTCGAGCTCGGAGCAGGCTTCCACCCCGACCTCACAGGCCGGGAGAACGTCTTCCTCAACGCCTCGATCCTGGGCCTCAGCCAGGCCGAGACGGAGGACAAGTTCGACGACATCCTCACGTTCTCGGGGATCGGGGACTTCATCGACACCCAGGTCAAGTTCTATTCGTCCGGCATGTACGTCCGCCTGGCCTTCGCCGTGGCGATCCACACCGATCCCGACGTGCTGTTGGTGGACGAGGTGCTGGCGGTCGGCGACGAGGCCTTCCAGCGGAAGTGTCTCGACAAGATCCGGGAGTTCCAGCAGCAGGGTCGAACGATCATCCTCGTGAGTCACTCGTTGGGGCAGGTCCAAGAGCTCTGTGATCGTGCCGTCGTCCTTTCCAAGGGCGAGGTGATGTTCCAGGGATCGGCGGCCGACGCCGTCAAGAACTTCCGAGACATCCTCGAGGGCCGCCGGGTAGCCGAAGCAGAGGCGCAGTCTCCCGACGTCGAAGCGACACCAGGGCACGTCACGGCGACCGAGGTCCGCGCCGAGGGGCGCGCGCCGGGCGAGGAGTTCCAACCGGGCGACACGCTCGTGGTCCGAATGGAGTTCAGCCACACCACTCCGCTGGAGCGGTGGCACTCGGGTTTCAAGATCGAGACCAACCTCGGCACGCAGGTGTACGGCACCGACAGCCGGATGCTCGGACTCGACCACGAGCCCCTGCGCGGAACCGCCGCAGTCGAATACCGGCTCGACAACATCCAATTCGGTGGAGGCCCCTACTTCGTGCACAGCTTCATGGCCGAGCCGAACGGAGCACACATCGCCATCCAGCGCCAGGCGGCTCGGTTCGTCATGGCCGACGACGATCACGCCTCGGGCGTGGTGAGGGTCGACGCCACGGTCAGAGCTCTCAGCGCCTGACAATGACGAGCATCCTCCCCGTCCTCGTCGATGCCACGTCCTTGCCACCGAACAAGGGGGGCGTGGCTCGGTACATCGCGGGGCTTCTCCGGGGCTTGACCGATCTCGGTGTCACGGTCAACGTGGTGGTCAAACCGTCGGACCGTGCCTGGCTCCTCGACCAAGCACCTGGTCACCACGTGCTGGAGGCACCGCCGTCGGTGTCGTCACGCCCGCTGCGACTGCTCTGGGAACAAATCGGTCTTCCGATCCTCGCGAGGCGCCTCAGGGTCGACGTCATCCACTCGCCGCATTACACGTTCCCCTTCTTCGCCCGACGAAAAGTGGTCGTCACGGTCCATGACGCGACCTTCTTCAGCGCACCCCACGACCACGCCGCAAGCAAGCGCATCTTCTTCTCGACGTGGATCCGCCTCGGACGTCGATGGGCTGCTGCTTCCATCGCCCCCAGCGCGGCCACGGCGTCCGAGATGACGACGTGGGCGGGAAGGGCTCGTGGGCCGGTCTCCGTAGCCCATCACGGTGTCGACCCGTCCGTGTTCCGTCAGCCTCTCGACACCGAGGTGGCCTCGTTCGCCGCTGCTCACGGACTCTCGACCGAGGTCGGGTGGTTGGCCTTCCTCGGCACGGTCGAGCCTCGGAAGAGCGTGCCTGCGCTCGTCGAAGCCCATCGGAGGCTCTCCGCCGCCGACGCATCGACGCCCCCGCTGCTGGTCGCCGGGGGTCTCGGTTGGGACGAGGACGCACGTCGACTCCTGGAAGCGGCCGGTGACGAGCCGGGGTCGGCCCTTCGTTACGTCGGCTACTTGCCACTCGCCGAACTTCCGTCCTATCTCGGAGGAGCCACGATCGTCGTGTACCCCAGCACCGGCGAGGGTTTCGGCTTGCCGGTACTCGAGGGCATGTCGTCGGGGGCCACCGTCCTCACGACCCGTCGGCTGGCCCTGCCCGAGGTCGGAGGCGATGCCGTGAGTTACTGCGAGCCGGACGTCGACGGGATCGAAGGGGGTCTGCGCGAACTCCTGGCCGACGCAGGCCGGCGTCGTCGACTGGCTGCCGCAGCTCTCACGAGGTCATCCGGGTTCACATGGGAAGCGTGTGCAGTCGTTCATCGACGGAGCTGGGCGACGACGGCCGGAAGGCCATCCGTCTGAGTCGGGGGGACGCCCTCGCGTCCATGCCAGACTGTAAGAGGATGCCGAGTTCGCCGGTCGGCGACCAGTCGTCAGGACGCGCGTCCGGCGGCCCGCCCCGGCCGACCATCACCAGAAGAGATCATGACGAACGAGATTCCGAACCGCCTCGCGCCGACGCTCGCGGTCGTGACCGTGAGCTACAACTCCGGCCACCACCTCGCCACGTTCCTCGAATCGACGAAGCAGGCGTCCGCACTCGGCGCAGGGGTCCTCGTCGTCGTAGCCGACAACCAGTCGACAGACGCGGACGCTGCACGTCGGACCACGGAGAGCGCAGGCGCCCGTTTCCTCGATGTCGGTTTCAATGCGGGCTACGGCACTGCGGCGAACGCGGCTCTGGCGACCCTCCCCGAGACGGTGCGGTACGTTCTCGTGTCCAACCCCGACGTCGTCCTGTCACCCGGCTCACTCGACGTCCTCGTCGAGACGGCTCAGTCGAATCCCCGGACCGGCGCCGTCGGGCCCGCCGTTCTGGAACCGGATGGCTCGGTCTACCCGTCGGCTCGAGCCGTTCCCTCGCTGCGGACCGGGCTCGGGCACGCTCTCTTCGCCAACGTCTGGCCGTCGAACCCTTGGACACAGCGCTACCACCAGGAACATGCCGCGACGGGCACTCGTGAGGTCGGATGGCTCTCCGGCGCGTGCGTTCTTTTCCCTCGCGATGTCCTCGACGCTCTGGACGGGTTCGATTCCGGCTATTTCATGTACTTCGAAGACGTCGACCTGGGGTGGAGGATCGGTCGCGCGGGCTACATGAACGTCTACCAACCCTCTGCCGTGGTCACCCATGTCGGAGCCCACGCCACTCGTGATTCCTCCGATGCGATGCGACGCGAACACCACCGGAGCGCCTACCGGTTCCTCTCGACCAAGTACTCCGCCTGGTGGCTCTGGCCTCTGCGCGTAGCCCTGCGTGCGGGTCTGAGCATCAGAGCTCGTCTCCACGGCTGAACGCCCTCCCGACCCGACCCGACCCGACCCGACTGGAGAACAACATGACCCTGGCCGTCACCGCTATGGTCCGAGACGAGTCCGACGTCATCCGCCAGTGGGTGGAGTATCACCTCGCCCAGGGGGTCGACGTGATCATCGTGACCGACAACGCCTCCACGGACGGAACCGCTGAGATCCTCCAGTCCTTCGCCGAGTCCGGTGTCTTGACCCTCCACCATGATCCAGTCCACCGGAAGCAGCAGGGCACCGTGGTCACCGCCATGGCAAGGGAAGCTGCGACGGTCCATGGCGCCGACTGGGTCATCAACGCCGATGCCGACGAGTTCCTGATGCCCGTCGATCGGTCTCTCACCCTCGCGGATGTCTTCTCACGGCTCGACGAAGGGCTCGGTTCGTTCGGTGTTCCCGTCGTGAACATGGTCGGACCCGTCGCCGAGAGCGGCGCCGGCTGGGATCGGCTCGTCTGGCGTGACCAACGGGACAACGATCAATTGAGGAACGTCGGCGTCCTCGCGCAGCCCACGTCGAACGCCGTCCACGTCGGCCGACCTGACGTCACGGTCGTCCAGGGCAATCATCTCGTGAGCATCGCGAGCACAGGTTCGCCGCCGGACGCGCTGGCACTCGAGGTGCTCCACCTACCGTGGCGTTCGTGGCACCAGTTCGAGCACAAGGTCAGCATGGCCGGAGCTGGGTACGAGGCCAATCCCGACCTCCGCCCCAGTCCGAACCACCACGGCATGAGGGACTGGGCCCGTCTCGGCCAGGGGGTCCTGTTGCCGTTCTACGCCGCTCGCCACATCTCCGCTGACGAGGCCGAAACGGGTCCGTTCACCGAGGACACGAGCCTGCCGGACTTCCTGCGTCGTCAGGGGATCGCGTTGGGTGAGCCGGATGTCCCCATCCCGGTAGAGAGGGCCGAGGAACTCGCGGGGTGGGGTCGGGCCCAGGTCTGGCTCGAGAACGACGTCGCGCGACTGCAGTCCGTCCTGGATCGTCTGGAAGACGAACGCCGTGCCCGAGAGCGGGAACTCATGGACGAAGTCGCGGCTCTGCAACGCGAGGTCGCGGCGATCACGTCACGCAAGGTCGTCCGCCTGACCGACACCATCGCGAATCGACTCAGACGCGGCTGACGGCGACGGTTCGGGTGTTCGACGTCACGAAGACCGTCGGGTCACCGTCGGTCGCGTGATGCGTCACGTCCGTTCTCGGTGACGACACGGAGGACGTCGTCCACGAGGACCGAGGCACGACGAGCGAAGGAATGCTCGTTCGCGATGGCCGCGGCTGACGAGGCGCGAGCGCCGACGTCATCCACCCACGCATGCTGCGAGAGGCGGCGAAGGTCCTCGACGGTGCGATAGGTCCTGACTGCGGGCCCGAACACGTCGACCAGGCCTTCGGCCTCGTCGCTGATGACCGCAGCTCCCGATGCGACGGCATCGAACAACCGGTTCGAGATGAATCCTTCTCGAGCCATGTCTCGCCAATGGTCGTTGAGGACGAGTCGCGCACTTCGGTAGGCAACGGCGAGTTCGTCGTTGGACAGGAACGTGCCGCGGACGTGCTCATCCGAGATGAACCGTGTCCATCCTTCGCCCCAGACGCTGAGGTCCAGGCCCGCCTCCACGGCGTCTCGCACGACGGGCCGGAAGACCTCGCGTGTCTTGCCGACGAAGAGGACGTCGGACGCCAGGCCGGGGTCGACCGGACCAGGATGGAATCGCGAGGGGTTGGTCGCCTGAAGCAAGGGTTCGATCGGAAGACTCGTTCGTCGTGCCGTCTTCTGGGCCCACCGGGGCCCTGCGGAGTAGCGCAAGTCGTACCCGGCCAATTCGACGTCGGACACGCGATCGGGATGACTGATGACCCAGAGGACGTTCATCGCCCAGGGGTTGAGCGGCACTCGGTCGAGACCTCGCAGAACGAGCGAGACATCGTCGAGATGCTCGGACTCGGGACGGACACTCGACTCCCGATTGTCGATGACGACTTCTTGGCCCACACCACGAAGAGCCTCTGCCAGATCGCGTGCGAAGAAGACGTCTCCCCAGTCGTCGCCGCGTTCCCCGGCCCAGGCGGCGGTCTTGATGGACCAGCGAAGACGAGGAGTTCCTTCGACGACGGAGACACCGTCCCTGCGCTCGATGCGGGGCCGGGTGACCCTCGCCGGCACGGCCCCCGCGGGCTGCACGGAAGGAGTCCCCAGCCGGAATCCCGCAGCGGCGAGCACGACGGGCGATCGACCGTCGACCAGGGTGGCCCAGACCTGCAGCAGGTCTTGAGCGATCACGTCGAGACGACGCGCGGGCTCCCGTGCCTGGTAGACGCGGCCGAGTGGAACGGCGACCACGCGGTCGCTCCCGGGCTCCGAGAGGGAGGCCCGTGCGGAGACGGACAACGACAATGCCGTGACGGCCAGGGGGACGTCCGTCGTGGCCGGCGGGACGACGAGATACCTGGTCCTCACGGCGAACGCTGGACGGTCCGCGGCCATGATGTCGACGACTCCCAGGGCTTCGGCGTCCTCCGGGGGGAAACCGCCCAACAAGGACCCGGGGGCGCTGAGAGGCATGTCGAACACGGCCCCCACGCTGACGATCGTCTCGTTGGGATGCCTGAGCACCGCCTGCGCCAGCGCCACTCCCCCTCGAAGCTCGTCCGCGAGCCCGAGGACCACCCTGACGTCCGCCTTCACGGTGGAATCCACGACGACCGTCCGCGTACCCGTGAGATGAGGCAGGACCTGTCCCACCCCTGCCGACCAACCCCGCATGACGTGCGGCACGACCAGCGGAAGTGCCTCGGGCAGACGAGGGAGCACATGCGTGCGTCCGACCGATTCTTCGACCTGATAGACCACGGCGGTGACGACCACACCCCGGGATGTCGCCTCGGACGCCAATCCGGCGAGTTCCTCGACGACGTCCGGACGTCGTTCGAGGTCGTCCACATCGATCGTCACCACGAGATCGACGATCGATTCCAGCAGGTCCTCTCGGACGCCCGGCTGAGGGCCGTCGGCGAGGGGCACGGCGACGTGTCTCGGGGGCTCTCCACCGGGGGCCAGGATCGGGGCTGCCCCGGCCGACGCCGCACCACGAACGAACGCCGACACCTCAGACGCGGTCCGACGAGGATGCTCGACACCGCGTGAAGCCAGTCGAAGGACCCTCGCGACCTGCCGACGGACTCCGTGAAGCACGAGCTACTCGGCGATCAGCTTCTGGAGGTAGACCCCGTATCCGCTCTTCGCGAGAGGGGCGGCCAAGGACGCGAGGTGCTCATCGTCGATCCAACCGTTCCGCCAGGCGATCTCCTCGATGCAGCCGATCTTGTGGCCTTGCCGATCTTCGATCACCCGCACGTATTCGGAGGCCTGCATCATGGATTCGAACGTGCCGGTGTCGAGCCACGCCGTTCCCCGGTCGAGGACCTGCACCTGGAGGTGACCCGCCTCGAGATACCGCTCGTTCACGGTCGAGATCTCGAGTTCACCTCGAGGACTGGGCTCGATGGTCTTGGCGATCTCGACGACGCGGTTGTCGTAGAAGTAGAGCCCGGGGACGGCGTAGTTGCTCTTGGGGACGGCCGGCTTCTCTTCGATCGAGACCGCTCTGAACGACTCGTCGAACTCGACGACGCCGTACGCTTTGGGGTCCGAGACGTGGTACGCGAAGATCGTCGCCCCATCGACGTCGGCGTTCTTCTTGAGGTTCGAGCCGAGCCCCACGCCGTGGAAGATGTTGTCTCCGAGCACGAGCGCGACGCTGTCGTCCCCGATGAATTCCTCGCCTATGACGAACGCCTGAGCGAGACCGTCGGGTGACGGTTGGACCGCGTACTCGATGTGCATGCCGAGTTGCGAGCCGTCACCGAGGAGGGCACGGAACTGGTCGTTGTATTCCGGGGTCGTGATGACGAGGACCTCGCGGATTCCGGCCATCATGAGCGTCGACAAGGGGTAGTAGACCATCGGCTTGTCGTAGATGGGCATCAACTGCTTCGAGATGCCCTTGGTGATCGGCCAGAGACGGGTCCCGGAGCCGCCGGCGAGGATGATTCCCTTCATGCGCTCAGACCTCCTTCGAATCGAGGCTTCGGTAGAACGAACGCATGTCGTCCCAGGTGGGCAGGAGTCCGGCGTCGGCTGCCTCGCGGAGACCCGGCGCATCGGTGTCCTTGGGTGAGAGGAGCGCCTCGCCTGCTTCGGGCGGGAAGACCAGACCGATCTCGGGATCGAGGGGGTCGATGCCGTGTTCACGCTCGGCATTGAACGTGTCCGTGACGAGGTAGCTGACCGTGGCGTCGTCCGTCAGCGCGACGAACGCGTGCCCCAGCCCCTCGGAGAGATAGATGGCGCGACGGTCACGGTCGTCGAGGAGGACGGAGTCCCATTCACCGAATGTCGGCGATCCGACGCGGATGTCGATGACGTAGTCGAGCACCGCGCCGTGCGTCGCGGTGACGTACTTGGCCTGTCCGCGAGGCACGTCCGCGAAGTGGATGCCCCGCACGACGCCACGTCGGGACACCGACGTGTTGGCCTGCCGGAGGTCGATCGGGTGCCCGACGACCTCTGCGAGACGGTCGAAGCGGTACCACTCGAGGAACACGCCACGATCGTCACCGAACATCTTCGGCGTGATCTCGTAGCTGTCAGGGATCTTCAGTTCGCGGATCTGCACCCGGGAAGCCTAGCAAGCCGGTGGGGAGGACGGGCGAGCCGTCCGGCCACGACGCAGCACGTCGGCCCACGTCGTGCTGCAACCGAGGAGGCGGTGACCGCTCACGTACGACGCCGCCGCTTCGGAGGGCCCCTCGTCCACGGCGGCCAGAATGGCACGACGCCAGTCGTCGGTGCTCGATGCGGTGCGCCCGCCGTGATCCGGCACCGTGGCGTAGCTGGTCGATCTCGATGCCACCGTCGGCAGTCCCAACATCGTGTACTCCAGGAACTTCAGGTCGCTCTTGGAGGTGTTGAACGGATCGTCGGCCAACGGCGCCAGGCCCACCGACCATCGTCCGGACTCACCCCGCAGCCACCGGACGAATTCGGGGTGATGGCCCTCGGGGATGTCCACACGCTCGAACCACCCGGGGTCTCCGCCCGTGACGCCGACGACGTCGAGCACGACCGGGCGCCCGTCCTTCGTGGCCAGGCCGTCGAAGACCGGTCGCAGCAGCTCGAGGTCGTCCTGGTGTGTCGCGGACCCCATGTACAGCGCATGGACGCGACCGTCCGCGTCGGGCCGCCCTCCGGTCCACGGCTCCCGAGGAGACGTCGGGCCGGGTTCGCCGCCCCAGAACTCCGGGTCGAGCTCGTTGGGGACGACCACCACCTCCGACGCGAACTGCCTCACCACCCGGGCGAGGGCTTCCGTGCTGACGATCACGGCGTCCGCCGCTCTCACGACGGCCTCGACGGAGTCGATCCGGGCCTCGTCGTACTCGGCACGCACGAGACGCCGACGCGCGTCCACGCTGAAGAAGTCGTCGTCGACCTCGGCGACCAGACGGGCTCCGGATGCGCGAACGGCCTGCAAGAACAGCGCGCTCGCCGAGGCGGGGACGGCATCCCTCTGGACGAGGACGACGTCGTAGGGAAGCCCCTTCTCGCCAGCTGCGACCGCCGACGGGTCGATCTGCTCAGCCGACATGCGACCCGCCACCACCTCGCGGTTGACCCGGCGGGTCACCCGGATGTGGGCGGACCCCGGATGGACGCCCGCCGCGCCGAGGACGACGTATCCGAGCCGCGGCGCGGGGGCGTCGTCGACGGGGTGGACGTTCGCCCTCCTCTGCCTCAGGACGCGCGAGACGACCGCACCGAGCACGGAGCGGCGTTGCTCCGTCACCTCGCCGAGTAGTCGGCGCCGGACGTGACAGCCGAGTGCGGGATGGACAACGACGTGAGGATGTCGAGGAACGCCGCAGCACTGACGGCCCTGGGTGGCTGACCGATGGACCGCAGCGCCGTCACCGTGCTCTCGGTCAGGACGTGTTTCAGCATTCGCGGGGCGACGACGCAGACGTAGCCGCTCCCGACCCCCGGTAACGATCCGGTGCACAGCAGGACGATCATGTTCGGTTTCCTTCCGTGGCGCTCAACGACGCCAATAATCCGCACGGACCGTGACGGCCGACCGGGGAACAGAGATGCCGTCGAGCAGCGCGAGGAACTGCACTCTCGACAATTCGTAGTAGGGAACGCCGACGGCCCGCAACGCGGAGATCTGGTCGAGCGTGAGCAGGTGCTTGAGCGTCCTCATGCCGAGGAGAGCGGTGTAGACGAGACCGACTTGATCGAGGTTCTCGGTGCATCGCACCACGACGAGACCGCTGTCGACGAGGAGTGTGTTGCCGGGGCCCGGGTACGCGGCCACGTAGTCGAAGTGCCAGGGCTCCGGCCGGGAGAATCCGTTCCCGGTGGGCTGCCATCCATATGCCGGTGCGTTCGCGTCCATCCACCGCTTGGCCGCGGTCCCGGCGGTCTGGACGCCGGATCCGAAGTCGCACGAGATGCCCCAGCCGTGGTTGGAGGTTCCGGGGTAGGCGGCCAGGTTTCCGGTGCCCGCCTGGTAGGCGTTCCAGTAGGAGACCTGACGCCCGTAATCCCGATACCCCTCCGTGATCGCCAGTGGCGTGCCGAAGGTCGAGGAGAACGCCAAGCTGAGCGAGAGGAACTGACGGGCTGCGTCGTCCCGGAGGTACCCGGAGCCCGCGACGGATGCCTGGACGGGCGTCAGGGCGTTCGTCGGGATCTGCCCGTTGGCGTAGCCACCCCACGCCTGCAGTGCGGCGACCGCGAGTGCCTCGGCGACGGTGTCGACCGCCCCGGTGGTCTCGCCGAGCTGCACGGAGGCACGGGCACCGAGCGACGGGTGCAGGACGACGGGAGCCGCGAGCGCCACGGACGTGGCCGCATAGGCGAGGAGACGGCGGCGGTCGAAGGATGCGGGACCGTCCGCCTCGTCCGACGTCGGTGGTTCGTCACGATGCATGGACTGACGTTCGCACGCCGTCCGCCGTGGTCGGAGCCTCCGGGGCGGCGATTCATCACATCGGCTCCGGTAACATCGTACGAACCCTCCGCGATCGACCCCAAGGGACCACTGTGAAAATCCTCGTCACCGGCGGAGCCGGCTTCATCGGCTCCAACTTCGTCCGCCGCACGCTCGAAGACGCCTACCCGGGCCTCGAGGGGGCCGAGGTCGTCGTCCTCGACGCTCTCACCTACTCGGGCAACGAGGCCAACCTGGCGAGCGTCGCCGACTCCCCCCGCTACACGTTCGTCAAGGGCGACATCCGTGACGGGGCCCTGCTCGACACGCTCTTCCCCGAGGTGGACGCCGTCGTCCACTTCGCCGCGGAATCACACGTCGACCGCTCGGTCCGCGACGCCTCGATCTTCGTCGAGACCAACGTGCTCGGCACCCAGCAGCTGCTCGACGCCGCCCTGCGCAACGACCTGAAGCGCTTCGTCCACGTCTCGACCGACGAGGTCTACGGTTCCATCGCCGAGGGCTCCTGGGCTGAAGACCGCCCGCTCGAGCCGAACTCGCCCTACTCCGCCTCGAAGGCCGGCAGCGACCTGCTCGCCCGCAGCTACCACCGCACGCACGGGCTGAACGTCTCGATCACGCGCTGCAGCAACAACTACGGCACGTACCACTTCCCCGAGAAGGTCATCCCGCTCTTCGTCACGAACCTGATCGACGACGTGCACGTCCCGCTCTACGGCGAGGGCAACAACATCCGTGACTGGCTGCACGTCGACGACCACACCCGCGGCATCGCCATGGTGCTCGTCAACGGCCGCGCCGGCGAGATCTACAACATCGGCGGCGGCACCGAGCTCACCAACAAAGAACTGACCGAGATGCTGCTCGAGGCCACCGGCAAGGACTGGTCGTACGTCGACCGCGTCCAGGACCGTCTGGGCCACGACCTGCGGTACTCCGTCGACATCTCCAAGATCCGCGACGAGCTCGGCTACGAGCCCCAGGTCCCCTTCGAGAAGGGCCTCGCCGACGTCGTCCAGTGGTACCGCGACAACCGCGAGTGGTGGCAGCCGCTCAAAGAGCGCGCCGCCCTCTGATGGCCGCCGCCCAGAACTCCAAGTACCTCGTCACCGGGGCCCGAGGCATGCTCGGCACCGACCTCCTCGAAGCCCTCTTCGGACGTGACGTCACGGTGCTCGGTCGTGCCGACCTCGACGTGACCGACCGGGACGCCGTCTTCGCCGCCGTCCAGGGGCACGACGTCGTGATCAACGCCGCCGCGTACACCGCCGTCGACGCGGCCGAGACCGACGAAGAGGCCGCGCTGGCCGTGAACGGCACCGCAGCCGGCCTCCTGGCCGGGGCCACCGCATCGGTCGGGGCGAAGCTCGTCCAGGTCTCGACCGACTACGTCTTCGACGGCGACGCCACCGAGCCCTACCCCGAGGACGCCACCATCGCGCCGGTGAGCGCCTACGGCCGCACCAAGGCCGAGGGAGAACAGCTCGCGCTCGCCGCCAACCCCGAGGGCACCTACGTCGTGCGCACGGCGTGGTTGTACGGCGCCCACGGGGGCAACTTCGCGAAGACCATGGTCAAGCTCGCGGCATCGCACGACACGGTGAAGGTCGTCGACGACCAACTGGGGCAGCCGACCTGGACGGCCGACCTCGCGACGCAGATCGTCGCGTTGCTCGACTCCGACGCCCCTGCCGGCGTCTACCACGGCACCAACTCGGGCAGTGCGAGCTGGTTCGAGTTCGCCCAGGCGGTCTTCGACGAGGCCGGGCTCGATCCTGCCCGGGTCCTCCCGACGGACAGCTCGGCCTTCGTCCGCCCCGCACCGCGACCGAGCTACAGCGTCCTCGGCCACGACGCCTGGGCACGAGCCGGACTGACGCCCATGCGTCCGTGGAGAGAAGCGCTGGCCGAGGCCGCGAACAGGGGAGTGTTGCAGACCGATGACCACGCTGCGAGTAGTCGTTGACCAGATCCTGGCTCCCATCCCCGGAGGCATCGGGCGCTACACCGAAGAACTGACCCGCGCCCTCGTCGAGACCGCTCCCCGAGGTTGTGAGGTCGAAGGGGTCGTGGCGGCCCATCCGCAGACCGACTACGACCGGTTGACCGATCTGCTGCCCGGCCTGTCCCATGTCACCAAGTCACCGCTCGGTCGCCGTGAGTTGGCACTGGCGTGGCAGGGTGGCGTCGTCGGCCTCCCCGGGCGCGGCATGGTCCATGCCACGAGCCTGTTTGCCCCCCTCTACCGGCACGATCGCACGCTCGACCCGGGAACGCAGACGGTCGTCACCATCCACGACACCGTCCCGTGGACTCACCCTGAGACCCTCACCCCGCGCGGCGTCCGTTGGCACAAGGCCATGGCCAAGCGCGCCTTCAAGCATGCCGACGGCGTCGTCGTGCCGACCCACAGCGTGGCCCGCGAACTGGCCGAGCTGTTCCCCTTCGGCGACCGCCTCCGTGTCATCGGCGGCGCCGTCAGTCCCAAGCTCGCCGTCCCCGCGGACTCCGACGACGTCGCCGACTCCCTCGACCTGCCCGAGCGCTACGCACTGAGCGTCGGCACGCTCGAACCGCGCAAGGGCATCGAGCCGCTCATCCAGGCTCTCGCCCACCCCGACGCCCCCGACCTGCCGTTGCTGATCGTCGGGCCCGAGGGGTGGGGAGACGTCAAGGTCGCCGACCTGGTGGCCGCTGCCGGCCTGCCCGCCGACAAGGTCCGGACGATGGGTTTCGTGTCGGACGAACAGCTGGCGGTGCTGTTGCAGCGAGCCGCGGTCTTCGTGTTCCCCAGTCTCGCCGAAGGGTTCGGGCTGCCGGTCGTCGAGGCCTTCAGCCTGGGCACGCCCACCATCGTCTCGGACGCCCCTGCCCTGCTCGAGGTAGCGGCCGACGCGGCCGTCAGCGTGGCTCGGGAGGACGCTGCGGGTTACCCGGAGCGTCTCGCGCAGGCCATGTTCCAGGTCGTCACCGACGTCGAGCTGTCGACGCGTCTCGGCATCGCCGGGATCGACCGCGCACGGGCCTTCAGCTGGCGGGACTCGGCCGACAAGGTGTGGCAGCTCCACGCCGATCTCTGAACCACGGGGCGACCCGAGCGGCGACGCGGATGCCCCCGGAGCCGTGGGCGCCCTGCGGTGACGCACCGCGCCTCCTCGTCCGGTCGGCGCGCGCCGTCAGGCGGCGAGCCTCGGGGGCACGATCCGAGGTCGTCCGTCAGGGCGCGGGAGCCGGGGTGGTGGCCTGGGCCACCGCGGCCCGCATCGCGTCGTAGTCGGGGTAGACGTTGTCGTAGGTCGGCGGGACGAGTTCGAGACTCGTGATCTGCTGGGACTTGGCCTTCACGGCCAGGTCGACGAAGGCTGCCAGCGCGCCCTGCGGGATGTCGGTGTCGACGGTCTGCACCCCTGCCGACGCGACGGCCTGGAACTTCGACAGGACCGTCGCCGGTTGGAACTGCGACAGCAGCGCCTGCTGCACCTCGCGCTGACGAGCCATGCGGTCGTAGTCGCTGGTGCCGTGCCGCGCCCTCGCGTACCAGAGGGCGTGGTAGCCGTCGAGCTTCTGTTCGCCGGGCTCGATCCACCCGTCGACGTTGATCGGCTGACCGTTGCCGTCGACGCCTCCGTTGATCGGGATGCGTTGTTGCACGTCCACCTGGATGCCGCCGAGCGCATCGATGAGATCGACGAAGCCCTGCATGTCGATCAGGGCGTAGTACTGCACGGTCAGGCCCGTGATGCCCTCGACGGCGTCACGCATCGCCTCGACACCGGGATTGCTGCCCTTCGACTCGGCGTCGGGGTAGAGGTCGGGGTGCTCTTCCCCGTAGGTGTACAGGAAGCTCACGAGGCAGTCGTCGCCGCAGTCGTAGCCGTCCGGGTAGTCGCCGTACAGCGGCGACCCCGCGACGAAGGGTGCGTCGTACAGGTTGCGCGGGATGCCCACGATGGTGGTCGCACCGGTCTCGGCGTCGATGCTGGCGACCGAGATGCTGTCGGGGCGCAGACCGGTGCGGTCCGCCCCGGCGTCCCCTCCGAGCAACATGATGTTGTAGCGCCCGTCCACGGGAGGCGCGGCGTCGGCCCTCGAGGTGAACAGACTGTTGAGCAGACCGTGCTGCACACCGGCGAGGTAGGCCCCGTAGGCGGCGGGTCCGACGGTCACCACCATCAACAGCACCATCGCCCCGGCGAGAAGTCCCCGGGCCGACGGGGCCGTCCGGACGATGCGGGCCAACCGCAGCGTGTCGACGGTCAGCACCACCCACAGCACCGCGTAGTACGCGAGGAAGACCTGGACGACGGTGAGGGCGACGACGTTGGTCGCGATCTCGATCAGGGGCGAGCGGAAGGCGAATGCCAGGACGACGACGACGACCGCGACCGCCCAGAAGACGAGGGTGGAGGCGAGCCCCCACCGGCCGAGTCGGCGACTGCCCGCGAGCACCTGCGCGGACCCGGGCACGACCACGTTCAGCAGGACGAGCACCCACGCCCTCTTCGTCATGAACGGCTCGGAGGTGATGTCCGGATGACGGACGGGCAGGGAGGTGCTCACAGTGATCGACGCAGGTCGTCGTTCTTCTGCTCGACCAGCTCGGCGAGGGACTCGGCGTGGCGGGCCAGCCGCTCGGCGACCACCGGGTCGTGCGAGCCGATGATGCGGGCCGCGAGCAGACCGGCGTTCACCGCGCCTCCGATCGAGACCGTCGCCACGGGGATGCCGGCCGGCATCTGCACGATCGAGAGCAGCGAGTCCAGGCCGTCGAGCTTGGCCAAGGCGACGGGCACACCGACCACGGGGAGGGTCGTGACCGATGCGATCATGCCGGGCAGGTGCGCTGCTCCCCCGGCCCCGGCGACGATGACGGAGAGTCCGCGACCTGCCGCGTCGCGACCGAAGGCGATCATCTTGTCCGGTGTGCGGTGGGCCGAGACGACCTCGACCTCGTGCGGGATGCCCAGCTCGGTCAGGATCGTCGACGCCCCCTGCATGGTGGGCCAGTCGCTGTCGGAGCCCATGACGATGGCGACCTTCGCGGGTACGGCGGGGTCGTTCGGGCGCACGTCGGTGCTCTTCGGGTCGGACACGGACTAGAGGATAGCCGTCAGTCGGTGAAGAACTCGACAGCGGCACGCGCCCGGAAGACGGCCTCGTCGAGGTCGTCGCCGACCACGGTGACGTGGCCGACCTTGCGCCCGGGCCGGGGGTCCTTGCCGTAGTCGTGAACCTTGACCGCCGGCTGGTCGGCCATCAGGGCGGGCAGACGGTCGGCCATCGACCCCGTCGCCGGCCCGCCGAGCACGTTCAGCATGACGCTCCAGGGACGGTGGCAGTCCGTGTCGCCGAGCGGCAGGTCGAGCACGGCCCGGAGGTGCTGTTCGAACTGGCTCGTGGTCGACCCGTCGATCGTCCAGTGCCCCGTGTTGTGCGGCCGCATGGCGAGTTCGTTGATCAGGAGGCGCTCGTCGGTCGTCTCGAAGAGCTCGACGGCCAGGACGCCGGTGACGTCGAGCCGCTGGGCGACCGTCCGCGCGATCTCGTCGGCGGCGTCGGCCAAGCGACCGGCGCTCGAGGGTGCCGGGGCGAAGACCTCGGAGCACACCCCGTCGCGTTGGACGGTCTCGACGAGAGGCCAGAGGGCGATGTCACCGCTCGGCCGACGGGCCACGAGCTGTGACAGTTCGCGCCGGAACGAGACGAGCTCCTCGACCAGGAGCGCGCCTCCGTTGCCGTCCTCGGCCAGGGCGCCGAACCAGTCGTCGGCGTCGTGGGCCGCCGAGACCACGCGAACGCCCTTGCCGTCGTAACCACCCCGCGCGGTCTTGACGACCGCCCGGCCACCGTGGTCGGCGAGGAACGCCTCGAGCTCGGTGGCGTCACGGACGGCCGCCCAGTCGGGAACGGGCAAGCCGAGCTCGGAGAGCCGTCGACGCATGACGATCTTGTCCTGCGCGACGGCCAGTGCGGACGGCCCGGGGTGCACCCGCACGCCCGCGTCGACGAGGGCGGCGAGGACGTGTTGGGGGACGTGCTCGTGGTCGAAGGTGACCACGTCGACCGTGCGCGCGAAATCGAGGACGACGTCGACGTCGTGGTAATCGCCCACCCGGGTCGCTGCCAACCGGGCCGAACTGCCCTCGGTCTCGGCGAGGACGCTGATCTCGATGCCGAGGTGGACGGCGGGCGGGATCATCATGCGGGCCAGCTGGCCGCCGCCGATGACGCCGACACGGAGAGCCGTCATCGGACGACCGTCCCGCTCAGCTGCGGCGAGTCCGGAGTGCCTCCGACCGTGCACCGGTAGGTGACGTTGGCGACGCCGACGTCACCGCCCGAGTAGAGGCCGGCGACGTCGATGCTCCGCCCCCCGGAGCCCTGCACGAGGATCTGCGACGAACGGTCGTTCCAGGTGTAATCGGCACCCTGCGACCTCGTGGCCTCGTTCCGGCAGGCATCGTAGGCGCGGGCGTCGGTCCAGCCGTCCGCCTCGTCGGACGGTACGGGGACGGGCGTCTCGACGGTGCCGGTCGGGTCGTCGGCCGGCGCCGTGGGGGCGGCCGTCTCGGCCCCCGTGTCGGGCGCCGAGGGCGATGCGGTCGACGTGGGGCTGAAGCTCGACATGGTCGGCGTCGGGTCGTCGCCGCCGCTCGTGCACGCGGAGAGGGTGAGGGCCAGGGCCCCGGCGGTCAGCACGGCGATGAGGGCCCGGTTCGTCATGCGGTCATCGTATCGGTGGCACCTCGTCGGACGGCGTCGACCTGCCGGAGGGGGCCGGACACCGGCACGGGACCAGGCGCCCTCTGACCGGCACTCGGCTACGGGCGCCCGAGTCCTCGGAACTCGAAGCCGGCCTCGCGCCACTCGGCGGGGTCGAACACGTTGCGGGCGTCGACGATGCGTCGGCCGGAGACCAGGGCGGCTACCTCGGCCGGACGCAGTGCCTTGAACTGCTTCCATTCGGTGAGGACCAGGACGATGTCGGCGTCACGGAGAGCGGTCGGGACGTCATCGACGTAGGTGAGGTCGGGAGCCAGCCGGGCGGCGGTCTCGTTGGCCTCGGGGTCGTGGACGACCACGTCGGCACCGGCGGCGTGCAGTCGGCGGGCGACGTCGAGGGCGGGCGAGTCGCGGACGTCGTCGCTGTCGGGCTTGAACGCCACGCCCAGCACGGCGACGCGCGCACCACGCACCTCGCCGAGCAGCTCGCCCGCGAGGTCGACGACGCGGTCGCGGCGGCGCAGGTTGACGGCGTCCACGTCGGCGAGGAAGTCGAGGGACTCGAGCCCCAGTTCGCGCGAACGGGCGCGGAAGGCCCGGATGTCCTTCGGCAGGCACCCGCCGCCGAAGCCGAGGCCGGCGTTGAGGAACCGGCGACCGATGCGGGCGTCGTGCCCGATCGCGTCGGCCAGTTGCGTCACGTCGGCACCGGTGGCCTCGGCGATCTCGGCCATCGCGTTGATGAACGAGATCTTCGTGGCGAGGAACGCGTTGGCCGAGACCTTGACCAGCTCGGCCGTCGCGTACCCGGTCACGAGCCGGGGCGTGCCCGTCGCCAGAGCCGTCGCGTAGACCTCGTCGAGCACGGCCGTCGCACGCTCGCCGGCGTCGCCGGAGGGCACCCCGTAGACGAAGCGGTCGGGTGCGACGGTGTCGGCCACGGCGAACCCCTCGCGGAGGAACTCGGGGTTCCAGGCCAGGTCGGCCCCCGAGGAGGCGCGGACCAGGTCGGCGAGTCGGCTCGCGGTGCCGACGGGAACGGTGGATTTGCCCACCACGAGGTCGCCGTCGGCGAGGTGGGGCAACAGCCCCTGGACCGCGGCGTCGACGTAGGTCAGGTCGGCGGCGTCGCTGCCCGCGGTCTGCGGGGTGCCGACGGCGACGAAGTGGACCTGGGAGCCCGCGGCGTCGGCGGGGTCGGTCGAGAACCGGAGTCGCCCCGAGTCGATGGCCCGGCGGAGGGCCTCGGGCAGACCGGGCTCGAAGAACGGGGCGTGACCCGACGACAGCAGGGCGATCTTGCCCGGGTCGACGTCGATGCCGACCACGTCGTGCCCGAGGTCGGCCATGCACGCGGCGTGCACGGCTCCGAGGTAACCGCAACCGATGACTGAGATTCGCATTGTAATATCCTATGTCACGCGCGTCGGGTCAGACGACCCGGTCGTCGCCCCACGAGGTGGTGTCGGAGTGTCCGACGGACTGCTCGTGCTGGCGACGCTGGGCGACGCTGTTGAGGTTCGACTCCATCAGGTCGTGCAGGGTCGATTGGACGAGGTCGGCCGACGGCACGTCCCAGAGGACGAGCGGACGGTCGAGGCCGGTGTTGATCAGGACGTCTCCGCTGCGGAACGCGCTCTGCACCGAGTTCTTGCGCACCGTGAGGTCGTACCCACGACTGTGCAGCAGCTCTTGACGGGTGCGCACGAACAGCCCCTTGCGCACGACGAGGCGCCGCGAGGTGATGACGTAGCGCTTGCCGAGCCAGATGAGCACGGGCACCAGCCAGAGCAGCACGATCAGGGCGACGGCGGCGCCCAACACGACGTAGTTCTGCCACTCGACGTCGAAGCGACCACCGAAGAAACCGGTCGCGGCGCAGATGCCGACGAGCGCGAGCGACGGCCAGAACAGCACGCGGCCGTGGGGCCGCAGCCGCGCGACGACGTACTCGGTCGGCTGCGGTCCGTCGGTGCTCACAGGCTCATTCATACCGCAGATGCGTGACGTCACCCGAAGCGACGGCCGTCAGCGCGCCGGTCGAGGCGGAACGCACGACCAACCGGCCCGCCTCGTCGACGTCCACCGCCTCGCCGACCAGGGCCGCGCCTCCGGGGAGTTCGACGCGGACTCCGCGTCCCAGGGTCGCGCAGTTCGCGCGGACCGACGCCAGGGCGCCGCTCGCGACCGCGTCGCCCCGGGCCGCGGCGAGGTCGCCGACGAGTCGTGCCAGGCCCGAGACCCACGACGACGTCACGGCGTCCGCGAGTTCGAGGGCGGTGCCCCGCGCTCCGTGCAGACCGAGCGACGTCGAGGTCGGGGTGGGCAGGTCGCCGGCGGGCACCGTGAGGTTGACCCCGGCACCCACGACGACGGCGCTCGCGTCGGACCGCAGCTCGGCGAGCAGGCCACTGACCTTGTCACCGTCGACCTGCACGTCGTTGGGCCACTTCAGCGTGACGTCGCCGCTCTCGACCACACCCCGGACGGAGGCGCGCATGGCCACCCCGGCGAGGAGCGGCACCCAGCCGAGCGAGTCGACCGGCAGGTCGCCCCGGTGCAGCAGCACGCTGACCGCGAGGGAACGACCGGGCGCGGTCTCCCACCGTCGGTCGAGCCGGCCCCGCCCCGCGGACTGGTCGAGCGTCAGCCAGGTCGCCAGGTGCGGCTCGTCGACGGCTGCGAGCAGGTCGGCGTTGGTCGACCCGGTGGACTCGAGCACCACGAGTCGGGGACTGACGGACGTGCTGAGGGGGAAGGCCATCAACTCAGCCTAGGGGGCCGCCGTTGACGACTCCTACGACGTCCGGGGGCGTCCACGCGTGGAAACCTCCAACGGATGGCTGCGGGTCGGTCAGTAGAGTGAGGCGCGTGACTCCTGACTCCGCGCCCCTCACCGACGCCGCGCCCGACCTGCACACCACCGCGGGCAAGCTCGCCGACCTCAAGGCCCGCTATCACGAGGCCGTGACGGCCAGCGGCGAGGCCGCGATCGCCAAGCAGCACGCCAAGGGCAAGAAGACGGCCCGAGAGCGCATCGACGAGCTGCTCGACCCGGGCTCGTTCGTCGAGCTCGACGAGTTCGTCCGGCACCGCACCCACGCCTTCGGCATGGAGGCCAAGCGACCCTACGGTGACGCGGTCGTCACGGGCACGGGCACGATCCACGGCCGCCAGGTCGCGGTCTACTCGCAGGACTTCACCATCTTCGGCGGCTCGCTCGGCGAGGTCGCGGGCGAGAAGATCATCAAGGTCATGCAGCTGGCCCTCAAGACCGGGGTGCCCATCATCGGCATCCTCGACTCGGGCGGGGCGCGGATCCAGGAAGGCGTCGTCGCCCTCGGCAAGTACGGCGAGATCTTCCGGCTGAACACGGCCGCCTCGGGCGTCATCCCCCAGATCTCGCTGATCATGGGCCCGGCGGCCGGAGGCGCGGTGTACTCCCCCGCGCTGACCGACTTCGTGATCATGGTCGACAAGACGAGCCACATGTTCGTCACCGGGCCTGACGTCATCAAGACCGTGACGGGCGAGGACGTCGGCTTCGAGGAACTCGGCGGAGCCCTGACCCACAACAAGGTCTCGGGCGTCTCGCACTACCTCGCGAGCGACGAGGACGACGCCCTCGACTACGCCCGGGCCCTGCTGTCGTACCTCCCCGACAACAACCTGGCCGACCCGCACGTCTTCGACGTACCGGTCGAACTCGAGACCACGGACCACGATCGACAGCTGAACACCCTGATCCCGGACAGCCCGAACCAGCCCTACGACGTGATGACGGTCATCGAGCACGTCGTCGACGACGGCGAGTTCCTCGAGGTCCAGCCGCTCTTCGCGCCCAACATCGTCGTGGGCTTCGGCCGGGTGGAGGGCCGCCCGGTGGGTGTCATCGCCAACCAGCCGTCCGCCATGGCCGGCACCCTCAACATCGAGGCGGGTGAGAAGGCCAGCCGTTTCGTGCGCTTCTGCGACGCGTTCAACATCCCGATCCTCACCCTCGTCGACGTGCCCGGATACCTGCCCGGCACCGACCAGGAGTGGACGGGTGTGATCCGTCGCGGCGCCAAGCTGCTCTACGCCTACGCCGAGGCCACGGTCCCGCTCGTGACGGTGATCACCCGCAAGGCCTACGGCGGCGCCTACATCGTCATGGGCTCGAAACAGCTGGGCGCGGACATCAACCTCGCCTGGCCGACGGCAGAGATCGCCGTGATGGGCGGGCAGGGTGCCGTCAACATCCTGTACCGCAACGAGATCAAGGCGGCGGCCGAGGCCGGCGAGGACGTCGCAGCCGTGCGCACGCGGCTCGCGAACGAGTACACCTACAACGTCGCGAGCCCCTTCCTCGCCGCCGAGCGGGGCGAACTCGACGGCGTCGTCGAACCGGCGGCGACCCGGGTCGCCGTGATCAAGGCGCTGCGAGCACTCAAGACCAAACGGGCGACCTTGCCGCCGAAGAAGCACGGGAACATCCCCCTGTGAGCGGGCGCCACGCAGCCGCGTCCCCCGACGCGACGGACCGCCCCACCGCCGCGGTCGAGCAGCCGTCGGCACCCCTGCTCAGGATCGTCGCCGGAGATCCGACGCCCGACGAGCTCGCGGCGGTGACGGCACTGCTGGCCGCCGTCGAGGCAGGCCGGGCCGAGGCGGCGGCGACGACGTCCTCGCGAACCGCGACGTCGGCCTGGACGCGTTCGGCCCGTGCTCCCCGTCCGTCCATCGTGTCCGGCGAGGGCCGTTGGCGGGGTTTCGCGGGTTGACGCCCCGGGAACGGCGATGGGCACGGCCGTCCTCACCCATCTGTCCTCCTAAATGACGACTGCATACGCGTCCCGGAACGACCATGCTTGCTGGTGCCGGGTGTCTCGTCGAGTCACACCACCGAGCAGGGGCCGACCAGGGTGAACGGGTCGCTGTCGGGGGGAGTCAGGGCGGCATTCGGGTTGCCGCCCTGACTCGAGGTCTCGGAAGGGCCGGACGATCGTCCGGCCCTTCTTCACGTCGTGGGTGCCGGCCGCGCCGAGAGCCGCCGGACGATCAGGGGGCCGAGCGAGGGATCTGCAGCCAGAGCTGGACTTCGTCGCCGTCGTCGTCCTCGTCCGCGTCGGCCGAGACCCCGCGGCCCAGCGCGCTCGACGACAGGTCTGCCGAGCCGAGCCCGACGACCGTGACCGCGTCGTCTCCCCCGCCCTGAACGGTCCGGACGATGATGCGATCGGCGACGGATTCGCGCAGGGCCCCGGCGAGCACGCCATGCACCCGTCGCAGATCCGTCGGTCCGAGGTCGTCGATGCCTCCTTCGTCGAGGAGACTGACGACGGCTCCGCGGCGGCGCGCCGCCATGACCTCGTGACGGACGTCGTCGTCGAGGAGGCGCCGGCCCCGGATCTCGTCCCGGATCGCTCCCTCGAGGTTGAGGCACTCCTGTCGCTCGGCCGCGGTCAGGTCGCCGTGTCGGCTGACGATGGTCTGGAGCATCGGCCGCGCCGTCCGACCCGTCTGGAGCAACCGGTACTGACGCTCGTTCACGTGGGCTTCCTGCGCGGCCTGCCAGTCCGCCGCTTCGTGCTCGGCGAGGATGAACTCGCGCGTCTCGCGCCCCGCGCGGGTGAGCGTGCTCGACATCGCATGGCTGAAGGCGACCCAGACCACGCTGCCGACGATGCCGAGGTCGGCGATCTGTTCGAGCCCGGCCCACAGCACGCCGTGCACCGCCATGAAACCGACCCCGAGCCAGGCGAAGCCCTGTCGACGCCTCGTGGACACGATCACCATGAGCGTGCCCACGGCGGCCACGTACCAGGTGGCGTAGCCGTTCTTCACCGAGCTGTCGAGCCCGGAGGTCACGACGAGCGGCAGGACGATGCTCACGGCCAAGCAGAACGAGGCCATCCACACGGGCATGATGACGTGCTTGCTGGGCCACAGCACCGCCACGGTCGCCGCGGCGTACAACGCCATGCACGCGACGACGGGCAGCGGATCGGTGAACCGGTCCAGTGACACCGCGGCCAGGACCAGGTGGTACGCCGAGAAGACCGCGGCCAGCGACACGATCAGCCACCGCGGCACGGAGACCCTCACGCGGTGCCGCCCGAGGCGCCCGCCGCGTCGGTGGGGTCGGCCGAACGGTCGGGGGTCCGGCCGCCGTCGAGGAGAGCGTCGACCGGCCACCGCAGGCGCACGAGGGTCCCCCGACCCGGTGCCGAGTCGATGGTCGCGAGCCCGCCGGCGTTGTTGAGCCTCTCGTGGATCGAGACGCGGACTCCGAGACGCTCCGTCGGCACCGTCGTCGGTTCGAAGCCCTTGCCCGTGTCGCCGACCTCGACGGTCGTCAGGCCGGCCTGGTCACGGGTCACGCGCACCCAGCGCTCCACACCGGGCCCGTCGCCGGCGTGCTGCGAACTGTTGACGAGGGCCTGGACGGCGGCCGAGTAGAGCGCCTCGGCGGCCGTGGACGGGATGCCGTCGCCCTCGATCGGGCCCCGGCGCAGCTCGACCTCGACACCCAGGTCGGCCACGGCGGCCTCGATGCGGTCCACCATGTCGGCGATCGTGGTGTCGGACTCGTCGAACGGCGTGGTGCTCGCCGCGGCCGAGAGGTGGGACATCGCGTTCCGGGCCATGTTGGTCGACAACTCGCGCTCGTCCGGCGACCACGCCCTGGCCGCCTGGATGAAGGTCGTGAGGACGCTGTCGTGGACGATGGCGTCGACCTGCACCCGCTCGAGCTCGGTGGCGTGCTCGCGGATGGCCTCGGAGTACCGCGCGACGGCGGTCGCCTGGGCCTGGTCGACGTTCGCTGCCGCCTGGCGCAGGATCACCACGAGGATCAGCACGGCGCCGCCGAGCAGGATCGCGTAGACGGAGTCGAGGGTCGCCCGCTGCGTGGAGACAGCGCCGCCCGACGGCGTGAGGCGGATGAAGCCGTAGACGGCGGGGGCGACGAAGAGGTAGCCGGTGGCGATCCAGGTCGAGAACGCCGAGGCGGCCGAGGCCGTCGCGACGGTGCAGAGGTACCAGAGCCACGGCACGCTCGACTGGACCTCGCTGGGGTCGTCGACGGCGAGGGGCCAGGTGACCAGGGCGATCAGGTAGGCGATGGCGACGAAGGCCTCCACCGTCGTGACGCCGCGCTGGACGAGGCTCGCCACGACCAGCGCGAAGAACCCGCCGAACATCGCCAGGCCGATGACCCAGGCCCACGCGAGTTGCATGCTGTCGACCTGACCGATCATGCCGGGCAGTGCTTGCAGGCCGAACACGAGTCCGGCCGCGGCGATGATGCGCCCCAGCACCTTGTCGAGCAGGGCGCGGCTGATCGGATTGCGCGGGGGCCGGAGAGCTCCGAGCGGGATCGGGGCGCTCAGTCGACCCTCAACGGCCATCGCCGCCGTCTGCGTCGAGCCCCGGCAGGATGCCGTCCTCGACGGCACGACGGAGCAGGTCGACCTTGGTGGGCGCCGGTCGGCCGACCTCGACGTACTTGACCCGGATGCGGTCGAGGTACTCGCGGGCCGTCGAATAGCCGATGCCGAGCTGCTGGGCGGCGAGCTTCAGCGGCAGGCCCGAGGCGTAGAGGTGCAGGATCTCGCGCTCGCGACGGCCGAGCTGGGCCTTGGCGAAATCGCGGTCGGCGTCGATCGCGCTCGCCCATTCGAGGTTGTTCAGCACGTCACCCCGGGCGACCGTCGCGACGGCGGCCATGACGGTCTTCGTCGCGGAGGACTTCGGGATGACCCCGGCCGCCCCCGCGGCGAGCGCCTCGCGCACCGAGGCGACCCGGTCGGCGATGCTGTGGACGAGGACGGCGGAGCCCGTGGCCTGGACCCGCTTGACGTTCTCGGTGACGGTCGAGCCGTCGCCGAGCGACAGGTCGAGGACGACGACGTCGACCTCGCGACCCGCGAGGTTCTCGACGAACTCCTGGACGCCGGCCGCGGTGAGGATCACCTCGAAGCCCTCGTTCTGGCAGGCGGCCTGGATGCCGAGACGCACCGACTCGTGGTCGTCGACGACCGCGACTCGCACGGGTACGGTCTCGCGGGTGGCGGTGGGGGTCTCGGTCGTGAGGTCTGACACGGTGATCCTTCTGTCGGCGTGTGCCCTGGTCCCTGAATCCCGGGCGTGCACGGGGTACATCGTAACGGGATCGCGGCTCAGGCCGGCAGCAGGCGCACCACCGTCTCGACGTGGTGCGTGTTCGGGAAGAGGTCGTAGGCCTGCAGGGCGTCGAGTTCGTAGCCGCGCTCGGCGAAGAGGGCGACGTCGCGGGCGAGGGCGACCGGGTCGCACGCGACGTAGACGACCTGGGCGGGGCGCAGGGCCGCGATCTCGGACACGACGTCGCGTCCCGCACCCGAGCGGGGCGGGTCGAGGACGACCGTCGCGGCCGCGAGGCGCTCGCGCTCGGCGTCGCCGGCCTGTGACGCGGTCTGCCGCAACCAGCGCTCCACCCGTCCGGTCACGGCCGACGCACCGATCCACTCGGCCAGGTTCTCGGAGGCGTGCTCGGTGGCCCGCTCGTCGCTCTCGACGCTCGTGATGCGGGTCCCCGCACCGAACCGGTCCCCCACGGCGGCCGCGAGCAGTCCGACCCCGCCGTAGAGGTCGAGGTTGGCACCCTTCGGGTCGAAGCGCTCGGGGTCGATCATGGTCTGCACGGCGGCGGTGAGCGTGGCGGCGGCCTCGCGGTGGACCTGCCAGAACCCGCCGTCGTCGAGGCGGAACTCGCGGTCACCGACCACTTCGGTGATGGTCGATCGGGCCTGACGTCCGATGATCAGGCGCGCGCCTCCCACGCTCGGGGCGACGACGTCGACGTGTTCCTCGCCGGGGAAGGCATCGCCCAGCGGCGCCACCTCGGCGACCTCCGGGGACGCGAGCGGCAGGTCGGGCACGTGCACGACCCGGTGCGAGCGCGCGGCGTACTGACCGGGACGCCCCTCGGCGTCGAGGTGCAGGCGCAGGCGTGTGCGCCACCCCGTGCCGCCGCGGTCGTCGTCGCCGGGCAGTGCCTCGACCGAGACCCGTCCGTCGGCGTCGGCGACCCCGCCCATCCGGGTGAGTGCGTCGACCACCACGCGCCGCTTCAGCTCGCGCTGGTGGGCGAGCTCGATGTGCCCGAACTCGGCCCCTCCGGCGCGGTCGGCCGGATCGACCTCGAGGGCGGCCGCTCCCCACACGTGTGGTCGGCGGTGCTCGCTCGCCTCGAGGACCCTCACCGTGTCGGCCCGCCAGAAGGCCTTCTTGCGGTCGTCGGCGATGCGCGCCACGACCTTCTCGCCGGGCAGGGTGTCGGTCACGAACACCACCCGCCCGTCGAGTCGGGCCACCGAGATGCCCCCGTGTGCGATGCCCGTCACGTCCAGTTCGACCTCGCGGCCCAGCATGTCTCCCATGCGTCGAGTCTGACAGGCTGGGCGGCATGACCGTCCCGCTCTACCTGGCCAGCACCTCCCCCGCCCGTCTCGCACTGTTGCGCGCCGCCGGCATCGAGCCGGTGCTGATCAGCCCCGGCGTCGACGAGGAGGCCGCGGTCGCCGCCGAGTCGGCACGTCTCGGCCGAGACCTCACGGCGGCCGAGACGGTGCAGCACCTCGCCCGGCTCAAGGCCGAGGCCGTGCTCGACACCGTGGTCGACGGCCGCCCCCTGGACGGGTTGGTGCTCGGGGGCGACAGCGCCTTCGAGTTCGACGGCGAGGTGCACGGCAAACCGCACGAGCCCGCGCTGGCGCTCGACCGGTGGCGTCGCATGGCCGAGATCGGCCACGGCACCCTCTGGTCGGGCCACTGGCTGGTGGACCACCGCGGCGGCGCTCCCCGAGTCACCGCCGACGCCCCGTCAGGAGGCGCGGGCCGGGTCGCGAGCGCGTCTCTCACCTTCGCCGACGACCTCGACCCGCACGAACTCTCGGCCTACGTCGAGACGGGCGAGCCGCTCGAGGTCGCGGGTGCCTTCACGATCGACGGTCGTGCGTCCGCGTTCATCACGCACATCGAAGGCACCCCGAGCGCCGTCGTGGGTCTCTCGGTGCCCGTGTTGCGGTCGCTCGTCCGGGGCTTCGGCGTGCCGTGGCACGAGCTGTGGACCTCGGCGACCGCCGGGTCCTTGTAGGTTCTGCCCCGCGCCTCCTGGTCCTTTTTGTGCACGTCAGCCAAAGGCAGGCGCGAACCGCGCAATAGGGTGGGGAACTATGCCGCGTATCAGCAAGGTCCTCATCGCCAACCGTGGAGAGATCGCCGTCCGCGTGATCCGGGCCGCGCGTGACGCCGGAATCGGCTCGGTGGCGGTCTACGCCGACCAGGACCGCGACGCCCAGCACGCCCGCCTCGCCGACGAGGCCTACGCCCTGGGTGGCACCACGAGCGCCGAGACCTACCTCGTCATCGACAAGATCCTCTCGGTCGCCCGCCGCTCGGGTGCGGACGCCGTCCACCCCGGCTACGGCTTCCTCGCCGAGAACGCCGACTTCGCCCGAGCCGTCCAGGCCGCGGGCCTCGTCTGGATCGGCCCGTCGCCCGAGGCCATCGAGCAGCTCGGTGACAAGGTCTCGGCTCGTCACATCGCCGAGCGCGTCGGGGCGCCGCTCGCCCCCGGCACCCTGAACCCCGTCTCGGGCGCCGACGAGGTCCTCGAGTTCGTCGACCAGCACGGCCTGCCCGTCGCGATCAAGGCCGCCTTCGGCGGCGGTGGGCGCGGCCTCAAGGTGGCCCGCACCCGCGACGAGGTCCCCGAGCTGTTCGACTCGGCCACCCGCGAGGCCGTGGCCGCCTTCGGCCGCGGCGAGTGCTTCGTCGAGAAGTACCTCGACCAGCCGCGCCACGTCGAGACGCAGTGCCTGGCCGACTCGCACGGCAACGTCGTCGTCGTGTCGACCCGCGACTGCTCGCTGCAGCGCCGCCACCAGAAGCTCGTGGAGGAGGCCCCCGCGCCGTTCCTCACCGACGAGCAGACCACGAAGTTGTACGAGTCGTCCAAGGCCATCCTGCGCGAGGTCGGCTACGTCGGCGCGGGCACCTGCGAGTTCTTGATCGGCAAGGACGGCACCGTCTCGTTCCTCGAGGTCAACACGCGCCTGCAGGTCGAGCACCCCGTGTCCGAAGAGGTCACCGGCCTCGACCTCGTCCGCGAGCAGTTCCGTCTCGCCGAGGGCGGCGTGCTCGACTACGACGACCCCGAGGCCCGCGGCCACTCGTTCGAGTTCCGCATCAACGGCGAGGACGCCGGCCGTGGGTTCATGCCGGCCCCCGGTCCGATCCACGTCTTCAAGGCCCCGGGAGGCCCCGGCGTCCGCGTCGACAGCGGCGTCCAGGCGGGTGACGAGATCAGCGGTTCGTTCGACTCGCTCCTCGCCAAGCTGATCGTCACCGGCTCGTCGCGTGAGGACGCCCTCGAGCGCTCGCGTCGGGCCCTGGCCGAGTTCGAGGTCGCCGGCCTGCCGACGGTGCTGCCGTTCCACCGCGCGATCGTCGACGACCCCGCCTTCGCGCCCGCCGACGGCGCCCCGTTCTCGATCTACACCCGCTGGATCGAGACCGAGTTCGACAACACCATCCCCGCCTGGAGCGGCGAGGCCGAGGCCCCGCGCCCGACCGACGCACGCGACACCGTCGTGGTCGAGGTGGACGGGAAGCGACTCGAGGTCTCGCTGCCGGCCGGTCTCGGGTCGCGCACCGCACCTCCTGCGGTCGCCCCCAAACGCCGCGGCGCGCCCCGCTCGTCGGTCGTGACCGCGACCGGCGCCGAGGTCAAGGCGCCGATGCAGGCCACCGTCGTGAAGCTCGCCGTCGAGGCCGGTCAGCAGGTCGTCAAGGGCGACCTGGTGCTCGTGCTCGAGGCGATGAAGATGGAACAGCCCGTCGCCGCCCACCGTGACGGCACCGTCTCGGGCATCGCGGCCGTCGTCGGCGAGACCGTCTCGTCGGGCCACGTCCTGCTCAGCATCGACTGAGCCCGCGCCGGGCCCCGCGGCGACCGGGGACGCGGGTCGGCAGACCTTAGAGTGGACGCCATGTCTGAGACCACCACGCACCCACTCGACGACCGCGCCGCCGACCCCTTCGAGGTCGCCCGCACCGCCGCCGCCGAGATCGCCGAGAAGACCGGCATCGCCCGACACGACATCGCCCTGACGCTGGGCAGCGGTTGGGCCAAGGCCGCCGACCTGATCGGCGAGACCGTGGCCGAGGTCCCGGCCACCGAGATCACCGGGTTCGCCGCGTCGGCCGTGGTCGGCCACACGAGCTCGATCCGCAGCATCGCCCTGCCTTCGGGCAAGCACGCCCTCGTCATGGGTGCCCGCACGCACTACTACGAGGGCCACGGCGTGCGTCGGGTCGTGCACGGCGTGCGCACGGCCGCCGCCACGGGCGCGTCGACCATGATCCTGACGAACGGTGCCGGCGGCATCCGAGAGACCTGGAAGCCCGGCACACCCGTGCTGATCAGCGACCACATCAACCTCACGGCGGACTCGCCCCTCGAGGGCGCGACCTTCATCGACCTGACCGACCTCTACTCGACGCGACTGCGCGACATCGCGCGCGGGATCGACCCCGACCTCGACGAGGGCGTCTACACGCAGTTCCGCGGCCCGCACTACGAGACGCCGGCCGAGGTGCAGATGGCGAAGGCGATCGGCGGCCACATCGTCGGCATGTCGACGGCCCTCGAAGCCATCGCCGCCCGCCAGTCCGGCATGGAGGTGCTCGGCATGTCGCTGATCACGAACCTCGCCGCGGGCATCCAGAAGACCCCCCTCAGCCACGCCGAGGTGCTCGAGGCCGGGCGCGACGCCGAGGCCAAGATCAGCGACCTGCTCGCCCGCATCGTGGCGGCCCTGTGAGCGGCGACGTGACGGGGGCCCGCAACGAGGACTCCGCGGTCTCGTCCGACCTCGAGCAGCTCATCGCGACGGCCACGGCCTGGCGCGACCAGGACCCCGACGACGAGACGCGTGACGAGCTCGGCCGGCTGCTGAGCCGTGCCGGTGCCCACGACGCCGACGCCGCCGCCGACCTCGCAGACCGCTTCGCCGGTCGCCTGCAGTTCGGCACCGCCGGCCTGCGCGGTGCCCTGGGCTCGGGCTCGAACCGCATGAACCGCGTGCTCGTGGCGCAGGCCGCGGCCGGCTTCGCGGCCTTCCTGCGGGGCCGCGAGGCGCATCCCTCGATCGTCATCGGCTACGACGGGCGCAAGAACTCCGACGTCTTCGCGCGCGACACCGCCGAGATCATGGCGGCGGCTGGCGTGACCGCGACGATCCTGCCGCGGGCCCTGCCGACACCGGTGCTGGCCTTCGCCGTGCGCCACCTCGACGTCAGTGCGGGCGTCATGGTCACCGCGAGTCACAACCCGGCGCAGGACAACGGCTACAAGGTCTATCTCGGGGGCGTCGACGCCGGATCGCAGATCGTCTCGCCGGTCGACGGCGAGATCGCGACCGAGATCGAGAAGGCGGCGCAGTCTCCCGTCACCCACCTGGCGCGTTCCGACGACTACCGCGAGGCCGGCGACGACCTCGTCATGGAGTACGTCCGACGCACAGCCTCCGTGGCCGGGACGGCTGCGACCGGTCGTCAGCCGCGCGTCGTCTACACCGCGATGCACGGCGTCGGGTGGGAGGTCGCGCGACGCGTGTTCGCGACCGCGGGCTTCGCCGAGCCGATCCCCGTCGGTGAGCAGAGCGCCCCCGACCCGGCGTTCCCGACCGTGGCCTTCCCCAACCCCGAAGAGCCCGGGGCCCTGGATCTCTCGTTCGCCACGGCCGAACGTGTCGAGGCCGACCTGGTCATCGCCAACGACCCCGACGCCGACCGGCTCGCGGTGGCGATCCCCGTCGACGGTGGGTGGCGTCGACTCAGCGGCAACGAGGTCGGCTCGCTGCTCGGCTGGCGCGCCGCCGAGCGCGCGCGTCGGGACGACCGCGACGGCACCCTGGCCGCGAGCATCGTCTCGTCCCCCGCCCTGCGCGAGATCGCCCGCGTGCACGGGCTCGACTACGTCGACACCCTCACCGGCTTCAAGTGGGTCTCCCGCGTCGGAGGACTGCTCTACGGCTACGAGGAGGCCCTCGGCTACCTCGTCGACCCGGACGTCGTCCGCGACAAGGACGGCATCTCGGCCGCCGTCGACCTGTTGGCCCTCGCGACCGAGTTGCACACGGCCGGGTCGAGCCTGGCCGAGCACCTCGTCGCCTTCGACGAGCGGTTCGGCGCCTACGCCTCGTCGCAGATCTCGATCCGGGTCGACGACCTCGCCACCATCACGGCGCTCACCGACGGTCTGCGTCGACGACCCCCGGCGACGATCGGCTCGCACCGCGTCGACCGCGTCGACGACTTCCGCGACGGCTTCGGGGCCTTCCCCGCGGGCGACATCCTGCGCTACTGGCTGACCGACGGCTCGCGCGTCATCGTCCGCCCGAGCGGCACCGAGCCGAAGCTCAAGGTCTACATCGACGCGTCGAGCACCGAGGGCGACGCCGTCGCCCGTCGGACGGCTGCCGAGGCGGCCGTGGCCGACCTCGACGCGGGCATGCGGGCCCTGCTGACCTGACGGTCGGGGCGGTGACCGCCCGGACGACGGAAGAGACCCCGGATGCACGATCTGCGCCTCCGGGGTCTCCCTCGTCGTGGCCGGTGCGGTTCGCCCCGGTGCCGCCCGCCGCGCTCAGCCGAGCGACTTCTGCAGCTTCTCGGTCAGCTCGGCCTGGTCGAAGTGGTTCTGGATGACGATGACGTCGGCGAACGTGGAGCCGATGGCCTCGACGAACTCGGCCGACGTGAGGATGACCTGTGCGTCGTCTCCGACCGAGGCGATCGAGCCGATGTCGGCGGCGACGACGTCGGCCTCGATGTCGAGCTTGGCCAGGACGCGCTCGGCGTTGACCTTGAGGATTCCGCTGCTGCCGATGCCGGCGCCGCAGATGGTGACGATCTTCATGGGGCTGTCTCGATCCGTCGTGGGAGGGTCAGGCGGGGACGCCCATCAACCGACGCACCTCGTCGACCGAGGTGGCGGCCGCGAGGGCGGGGATGACGGAGGCCTCGTTGAAGACGTTCGCGAGGTCGGCGATCGATTCGAGGTGGCCGCCGACGGTGACGATCGCGAGGCCGAGGACCACGCTGACGGGATCGTTGTGTGGGTGGCCGAAGGGCACGGGCTCGGCCAACGTGACCACCGCGAGGCCGTCGCGCACCACGTCGTCGCCCGGACGGGCATGGGCCAACACGAGGCCCGGCGCGATGACCACGTAGGGGCCGTGCTCGTCGATCATGCGGACCATCTCGTCGCCGTAGCCCTCGCGGGCGGCGCCGGAGTCGACCAACGCGTGCCCCGCGACACGGACGGCCTCGCGCCAGTCGGCGACCCGGGCACCGATGACGACCGCCTCGTCGGGCAGCGGAGGGAGAGCCATGCTCAGACCCCCTCGAAGCCGGCGGTGATGCGGTCGGCCAGCGCTTCGCGGTCTTCGAGGGGCAGGAAGCACGACGCGGCGGCGTTGAGCTGGAAGGTCTCGTGGTCGTCGAGGTCGTAGTCGAAGGCCTGGCTGAGGAGGGCGAGCTCTTTGCAGAGACTCGTGTCGCTCATCAGACGGTTGTCGGTGTTGACCGTCACGCCGTAACCGAGCTGGTAGAGCAGGTCGAAGGGGTGGTCGTCGAGGTCCCTGCCCCAGGCCGCGATGGCACCGGTCTGCAGGTTGGACTGCGGTGACAGCTCGAGCGGGATCTCGCGGTCGCGCACCCACGAGGCGATGGGCCCGATCTCGACCGTGGAGGTCGACCCCTTGCTCGCGACGACGCGGATGTCCTCGGCGATGCGGACACCGTGGCCGAGTCGGAGGGCCCGCCCGTCGATCAGCGCGCCACGGATGCTGTCGAGGCCGTCGGCCTCGCCCGCGTGCACCGTGACGGGCATGAACTCGCGGGCCAGCAAGTCGAAGGCGACCTTGTGGTCGGCGGCCGGGTACCCGGCCTCGGGACCGGCGATGTCGAAGGCCAGCACGCCGTTCTCGCGATGGCGGACCGCGAGCTGGGCGATCTCGAGCGATCGCTCGCCCTGGCGCAACGCACTGAGGATCTGCCCGACCGAGATCTCGTACCCGTCGGCGGCGAGCGAGCGCACAGCCGACGCGAAGCCCGCCTGCACCGCCTCGACCGCCTGGTCGAGGGTGAGCCCCTGCCGCTGGTGCTGCTCGGGGGCCCAGCGGACCTCGGCGTGGACGACACCGTCGGCGGCCAGGTCGAGGACGAACTCGTGGGCGACCCGGGTCAACTGGTCGGCGGTCTGCATGACCGCGACCGTGAGCTCGAAGGTGGCGAGGTAGTCGACGAGGGTGCCGGAGTCGGCGTTCTCGACGAACCAGCGACGCAACGCCTCGGGTTCGGAGGCGGGGAGGTCGACGCCGGCCTCGACCGCGAGGTCGACGACGGTCTCGGGTCGGAGGCCCCCGTCGAGGTGGTCGTGCAGCGAGACCTTGGGCAGGGCCGCGAGCCGCGGGCCCCCGTTCGGCAGCCGGTAGTCCTTGTCGGGAGCGCTCATGCCCTCAATCTACTAGCGGTCCGGCCGACGACTCTGGACGCGCGCCACGAGAGAGGTGCGCGCACAGCGAGAACCGGCACCGCGCCTCCTGGACGGAGGCGCGGTGCCGGAGGATCGTCCGTCGGACGAGCCCGGTCAGCCGATCCGCTCGGCGACGATGGAGCGCGCCGCCGGCGCCTCGTCGCCGATCGCCCACGCCCCGTCGACGGCCTCGAGGGCGCGCTCGAAGCGGCCGGGCTCGTCGGTGTGCAGCGTGAACAGGGGCTGGCCCTCGGTGACCCGGTCGCCCGGCTTCGCGTGCAGCTCGATGCCCGCGGCCGCCTGCACCGGGTCCTGCTTGCGGGCACGACCGGCACCGAGGCGCCAGGCACCGATGCCGAACGGCAACGCGTGCTGCTCGGTCAGGTAGCCGGTGCGCTCGGCGGTGACGACGTGCGTCTCTCGGGCCGTCGGCAGCGCCGCGTCCGGGTCGCCGCCCTGGGCGCGGATCATGCGCTTCCAGGCGTCCATCGCGCGGCCGTCGTCGAGGGCGGCCTCGACGTCGGCGTCGGGTCGACCCGCCAGGGTCAGCATCTCGCGGGCGAGGGCGACGGTGAGTTCGCGGATGTCGGCCGGGCCGCCGCCGGCGAGGGTCTCGACCGACTCGCGCACCTCGAGGGCGTTGCCGATGGTCAGGCCGAGGGGCACGTTCATGTCGGTGAGCAGGGCCGTCGTCGCGACGCCGGCGTCGGTGCCGAGGTCGACCATCGTGCGGGCCAGCTCGCGCGACCGCTCGATGTCCTGGATGAACGCGCCCGATCCGAACTTGACGTCGAGGACGAGCGCCGCGGTGCCCTCGGCGATCTTCTTGCTCATGATCGACGACGCGATCAACGGGATGGCCTCGACCGTGCCCGTGATGTCGCGGAGCGCGTAGAGCTTGCCGTCGGCGGGGGCGAGGCCCGAACCGGCGGCGCAGACGACGGCGCCGCTGTCGGCCATGATCTCGCGCATGCGGTCGTTCGAGATCGACGCCTGCCAGCCCGGTATGGACTCGAGCTTGTCGAGTGTGCCGCCGGTGTGCCCGAGGCCCCGGCCCGAGAGCTGGGGCACGGCCACGCCGAACGAGGCGACCAGCGGGGCCAGGGGCAGGGTGATCTTGTCGCCGACGCCGCCGGTCGAGTGCTTGTCGACGGTCGTCTTGCCGAGCCCGGTGAAGTCCATCGTCTCGCCGGACCGGATCATGGCCATGGTCATGTCACGGATCTCGCGACGCTCCATGCCGTTGAGGAAGATCGCCATGGTGAGTGCCGACATCTGCTCGTCCGCCACGTAGCCGCGCGTGTACGCGTCGATCAGCCAGTCGATCTGCCCGGTGCTGAGGGCGTCGCCGCCCCGCTTGACGCGGATGAGGTCGACGGTGTCGAACGGTTCGACGGCGTTCTGGGTCACGGCGGGGCTCCTAGCGGTGGTGCGGTGGGTGGTGCGAGGGCGCGACCACGGGGTCGCGACCGGGAGGGACGAGGAGGCGCGGGTCAGCCCTGCGAGGCGCGGTACGCCTCGAGCTGCCGCGGTCCGAACGCGTCGGGGATCACCTCGTCGATGGTCTTGAAGCCCGAGACGGTGTCGAGGACCATGGCTTCGTCGGAGTGTTCGTAGAGCAGCTGACGGCACCGCCCGCAGGGCATCAGGACCCCGCCGTTGCCGTCGACGCACGCGAAGGCGACCAGACGGCCGCCTCCCGACATGACGAGGTCGGACACCAGTGAGCACTCGGCGCAGAGGGTGATGCCGTACGAGGCGTTCTCGACGTTGCAGCCCGAGACGATCCGACCGTCGTCCGTGACGGCCGCGGCCCCCACGGGGAAGTTCGAGTAGGGGACGTACGCCTTGCGCATGGCGTCGCGGGCGGCCCCGCGGAGGGCGTCCCAGTCGGTCTCGGCGACGACCGACTCGCTGCTGCGGGCGGTCACGACTTGATGTAGGGCTTGCCCGAGGCCGCGGGGCCCCGGGACTGCCCGACCAGGCCGGCGACCGCGAAGATCGTCACGACGTACGGCAGCATGAGCATGAACTCGCTGGGCACCGGCGAACCGATGGCCCCGAGCACGTTCTGCAGGTTGCTCGCGAAGCCGAAGAGCAATGCAGCGAGCGTGGCCCGGATCGGGTCCCACCGACCGAAGATGACCGCGGCCAGGGCGATGAAGCCGGCCCCCGCCGTCATCTCTTTCTGGAAGTTGCCGAGCGAGCCGAGCGTGAAGTACGCCCCGCCGAGGCCTGCGATGGCCCCCGCGAGGGAGACGTTCCAGAAGCGGGTGGCGTTGACCTTGATGCCCACGGTGTCGGCCGCCTGCGGGTGCTCGCCGACCGAACGGAGGCGCAGCCCCCACCGCGTGCGGAAGAGACCGTAGAAGACGACCGCGATCGCGATGTACATGAGGTAGACGATGATCGTCTGACGGAAGAAGACCGGCCCGACGATCGGGATCTGGCTCAGCACCGGGATGTCGAGCTGCGGGAAGCGCACCCCGCGGTTCAGCGATTCCGACTTCGACAGCACCTGCGAGTACAGGAAGCTGGTCAGGCCCGTGACGAGCACGTTGAGCACGACGCCGACGATGACCTGGTCGACGATGTACCGGATGCTGAAGACGGCGAGCACCATCGACACGAGCACGCCCGCGATCATCGCCCCGACCAGGCCGACGTAGGCCGACCCGGTCGCCGAGGCGACCATCGCCGAGACGAAGGCCCCGGCGAGCAGCTGCCCCTCGATGGCGACGTTGACGACGCCGACCCGCTCGCTGATCACGCCGCCGAGGGCGCCGAAGATCAGCGGGGTGCTGAGCGCGAGCGCGCCGAGGAGCAGACCGGGCACCGGGATGGTCTGACCGGCGCTCGCCCACGTGAGGAAGCCGAGCAGGAAGAGGACGCCGAACACGGCGATCAGCCAGATCGGCACCTTCTCGAAACGGACGGCGCGCAGCACGGCGACGACGGTGATGAGGGCCAGGAGCACCGTGAGCACGATGCCCGTGCCCGCCGCCGGCAGGACCGCGTCGGGCAAGGCGAAGAAGTCGGTCGCGGTCGACAGGCGGAAGGTGCTCTCGCCGTCTCTCGCCAGGCCGAGGAAGAGCACGGCGGCGACGACGGTGAAGATCGCGAACGCGATCGGGGCCTTGAGGCTGCGGGTCGTGGTCCGGGCCAGGTCGGGCGACGGTGCGGCGGGGACCGCCGTGTCGGGGGTGAGCGTGCTCACTTGGTGACCACCGCCTCCTTGTTCGAGGCCTTGCGCACCGGGCGGAGGCCCGGGGCCGGCAGACGGAAGATCGCTCGGACCAGCGGGGGCGCGGCCACGAACAACACGATGAGGGACTGCACGACGAGGACGATGTCGATCGGCACGCCGTTGGCGGCCTGCATCGAGTACCCGCCTGCCTTGAGCGCCCCGAAGAGGACACCGGCACCGAAGACGCCCCACGGCCGCGAGCGACCGAGCAGCGCGACCGTGATCGCGTCGAAGCCGATGCCGGCGTCGATGCCCGAGGTGAAGCCGCTGGTGAGCGTGCCGAGCACCTGCGTCGACCCGGCGACACCCGCGAGCGCACCGGAGATGAGCATCGCGTAGAGGTAGATGTTCTTGACGTTCATGCCGGCCGTTCGGGCCGCGTGCGGGTTCTCGCCCACGGCACGGAACCGGAAGCCGAGCGTCGACCGGTTGATCAGCCACCAGACGACGGCCGTGATGACGATGACCAGCACGAAGCCCCAGTTGAGGTTGTACCGGGCCCCGAACAGGTCGGGCAGGATCGCGGTGTCGAGCGTGGCGGGCGACTTCGGGTTCGCACTGCCCGGGGCCTGCAGCAGGCCCTGCGTGCGCAGCATGAAGGCGAGCAGGTAGAAGGCGATGTAGTTGAGCATGATCGTGAGGATCACCTCGTGGGCGCCGGTGCGGGCCTTGAGCAGACCCACGATGCCGCCCCAGAGCGCACCGGCCGCGATGCCGGCGGCGAGGGCGAGCGGGAGGTGCACGGCGAGCGGCAGGTGGAACGAGAATCCCACCCACCCGGCGGCGGCCGAGGCCATCAGCATCTGCCCACGGGCACCGATGTTGAACAGGCCCACGCGGAACGCCACCGCGACGCCGAGGCCCGCGGCGATGAGCGGCACGGCGTAGTTGAGCGTCTCGGTCAGCGGACGGATGCCCGCCGCGAAGCCGTCGACCCGGAAGTTGTAGATCGCGCCCTGGAAGAGCGACGAGTACGACCCGCCGACCGCGGCCCAGAACGCCTGGAAGAAGTCGGCCGGGCGTGAGAAGAAGTACCCCAGGGTGCCCTGGACGGTGGTGTCGGTGAACCCGATCAACAGGCCGGAGACGACGAGGGCCAGCACGACGGCGAGCACCGAGATGGCCGCGTTGCCCGTCGTGATCTCTCGCAGGAGGCGCGAGCCGCGTCCCTCGGCCGACTCCGGTGACGACGGGGCGGGTGGTGTGCCCTGGCCCTGCGTGGTGGTCGTGGCGTCGCTCACGCTGCCTGCTCCGTTCCCTGCGGCATCTCGCCGGCCATCATGAGCCCCAGCACGTCGCGAGGGGTGTCCGCCGGCACGATGCCGACGATGGTGCCGCGGTACATCACGGCGATGCGGTCCGCCAGGGCGGCGACCTCGTCGAGCTCGGTCGAGACGACGATGACGGGCACGCCCTGGTCGCGTGTCTCGACGATGCGCTTGTGCACGAACTCGATCGAGCCGACGTCGATGCCCCGGGTGGGCTGGGCCGCCACGAAGAGCCGCAGGTCGCGGCTCAGCTCGCGCGCCAGCACGACCTTCTGCTGGTTGCCGCCCGAGAGGCGGCCGGCGGGAGTCGTGATGCCCTGGGTGCGGATGTCGAACTCCTTCACCTTGGCCACGGCGAACGCCGCGAGGTCGGCGAGCTTCAACGAGCCACGCTTCACGAAGGGGCCGGACTGCGAGCGGTCGAGCATGAGGTTCTCGGCGACGGTGAACTCGCCCACGAGTCCGTCCTGGTTGCGGTCCTCGGGGACGAAGCCGACACCGGCGTCGAGCACCTGGCGGACGCTGCGACCGGTGATGTCGCGTCCGTCGAGCGAGACGCGGCCCTCGACCCGTGGCTGCAGGCCGAGGATGGCCTCGGTCAGCTCGGTCTGGCCGTTGCCCTGGACGCCGGCGATGGCGAGGATCTCGCCCCGGCGGACCTCGAACGACACGTCGTCCACGACGACCTGCCCGATGGGATCGACCACCCGGAGGTTCTGGACCACCAGGGCGGGCTCGCCGGCTCGGGCCGGTGCCTTCTGGACGGTGAGCTCGACGGCGCGACCGACCATGAGCGAGGCGAGCTCGGCGTTCGAGGCGGTCGGCTCGGCCTCGCCGACGACCTTGCCCAGGCGGATCACCGTGATGCGGGTGGCGACCTCGCGCACCTCGCGGAGCTTGTGGGTGATGAAGACGATGGCGGTGCCGGCGTCGCGCAGCTGACGCATGATCACCATGAGCTCGTCGGTCTCTTGCGGCGTCAGGACGGCGGTGGGCTCGTCGAACACGAGCACCTTCGCGTCGCGGGACAGGGCCTTGATGATCTCGACGCGCTGCTGCACGCCGACGGGCAGCTCTTCGACCAGGGCGTCGGGGTCGATGTCGAACCCGAACCGGCTGCTGATCTCACGCACCTTGGCACGGGCCGCGGCGAGGTCGAGCCGTCCACCGGACTTGGTCTCTTCGTGGCCGAGCATGACGTTCTCGGCGACGGTGAACACGGGGACGAGCATGAAGTGCTGGTGGACCATGCCGATGCCGGCGCCCATGGCGTCGCCCGGGCCCGAGAAGTGCTGGACGGCGTCGTCGAGCAGGATCTCGCCCTCGTCGGCCTGGTACAGGCCGTAGAGGACGTTCATCAGCGTGGACTTGCCGGCACCGTTCTCGCCGAGCAGGCAGTGGATCTCGCCGGGCTCGACGGTCAGGCTGATGTGGTCGTTGGCGGTCAGTGCGCCGAATCGCTTGGTGATGCCCCGCAGTTCGAGCTTCATCTCAGGTGGCTACCTCGGGTCTAGGCATTCGGGTCGGTCGGACGGCACCGGGTCGGCGGCCCGCCCACGGGCGTTGAGAGGGCCGGGAGCGACGGGGTGACCGTCGCTCCCGGCCCTGGGTCAGTCGATGCTAATCGATGACGGGAGGTGCTTTCGTCAGCTGGTGAGCGCCGACGGCGACTCGACCTCGATCGAACCGTCGATGATGCCGGCCTTGATGGTGTCGAGCTCGTCCTGCAGACCGGAGTCGACCTTGTCGGCGTAGTCGTGGAACGGGGCGATGCCGACGCCGTCGTTCTCGAGCGTGCCCACGTAGGGCGTGCTCGAGAACTTGTCCTCGCTGGCCTGCGTGACGACCGCGTCGGTCGCCTGCTTGATGCCCTTCAGCACCGAGGTGAGGAAGAGGTCCTTGTTGGCGCTGTCGGTCTCGTAGGTGTCGCTGTCGGCACCGACCAGGACGACGTCCTTGCCGGAGTCGCGGATCGCCTCGGCGGCGCTCTGGTAGATCGGGCCGCCGACCGGCAGGATGACGTCGGCGTTCTGGTCGATCAGCGTCTGGGCGCTCTGCTTGGCCGTGGTGCCGGCCTCGAAGCCGCCCGTGAAGCTGCCGGTCTGGGAGTCGACGTCCCAGCCGACGACCTTGACGTCCTTGCTCTTCTGCTCGTTGTAGTACTTCACGCCGTCGGCGAAGCCGTCCATGAAGATCGTGACGGTCGGGAACTGCATGCCGCCGAAGGTGCCCACGACGCCCGTCTTCGAGTAGCTCGCCGCCGCGTAGCCCGCGAGGAACGCGGCCTCGGAGGTGTTGAAGGTGATCGGCTGCACGTTGTCGGCCGTGATCGACGCGTCGTCGATGGTGGCGTAGTTGATGCCCGAGTTCGCCTCGGCCGCCGACTTGGTCGCGTCGGCGAGTGCGAAGCCGACCGTGACGATCAGGTTGCAGCCCTGGTCGGCGAGGTTCGACAGGTTGGCGTCGTAGACCGTCTCGTCGGCCGACTCGACCGTCTTGGGGGTCGACCCGATGGCCTTCGCGGCCTCGGTCAGGCCCTCGTAGCCGAGCTGGTTGAACGACTTGTCGTCGAAGCCGCCGGCGTCGGAGACCATGCAAGGGACGAAGTCGCTCGAGGCGCCGCTGGTCGAGCCAGAGCCGCTCTCGGGGGCCGAGGCACAGCCGGCCAGGATGACGGCGGTGCTCGCCAGGGCGAGGCCGCTGAGCACGGCCTTGCGCGCAGTTGTAGTCAAGTTGTCCTCCAGGGTGCAGCCCGGCACGAGGCGCGCCGGGTGGGTATGGCTGACAGATTACCTACTGTGACGAGCGTCGCCGACCCTCGGGTGGTAGCGATGCCGAGGCGTTACACAGTCGCGACCACGACTTAACGAACACGAAACGTCCACGACTCCTGACGAGCTCAGAGGACGTCGCTGCGCCCGCTCAGCTTGAGGGCGTCGACGACGCTCTTGACGCGTTGCGCGTTCGCCGTCGTCGTGACGAGCAGCGCGTCGGGGGTGTCGACCACGATGATGTCGTTGACGCCGATCAGCGAGATCAGCCGGCCGCTGTTGCCGACGACGATGCCGCTCGAGCTGTCGGCCAGGACGCGGGCGTTCTCGCCGAGGATGGCCAGGTCGCTCTTGCGACCGCCGGCGTGCAGCTTTGCGATGGACGCGAAGTCGCCGACGTCGTCCCAGTCGAAGTCCCCGGGCACGACGGCCAACCGGCCCGCCGCAGCCGCCGGTTCGGCGACCGTGTAGTCGATGGCGATCTTCTCGAGGCCGGGCCACACCTTGTCGACGACGGCGCCGCGTCTCGGGGTGTCCCACGCGTCCGCGAGCTCTTCGATGCCCTCGAGCAGGTCGGGCCGGGTCTCGCCCAGCTGCTCGAGCAGCCGGTCGGCGCGCGAGATGAACATGCCGCCGTTCCAGAGGTAGTCGCCTCCGGAGACGTACCGTTCGGCCGTCTCGAGGTCGGGCTTCTCGACGAAGGACTCGACCGTGCGGGCGCTCGGTGCCCCCTCGATGTCGAGGGGAGCCCCGACGTGGATGTAGCCGAACCCGATCGCGGGCTCGGTGGGGGTGATGCCGATCGTGGCGATGTATCCCTCGTCGGCGGCGACGATGGCCTCGCGAACCGCGCGACCGAAGCCGCGGGTGTCGGCGATGACGTGGTCGGCGGCGAACGAGCCGATGATGACGTCCGGCTCGCGCCGACGGAGCACGGCGGCGGCCAGACCGATGGCCGCGGTGCTGTCCTTGGGCTCGCTCTCGAGGACGACGTTGTGGTCGGCGAGCCCGGGCAGCTGCGACTCGACCGCCGCACGGTGCGCCCGACCGGTGACGACCATGATGCGCTGGTCGCCGTTGAGCGGGGCGAGACGGTCCCAGGTGCCGCGCAGCAGGGTCGAGCCGCTGCCCGTGAGGTCGTGCAGGAACTTCGGCGCGTCGGCCCGGCTGAGGGGCCAGAGCCGGGACCCGATGCCGCCCGCCGGGATGATGCTGTAGAACCGGTCGAGGCTTTCCTGGATCGTCATGCGTTCACCTTATCGACGCCCCTCCTCCATGCCGCCGATCCCCTCCCGCCACCGTCGCCGGTGAGGCTCGTGGCACGAGCAGTCCGAGGAGGACCGATGCGAGTCGTGATCGTGACCGAGAGCTTCCTGCCCACCGTCAACGGGGTCACCACGAGCGTGCTGCGCGTGCTCGACCACCTGGCCCGACGCGGGCACGAGGCCCTGGTCATCGCCCCGGCCGGGCGCGGGACCACGAGCTACGCCGGCTTCCCGGTCCACCGGGTGCCGTCGGTCGCCTATCGTCAGTTCCCGGTCGGCCTGCCCAACCCGCAGGTCGCGGCCGCCATCGCCGGCTTCCGACCCGACGTCGTGCACGTCGCCTCGCCGTTCCTGCTCGGCGCCCAGGCCATCGCCGCGGCCGCCCGCCTGGGCGTGCCCTCGGTGGCCGTCTTCCAGACCGACGTCGCCCGGTACGCGGGGACGAACGGCCTCGGGCTCGGCTCGGCCGTCGCCTGGCGGCTCGTTCGCCGCATCCACGACCAGGCCACGACGACGCTGGTCCCCTCGCGCGCCTCCCTCCGCGACCTCGAGACCGCCGGCGTGGGGCGGCTCGCGACCTGGGGCCGGGGGGTCGACTCGGCCCTGTTCCACCCGAACCGCAAGTCGGGCGACGCGGTCCGTGCCCTGCGCGAGAGCTGGGGCGCACCCGACCGCGTGCTCGTCGGCTACGTGGGCCGCCTGGCCCCCGAGAAGCAGGTCGAGCGGCTCGCCGCCCTGCGCCCCCTGCGGGAGGCGCGCCTCGTGGTCGTCGGCGGCGGCCCCTCGCTGCCCGCCCTGCGCCGCCGGCTGCGGAACCTCGACCCGGTCTTCACCGGCCCGCTGCACGGCGAGCAGCTCGCCGACGCCTACGCGGCTCTCGACGTCTTCGTGCACACGGGCTCGACCGAGACCTTCGGTCAGACCGTGCAGGAGGCCCACGCCAGCGGACTGCCGGTCGTGGCCCCGGCCGCGGGCGGCCCCCTCGACCTGGTGCGGCACGGCGTCGACGGGTTCCTCTTCGACCCCCGGCACGACCACTCGCTCCGCCGCAGCGTCCGCACCCTGGTCTCCTCGGACGAGCTGCGGGCCCGCTTCGGAGAGGCCGGGAGGCGCGTGGTCGTCGGACGCACGTGGGAGACCCTCGGCGACGAACTCGTCGAGCACTACCGACGCGCGATGGCGAGCGTCCGCGACGGGGCCGAGCGCGCCTCCGTCCGCTGATCGCGACGCGGGCCGACGGGTCCGTCTTGTCTCGACGTCGAACGACTTCGGCGGGGCGGGGCGGCGGCCCCGCTCGGCGGGAACATAGACTGGACAGGTTCTGAGAACGCCACCAGCGGACACGGCTGTCCCTCGTACCGACCGAGTGAGAGCGTCGTCCGCCCCATCCGCGAGGAGAAGTGCTCATGGCCGAGCAGTCGACGGGAACGGTCGCATCACCGGCAGGCAGACCGGGTGCACCGAAGATCAGTGCGCCCAAAGCGCCCGGGAAGATCGCCGGCACCCTCTACCGGGGCCGTGAGGGCATGTGGTCGTGGGTGCTGCACCGCATCACCGGCGTGAGCATCTACTTCTTCCTGCTGGTGCACATCCTCGACACCGCCCTCGTCCGGATCAGTCCCGAGGCCTACAACGCGGTCATCGGCACCTACAAGAACCCGATCATGGGGCTCGGCGAGACCGGCCTCGTGGCGGCGATCCTCTTCCACGCCCTCAACGGGTTGCGGATCATCCTGATCGACTTCTGGGGCCCGGGCACCAAGTACCAGCGCGTCATGTTCTGGATCGTCATCGGCCTCGCCGTGGTCCTGTTCGCCGGTTTCGCGCCGCGCCACCTGATGAACGTCTTCTCGGAGTAGAGCCATGACCACCCAGACCGTCGAAGCCCCGCGCTCCGCCCGCGCGGCCCAGCGCTCCACCAACTACGAGAAGTGGGGCTGGATCTACATGCGAGCCAGCGGCCTGCTGCTCGTCGTGCTCGTGTTCGGCCACCTGTTCATCAACCTGCTCGCGAGCGAGGGCGGCGTCAAGGCCATCGACTTCGCCTTCGTGGCCGGCAAGTGGGCCAGCCCGTTCTGGCAGGTCTACGACACCCTCCTCCTCTGGCTCGCGCTGATCCACGGCACGAACGGCATGCGCACGATCGTCAACGACTACGTGTCGAAGCCCACGGTGCGCAAGGTGCTGCTCGTCACGCTGATCGTGTCGACGGTGGTCCTGCTCGTCCTCGGCACGCTCGTGATCTACACGTTCGACCCGTGCCCCGCGAACGCCCCGGCCGACCTGCTGCCGTCGTTCTGCACCGCCGGCTAGCCACCCGGCCCACCGTCCACTCCGGCCCCCGGCCGCACGTCCCCCACCGGAAAGAACCGTGACCACACCCTCCCCCGCCCCCGCCAGCACCGTCGTCGACGGCGTCCACTACCACCAGCACGACATCGTCATCGTCGGGGCCGGGGGTGCGGGCATGAGGGCGGCCATCGAGGCAGGCCCGAACGCCAGCACCGCGGTGATCTCGAAGCTGTACCCGACCCGTTCGCACACCGGGGCGGCGCAGGGCGGCATGGCTGCGGCCCTCGCCAACGTCGAGGACGACAACTGGGAGTGGCACACCTTCGACACCGTCAAGGGCGGTGACTACCTCGTCGACCAGGACGCCGCCGAGATCCTCGCCAAGGAAGCGATCGACGCCGTCCTCGACCTCGAGAACATGGGCCTGCCGTTCAACCGCACACCCGAGGGCAAGATCGACCAGCGTCGATTCGGCGGCCACACGGCCGAGCACGGCAAGAACCCCGTCCGCCGGGCCTGCTACGCCGCCGACCGCACGGGGCACATGATCCTGCAGACGCTGTACCAGAACTGCGTCAAGCACGGCATCAACTTCTTCAACGAGTTCTACGTCCTCGACCTCATCATGGGCGAGATCGACGGCGAGGAACGTCCGGCCGGCGTCATCGCCTACGAGCTCTCGACCGGTGACCTGCACGTGTTCCAGGGCAAGGCCGTCATCTTCGCCACCGGTGGCTTCGGCAAGATCTACAAGACGACGTCGAACGCGCACACCCTCACGGGCGACGGCGTGGGCATCATCTGGCGCAAGGGCCTGCCGCTCGAGGACATGGAGTTCTTCCAGTTCCACCCGACCGGCCTCGCCGGCCTCGGCATCCTGTTGAGCGAAGCCGCCCGCGGTGAGGGTGCCATCCTGCGCAACAGCGAGGGCGAGCGGTTCATGGAGCGCTACGCCCCGACCATCAAGGACCTCGCACCCCGCGACATCGTGGCGCGCTGCATGGCCACCGAGATCCGCGAGGGCCGGGGCGCCGGGCCGCACAAGGACTACGTCTACCTCGACATCACCCACCTCGACCCGGCCGTGATCGACGCCAAGCTGCCCGACATCACCGAGTTCGCCCGTACCTACCTCGGCGTCGAGCCCTACACCGAACCCGTGCCCGTGCTGCCGACCGCCCACTACGCCATGGGCGGCATCCCGACGAACGTCAAGGCCGAGGTGCTGCGAGACAACACCACGGTCGTGCCTGGCCTCTACGCCGCCGGGGAGTGCGCCTGCGTCAGCGTGCACGGGTCGAACCGTCTCGGTACCAACTCGCTGCTCGACATCAACGTCTTCGGCAAGCGGGCCGGCAACAACGCCGTCGAGTACGTGAAGGACGCCCCGTTCGTGCCCCTTCCGGCGGACCCCGCCGGCTTCGTGCGCGGTCTGGTCGAGGACGTCCGCAACGCCACGGGCACCGAGCGCATCGCGACGCTGCGCAAAGAGTTGCAAGACAGCATGGACCGCAACGCCCAGGTGTTCCGCACGGAGGAGACGCTCGACGAGGTCACCCACGTGATCGCCGACCTGCGCGATCGCTTCAAGAACATCTCGGTGCAGGACAAGGGCAAGCGCTTCAACACCGACCTGCTCGAGGCGATCGAGTTGGGCTTCCTGCTCGACCTCGCCGAGGTCGTCGTCTACTCGGCACGCTCCCGCCAGGAGAGCCGTGGCGGACACTTCCGCGAGGACTACCCCACCCGCGACGACGAGAACTGGCTCGTCCACACGATGGCCTACCTGACCGGCGACGCCCACTCGTCGTTGGCCGGCGACCACATCCGGCTCGACACCAAGCCCGTCGTGATCACGAACTACCAGCCGATGGAACGGAAGTACTGACATGAGCACCGCTGTCCTCGAGAACAAGCCCCAGGGCTCCGACGCCGTCCCCACGTTCACGGCCACCCTGATCATCCGTCGTTTCGACCCCGAGGTCGACGACGAGCCCCGCTGGCAGGACTTCGACGTCCAGGTGCTGCCGACCGACCGTGTGCTCGACGCCCTGCACCAGATCAAGTGGGAACAGGACGGCTCGCTGACCTTCCGCCGCTCGTGCGCCCACGGCGTCTGCGGCTCGGACGCGATGCGCATCAACGGCCGCAACCGGCTGGCCTGCAAGACCCTGATCAAGGATCTCGACATCTCGCAGCCAATCTACGTCGAGGCCATCAAGGGCCTGCCGCTCGAGAAGGACCTCGTCGTCGACATGGAGCCCTTCTTCCAGTCGTACCGTGAGATCCAGCCGTTCCTGATGGCTTCGTCGAAGCCCGAGAAGGAGCGCCTGCAGAGTGCCACCCAGCGCGAACGCTTCGACGACACGACCAAGTGCATCCTCTGCGCCGCGTGCACGTCGAGCTGCCCCGTCTTCTGGACGGACGGCCAGTACTTCGGCCCGGCGGCGATCGTCAACGCGCACCGCTTCATCTTCGACTCCCGCGACGAGGGCGCCCAGGTACGCCTCGACATCCTCAACGACAAAGAGGGCGTGTGGCGTTGCCGCACCACGTTCAACTGCACCGAGGCGTGCCCGCGTGGCATCCAGGTGACCCAGGCCATCGCCGAGGTCAAGCAGGCCGTGTTGCGCGGTCGCGCCTGACGGCGACGCACCGACCTGAGAGGGCCCGACCACCTGGTGGTCGGGCCCTCCTGGTCTCACGCGTCGTCGCGGCGCGTGGGCGAACCCCGATGCGCGGTCAGTCGTCCTCGACGATGCAGGCGGCCTCGAGGCCGAGAGCGAGGCGCAACGCGACCGACACACCGGTCTCGCCCTCGTCGCCCATCGGGGCGACGGCGTCGATCCAGAACACCGGGAGGCGCACCGAAGGAGGGTCGGGCAGCAACCGATCGAGCTCGCCCGCCTCGGTCAACTCGGCCGCCTGGTAGACGGTGAGCAGGGGCACCCCGCCCACCCCGAACACCTGGAGGGCGTCACCGCCGTCGATCTCACGCACGCCGAGAGACCCGTCGACAGCATGGGCCGCGGTGGCGAGATCGAGCTGGTCGTACACGTGCGGACTCAGGATGGTGATGTCGCGGGGCATCAGACCTCGTCTTCGGCCGATGGCTCGGTCGCGGCCTCGATGTCGGCCGCGGCCCCGGTCGAGCTCTCGTGCAACAGGTCGAGTTCGTGCAGGTCTTCCTCCCACGCCTGGAGCAGCGGGCTGGCGACGAGTTGGGCGAGCCGTTCGGGGCCGACGGCCTCGAGGGTACGGTGCAGGGCGTTCCAACCCGAGGTGGCCGCGTCACCCAGCGGGACGACGAATGCCGGCAAGCGAGGACGGCCGACCACCACGACGGGCCGGTCGGCGTCGAGGGCGGAACGTTCGAGACCGAGTCGCCGGACGGACGGCGCTCCGATCAGCAGGGCGACCGGGTTCGGCGGCGGATAGGTGACTGCCCGGACGCACCGGTCGGACTCCCCCTCGCGGGCGATGACCAGGGCGAACGTCGGCAGCGACGACCGGGCGATGTGGTCGAGGGCGTCGGTCAGTCGCGCGATCGCGTCGTCGAGCGACCCCTCGGTCACGTCGACCGTCAACGCCGTGGTCTCTTCGATGCCGTGGTCGGTGACCCGCGCGGTGATGGTCGCCGAGAGATGCGGCCCCTCGACGACGACCCGGACGGTCTCGGGCGCCTGGTGACGCGCGTGCTGGGTGAGGACCCACCGGTCCCAGACGTGCCCGAGGGGCTCGGTCGTCCCCCAGCGGGTCGGGACGGAGCCCGAGACGGCCGCTCCCAGGGTCTCGACCGCGCCTCCGAGGCTCGTGTCGTGGGACGCCCGGTGCAGCACCGTGAGGTCGACGCTGAGCTGGCAGGTGGTGTCGACGGCGTCGGCGATGACCGGCAGCCGCTCGGCGGCGGGCACGGCGACGGCGGAGGCATCCGGTTCGGTGGCCGCGGCGTCGACGTCCTCGTAGGGGACGCCCGTGAGGCCGTCGCGAAGAAGGTCCTGGTCGTCGTGGACCGCCCAGACTCCCCCGGCGGCGACCAGGGCTGCCCGGAGTCCGACCGTGAGGCGCGACCGTTCACTGGTGACCAGCACGACCCGTCGACTCGTCGCGGGTCGACCGAGGAGGTCCGCGAGCGGACGACTGAGTCGGACGACGCGGGCCCTGCTGTCGACCCGGACGGCGCGCGACGTGATCGCGTCGACCAACGGGTGTCGGATTGGGGTGCCCACCCGTCGATTCTGCTCCGTGCCGGACGGCCGCGACCGGATGCACGGCGGACTCGGATCAGCGCGGCCCGTGACGCCCGCCGCGGCCTAGGCTGGGTCCCCGTCATCGCCCCCGACCCTCGAGAGGCACGCCATGCACGACGTCCGACGTCTCGACCGACGACCCCGCCGGTCCGATCCGCGAGCGATCTCGTGAGGCGACGCCCGTACCGCAACGGCGAACGCCCCGACGACCAGCGCGAACGCCGTCGCGCGTTCGCCGCCGCCGTCCGCACGAGGCCGCCCCTGCGCCCCACCGCCGACCGCGAGCTCGGCCGGGCCCTCGCCCGCCTCGACGAGCTCGTCGAGAAGACCCTGCTCTCGGGCGACCACGACCGCCTGCTCGACGAGACCCGTGTGTCGGTCTGGCCGCGAGAACTCGACGCCGTCGTCACGGTCGTGGTGGACCGGCTCGATCCGCCGCCGTCGGTCGACCGTGCGGCGGTGGCCGCCGCCGTCGCGGACAACCTGGAGGCGCGGTTCGGCCTGCGTCCCGGAGCATCCCCCACCGAGAGGTCGGTGGTCCTCTGGCAGTCCGTGGCCGGCGCCGATTCGCGACTCGCCGAGAACGGGTGGGAACGTGACGTCCTGTCGGACGACCGGGAGGCGCTGGCCGAGTTCTTCGCGTCGGACGGAGACCCGGTGCGGGCGCGCCTGACGCGGTCATCGGGTCGGTTGCACCTCGAACTACGGGGCACGAACGCGCCCGTCGGCGACCGGTCGTCGTCGTACGCCGTGCTCTCGCGGTCGAGTGCACTCGTCCTCGTCGACGATCCTCGCGGACTCGTCTCGGTGCTCGGCGAGAGCACGGCCGGCGCGCTCCGCGACGTGGTCGTCGCCTGGGGCGAACTCGCGGACCACCTCGACGAACGTCGCACCGAGACCGACTCGCGCTGAGGACGGGCGGCGGTCGACCCCGGGGCCGACCGCCGGAACGGGTCAGACGGTGACGGCTTCGGCGGCCTGACGCGCGCCCGCGGCGGTGGTCGCCGCGACGGCGGCGGTCGCGAGCGTGCGAGCCTGCTCGAGGGTGTAGCGCGAGAGCTCCAGCCGCACGTCGGCCAGTGCGGCCGGCGTCATCGAGAGCGTGGTGGCCCCGAGTCCGACGAGCACGACGGCCAGCAGCGGGTCGGCGGCGGCCTCGCCGCAGATGCCCACGGGCTTGCCCGCGGCCGCGCCGGCGTCTCCGAGCGACTTGACCAGGCGCAGCACGGCCGGGTGCCAGGGGTCCTGGTAGGCCGCGACGGAGCCGAGCATGCGGTCGGCCGCCATCGTGTACTGGGTCAGGTCGTTCGTGCCGACGCTGACGAAGTCGGCGGTGGCGAAGATCTGGTCGGCGAGCACGGCGAGCGAAGGGACCTCGGCCATGACGCCCACGGTCTTCAGTCCGAGCTCGCGTCCGAGGGTGACGAAGTACTCGGTCTCTTCGGCGTCGCTGACCATGGGTGCCATCACCCAGAGGTCGGCGGTGGTGGCGGCCTGCGCCGCCGCGAGGGCCGTGAGCTGGTCGCGGAGGATGTCTTCTTTGACACGGAGGGCGCGGAGGCCCCGCAGGCCGAGGGCGGGGTTCTCCTCGTGGGCGTCGTTCAAGAAGCTGAGCGGCTTGTCGGCGCCGGCGTCGAGGGCGCGGACGACGACCTTCTTGCCCGGGAAGGCCTCGAGCAGCGCGGTGTAGCTCGCGGTCTGGCTCTCGACGGTGGGCGCGGAGGAGTTGCCGAGGAAGAGGAACTCGGTGCGGAACAGGCCGACGCCCTCGGCACCCAGCTCGATCGCCCCCGCGGCCTCGGCGGGCGCGCCGAGGTTGGCGAGCAACGGGACGACGTGGCCGTCGGCCAGGGCACCGTCGGTCAGGGGTGCGGCGGCCGCGGCGGCCCGGTCGGCGATGCGCTTCTCGGCGTCGGCGACCTCGTCGGCGGAGGGGTCGACCGTCACGACGCCGGTCGCGGCGTCGGCCACGACGACGGTGCCGTCGGCCAGGTCGAGGGCGCCGGTCACGCCGACGATCGCGGGGATCGACTTCGACCGGGCGAGGATGGCCGTGTGGGACGTGGGCCCGCCGTCGCGCGTGACGAGCGCGAGCACCTTGTCGAGGTCGAGCAGGGCGGTGTCGGCGGGCGCGAGGTCGGGCGCGACGAGGACGAACGGGGTGTCGCTCTCGGGCACCCCCGGGGCCGGGACGCCGCGCAGCGAGGCGATGACGCGCTGCGCCACGTCGCCGAGGTCGGTGGCTCGCTCGGCCATGTAGCCCCCCATGCCGATCAGGAGGTCCTGGAAGGCGGAGAACGCCTCGTGCACGGCGCGTTCGCCGGTGCGACCGTCGTCGATGCGGGCCTTGACGTCGTCGGTGAGGGTGGGGTCCTGCGCCATCAGCGACTGGGCGTCGAGGACGTCCTTCGCCTCGCCACCGGCTTTCTCGCCCCGGGCCGTGAGGTCGGCGGCGACGGCGGAGAGTGCCGTGAGCACGGCGTCGTACTCGAGGGCCGCGTCGGCCGTACGAGGGTCGGTGCCCGGCTCGGGCAGCGGATCGGGCATCTTCCTGACGGGGCCGACGGCCACTCCACGTCCGACGCCAACGCCCTGTAGTGCCACGGTGAACCTCTTCGAGTCTCGATGATGGGGACGTACGGCACGACGCCGGGCACGCCCACGGTCGGTCCATCGTAGACGGAACGCCCGGACGTCCGGTCTGCACCGTCGCCGGCGCCGATCCCGGTGCTCCGGACCGCCTCGCGCGG
>NZ_JXQZ01000024.1 GCF_000878135.1 Frigoribacterium sp. MEB024
TCGTCGCCGACGCGGCGTCAGCCGGCGGGCGCGACGACCACGTCGACGCCGGCGGCCGCGAACTCGGCCAGGGCCTCGGGCGCGGCCGTGGCGTCGGTGACGAGCGTCCAGCCCTCGGGCAGCGCCGCCCGGGCGTGGAACGTCGCGCGACCGAGCTTCGAGCCGTCCGCCAGCACGTAGACGCGCCCGGACTGGCGGCACATCAGCTCTTTGAGGCGGGTCTGCACGAGGTCCGCCTCGACCACGTGCCCCGAGGCGAGCACGCCGTCGGCGCCGAGGAACACCCGGTCGAAGGTCAGGCGCTCGAGCGCGGCCTCGGCCAGCGGCCCGACGAAGCCCTGGCTGGCCGGACGCAGCGTGCCACCGAGGCACTCGAGGTGGATGCCGTCCGAGTCGGCGAGCTGCTGGATGACGGCGATCGAGGTGGTGGCGACCGTCGCGACCAGACCCGAGCGCGCCTCCCGGGCGAGGGCCGCGACCGACGACCCGGCGTCCAGCAGCAGCGTCTCGCCGTCGTGGACGAGTGTGCGGGCGTACCGGGCGATCTCGGCCTTGGCGACCCCGGCCTCGCTGTTGCGCTGCCGGAAGGTCGGCTCGGCCCCGGGGGCGCCGAGCGGCATGGCCCCGCCGTAGGTGCGCGCGATCTCGCCGCGCCGGGTGAGCTCGGCGAGGTCGCGGCGGATCGTCGACGGGGTCACCTCGAAGCGGCGGCTCAGCTCGTCGACGCTCGCCAGCCCGGTGGTGTGGGCGAGCTCGACGATGTCGCGGCGTCGCTCCCGTGCCGTGGTGCTCATGCGATGGCCGTCCTGTTCGGTGGGGCGGGCGGCGTCACGCCGACGGTGCACCGACCTCGACGGCGTCGGCCGGGCTGGGCGACATCTCGACCGCCTGGCGCAGCGCCTCGATCATGCTACCGACGGCCACGACCCCGGTGCCGGCGATGTCGAACGCGGTGCCGTGGTCGACCGAGGTGCGGATCACGGGCAGCCCGACGGTGATGTTGACACCGGCCTCGATGCCGAGCACCTTCACCGGCCCGTGGCCCTGGTCGTGGTACATCGCCACGATGAGGTCGTAGTCGCCGCGACCGCCGAGGAAGAACGCGGTGTCGGCCGGCAGCGGTCCGACGGCGCGGACGCCGTCGGCCTGCAGCACCTCGATGGCGGGGGTGATCTTCTCGGCCTCCTCCCCGTAGCCGAACAGGCCGTTCTCGCCGGCGTGCGGGTTGATCGCGCAGACGCCGATGCGGGGGTCGTCGACGCCCGCGCGGCGCAGGGCCTCCCAGCCGCGGCGCACCGTGCGCTCGACCAGGCCGGGCTCGATCTTGGCGATGGCGTCGATCAACCCGATGTGGGTGGTCACGTGGATCACCTTGATCTTGGGCGTCGAGAGCATCATCGACACCTCGCCGACGCCCATGAAGTGGGCCAGCAGCTCGGTGTGACCGGGGAACACGTGACCGGCCTCGTGCAACGCCGCCTTGTTCAGCGGAGCGGTGCAGATGCCCTGCACGAGGCCGGCCATGCCGAGCTCGCACGCGATGCGGATGTACTCGTACGCGGCGTGGCCGGCCTCGGCCGAGACGGCACCCCAGGGCAGGTCGGCCGAGAGCAGGTGCGGGTCGACGACGTTGATGCGGCCGGGGCTGAAGACGGCGTCGGCGGGGCCGTCGACCTCGACGATCTCGGCCTCGACGCCGAGCGCGGCGGCCCCCAGCCGCAGTCGGTGGGCGTCGCCGACGACGACCGGGCGGGCGTCGCGGTAGGCGGCCTCGTCGAGCAGCGCGCCGACGGTCACCTCGGGTCCGACGCCGGCGCCGTCGCCCATGGTGACGGCGATGAACGGCCGCGTGTCGGGTGTCGTCGTGGTCATGGGGGTTCTCCGTTTCGTGGGGGCGCCGGACGCGGCCGACGCGGTGAGGTCATGGGGGTCGGCGCCGGCGCGCGTGCGGCGCACCAGGTCGACGAGGTCGGCGAGCACGGTGGGGCCGCCGAAGCTGCCGGGCTTCGTGGCGACGAGCCGGCCGTCGCCCGCGGTGCCCCGCCCGTCGGCCGCGAGGCTGAGGACGGCACCGTGCTCGACCTGCGCGAGCGGCCGCAGGGTGGTCGTGGCGAGCCGGTCGAGCACCGCGCGGGCGGTCTCGCCGCCGGTCAGCACGAGGTCGAGGTCGAGGTCGACGCCGACCCGGGCGACGACCTCGGCGAGGGCCGCCGACCCGACGAGCGGGTCGGGCAGGCGCCGTGCGGTCACCGTCAGCACGGCGACGGACGACCGGGACAAGGAGGCGCGGGTCACCTCGACGAGGTCACCCGCGTCGTCCGCCGGGTCGAGCACGTGCACGTCCGCACCGGTCGCGGCGAGCACGTCGGCGTGGCCGCGGGCCACCTCGGCGGCCGAGCCGACCACGACGAGGACGGGTCGCACGGGCCCGGCCCCACCACGGGGCGCGACGTCGTCGGACGCGAGAGCGTGGCCGCCCGGAGCCACCGCCGGGTCCACGCCCGGAGCCACCGCGTCGGCGAGCGCGGCGGCGAGTGCGGCGCTGCCCGCGAGGGCGACGGGCCGACGGACCCCGGGGCGCCCGGACAGTCGGAGAACGGCCGCGACCACGGCCGCGAGGTCGTCGTCGGTCTCGGCGTCGACGAGGGCGAGGGCTCCCCCGACGAGTGCGTCGTCGAGGCGAGCGGCGAAGGCGACCGGACCCGAGCGAACGACGTCGAGGCCGACGAGGGCCGACGGGTGGTCGACCAGTTCGGCGAGGGTCGCGGGGGCGTCGCGCGGTTCGAGGTGCCAGAGGGGCGTCTCGGCCAACGGTCGCCCGTCGACGAGGGGCCGCCCGCCGACGACCGTGCGCCCGAGAGCGGGCAACGCCCCCGCCACGACCACGTCGTAGCCTCGGCCGGTCAGGGCCTCGAGCTCGGGCCCGACGTGACCGCGCCAGAGCGAGTCCGTCTTCTTCAGGACGAGGGTGCCGACCGGCAGGGGCAGCGTGTCGATCGCGACCCGCGCCTCCTCGGCGGTGCCGGCGCGGATGCCGACGTCGACGACCGTGACCCCGGTGGCCGGCCCGGACGGCACGCCGAGCGAGACCGAGGTCTCGTGACCGCGCAGCCGGAACTGCTCGGCGGTCTCGGCGGCGCCGGACAGGTCGTCGGCGATGACGGTGATCGGGGTCATGATGCGGCCATCCTGACACGACTGCGCGTTGTGCGCCAATGGTCTTGCGCGAAACGCGCAGCCCTGGCACAGTGTCATCCAGCCCGGACGAGGGCGTCGCAGCGCTGCGGGACCGGGCGCCGTCGACCTCGTCGAACCCCTGGATCGAGAGGTCGATGATGACCGTTCCGTTCGCGGACCACGAGATGTCGCGCCGTACCCTGCTCCGCTGGGGTGCCGCCGCCGGACTCTTCGTGACCGCCACCAGCCTCGCCGGCTGTGCCGGTCCGACCGGGCTGCCCGGGCCCGGCACGCTGACCCTGGCCCTCAACCGCTCGCTGGTCAGCCTCGACAACAAGCTGAACCAGTTCGACGCGGCCGTCACGGTGCAGCGGGCGGTGCGCCAGGCGCTCACGCGCATCGGCCCCGACATCACGCCCGAGCTCGTGCTCGCCGAGAGCTTCGAGCCGACGAGCGACACGCAGTGGACGGTCCGGCTGCGCGAGGGCGTCCGCTACTCGGACGGCACGCCCGTCACGGTCGCCGACGTCGCCACCGCGCTGCAGATGTACGAGCAGGTGCAGGGCTCGTTCGTCGCCAGCTTCTTCCCCGAGTTCCCGACCGTGACCGCGATCGACGAGCGCACCTTCACGCTCGACTCGTCGCAGCCGATCCCGGTGCTCGACGCCTTGATGAGCAACATCCTGATCACCCCGGCCGCGGCCAACAAACCGGAAGAGCTGCAGGACGGCGTGGGCAGCGGCCCGTTCGTCGTCACGCGCTTCAACCGCGGCGCCGGCACCTACAGCCTGAGCCGCAACGAGCAGTACTGGGGCGAGGCGCCGGGCGTCGACCGGGTCGAGGTGCGGTTCCTGCCCGAGGAGTCCAGCCGCGTGATCGCGCTGCGCAGCGGCGAGGTCGACGTGATCGACTCGATCACGCCCGACTCGGCGACGCAGCTGCAGGGACTGCCCGGGATCGCCCTCGACGAGGCCTCGAGCCTGCGCATCAACCAGATCTTCTACAACTTCCGCAAGCCCGAGGGGCACCCGCTGGCCGACGCCCGGGTGCGCGAGGCGCTCAGCCACGCGATCGACGGCCGCGCCCTCGTGCGCGACGTGCTGACCGACTCGGCGACGCAGGCGGACGGCGTCGTGCCGCCGAGCCTGCTCGGCTACGCGAAGACGGGCGAGTACACCTACGACCCCGACCTCGCCCGGCGCACGCTCGCCGAGCTCGGGGCGAGCGACCTGACCTTGCGCATCATCTGGGAGACCGGCGAGTTCGCCGGCGACACCTTCATCATGGAGGCCCTCGTGGAGATGTTCGGTTCGATCGGCGTGCGGACCACGCTCCAGCAGTTCGAGCCCGGTGGCGACATCCTGCAGTGGCGCCAGGGCAAGGCCGGCGACTGGGACCTGCTCGGCAACGGCTTCTCGGCCCCCACGGGCCTCGCGTTGACCATCTTGCAGGGCATGTACGCGGGCACCGCCGAGAAGGAACAGACCCGCGACACCTACCAGGGCTACGTGCAGCCCGACGTGGCCGAGGCGATCGCCCGCGCGTCCACCGAACCCGACGCGACGCTGCGCCAGCAGCGGCTCGCCGAGGCGCAGCAGGCGGCCTGGGACACCTGGCCCTGCGCCTGGGCCTTCGTGCCCAAGTCGGTGCTCGCCCGTCGCGAGCGGGTCGAGCGCCTGGCCCTCGCGTCGTCCAACACGTATCCGCTCGCCGACGTCCGACTGGGGGCCTGACCATGGCGACCTACATCCTCAAGCGCCTCGGCCAGGGCCTGCTCACCGTGTTCCTCACGGTGTCGACGGTCTTCGTGCTGATCCGCCTCGCGCCCGGCGACCCGGCCGTGGCCTACGCCGGGCCGCTCGCGACGAACGAACAGCTCGCCGCCGTGCGCGAGCAGTTCGGCCTGGACGACCCGCTGCTGCAGCAGTACGGCGTGTTCCTGCAGCAGCTGTTCACGGGCAACCTGGGCACCTCGTACTCGTTCCAGGCACCGGCCGTGCAGGTCGTCCTCGAACGACTGCCGTACACGCTGACGCTCTCGTTCGCGGCGATCCTGCTGGCGGCCGTCGTGTCGATCCCGCTCGGCGTCTGGATGGCCCGCCGCACCGACACCCGCAGCGAGACCGGCGTGAACGTCGTCGCGATCGCCGGCCAGTCGATGCCCGACTTCTGGACCGGCATCCTGCTGCTCAGCGCCTTCGCCGTCGTGATCCCGATCTTCCCGGCCTCGGGCTTCGCGACCTGGGGCGGCCTCGTCCTGCCGACCGTGACGATCGCCATCCTGCAGGTGGCGCTCATCTCCCGACTCGTCCGACGCGAGATGGCGACCAACTTCTCGGCGCCCTACCTGACCGTGGCCCGGTCGCGTGGGGTCTCGGAGCGCGCCCTCACCTGGCGCTACGCCATGGGCAACTCGGCGATCCCGGTCTTCACGGCCCTCGGCACCCGGTTCGCGGCGATGCTCAACGGCGTCGTCGTGGTCGAGGTCGTGTTCGCCTGGCCCGGCGTCGGGTCGCTCATCGTGCGGGCACTCGAGACCCGCGACTACCCCCTCATCCAGGCGACCGTGCTGGTCACGTCGCTGCTCGCCGTCGGCGTCCAGCTGCTGATCGACCTCGCCTATCCCCTGCTCGATCCGCGCGTGCGGCTCGGAAAGGCGAGTGCCGCATGACCCGCACCGACACCTCCGGACGCCCGTCCGGCCCGGCGACCGCCGGCCCGTCCGGCCGGACCCCCGAGGAGGCGCGACCCACCGCGGTCACGCCGCGCCTGCTGAAGAGGTCCGAAGCGGCCCGACGGACCTCCGCCGCCCGCGTCAAGCTCTGGGTCGGGGCGATCTGCGCCCTCGTGGTCATCATCCCGATCGTGCTGGCGCAGGCCCTGCCGCTGCCCGACGCGAACGGCCAGGACCTCGGCAACCGCCTCGCGCCTCCGTTCACGGCCGGGCACCTGTTCGGCACCGACCAGCTCGGCCGCGACCTGCTCTCGCGCGTGCTGCACGGCGGCCAGGTCTCGCTCGCGATCGGCGTGCTCGCCGTCCTCGTCTCGGGTGCGATCGGCGTCGTGCTCGGCTCGATCGCCGGGTTCTACGGGCGCTGGGCCGACACGCTGATCAGCCGCCTGCTCGAGGCCCAGATGTCGCTGCCGCTGCTGATGATGCTGCTGCTCGTGGTCGCCCTCTTCGGCCCGTCGATCCCGGTCATCACCTTCGTGATCGCGATCGCGCAGTGGCCCGAGGTGGCCCGCCTGACCCGTTCGCTCGTGCTCGTCGAACGCGAGAAGCCGTACGTCTCGTCGGCCCGGACGCTCGGCCTGAACCGCTTCACGATCCTGCTGCGCCACGTCGTGCCGAACGTCATCAAGCAGGCGACGCTCGTCGTGCTGCTGCTGCTCGCCCAGGCCGTGCTGCTCGAGAGCGCCCTGAGCTTCCTCGGGGCGGGCCCGCAGCGACCGTTCGCCACCTGGGGCCGCATCATCTCGGACGGCCAGGACTACGTCACCACGGCCTGGTGGATGGTCACGATTCCGGGCCTGTTCATCGTGCTGCTCGTCGTCGGGGTGAACCTGCTGGGCGACGCCCTGCGGGACCGGCCGCGCCGGTCGGCGGCCTCGCGCCTCCGTCGGTTCGTCGGGCTGCGCCCGTCGACCTCGGCGTCGACCTCGGCGCCGACCTCGACCCCGAAGAAGGGAACGATCGCATGACCCCCGTGACCGACGACTCCGTCGACCCCGACCTGCTGCTCGAGGTGCGCGACCTGCAGATCGAGCTGATGACGACGAACGGCATCGTGCGCGCCGTCGACGGCGTCTCGTTCCACATCGCCCGCGGCGAGACCGTCACGATCATCGGCGAGTCCGGCTCGGGCAAGTCGACCACCGCGATGGGCGTGCTGCAGCTGCTGCCCGCCGACCTCGCCGTGGTCTCGGGCCACGTGCGCATCACCGGACTCGACGTGCTCGCCTCCGCCTCGGCCGTGCGGAAGGTGCGCGGCCGGGCGGTCGCGCTGATCCCGCAGGACCCCATGACGGCGCTCAGCCCGGTGCGGTCGATCGGCTCGCAGCTCGGTGAGGCGATCCGCATCGCCGGGGCCGCCAGCGGTCGGGCCGCCGTGACCGCGCGGGCCGTGCGCCTCCTCGAACAGGTGCACATCCCCGACCCCGTCGCCCAGCTGCGGAAGTTCCCGCACCAGCTCTCGGGCGGCATGCTGCAGCGCGTGCTGATCGCCATCGCCCTGGCCTGCGAGCCGCAGCTCATCGTCGCCGACGAGCCGACCAGCGCCCTCGACGTGACGGTGCAGGCCGGCATCCTCGACCTGCTGCTCGAACTGCAGGAGCAGCGCGGCATCGGCCTGCTGATGATCACCCACGACCTCGGGGTCGCCCGCCTGGTGTCCGACCGCATCCACGTCATGAAGGCCGGCGTCTTCGTCGAGTCGGGCGACGTGCGGCAGATCGTCGAGCACCCCGCCGAGCCCTACACGCAGGGCCTGCTCGCCGCGGTTCCCACCCTGGGCGCCTGGGACGAGACCCCGTCCACGCCCGCCCCGTCCAGCACCGACCGACCGGAGGCCACCCGTGTCTGACACCATCCTCGAGGTCGACGACCTGGTCGTCGACTACGGCAGCGGCTCGACCGCCCACCGCGCAGTCGACCACGTGTCGTTCTCGGTGCGCCGCGGCAGCACCTTCGCCATCGTGGGCGAGTCGGGCTGCGGCAAGTCCACGATCGCCAAGGCGGTCATGCGGCTGTTGCAGCCGACCAGCGGGCGCATCGTGCTCGACGGCACCGACCTGGCGACCCTGTCGGAGGCGCGGTTGCGGCCCCTGAGGCACCGGTTCCAGATGGTCTTCCAGGACCCGTACGGCTCGCTCGACCCGCACCTGAGCGCCCGCGACATCGTCGCCGAACCGCTCCGGCTGAAGGGCGTGCGGTCGGCCCAGGACCGTGCCACCGAGGCGGCCCGCCTGATCGACCGCGTCGGCCTGCCCTCGACCGCGCTCGACCGTCGGCCGCACGAGTTCTCGGGCGGCCAGCGCCAGCGCATCGGCATCGCGCGGGCGCTCGCCTCGAGCCCCGACCTGCTGATCTGCGACGAGGCGACGAGCGCGCTCGACGTGTCGGTGCAGGCGCAGGTGCTCGAGCTGCTGCGCGAGATCCAGGTCGACACGGGCATCACCTACGTCGTCATCTCGCACAACCTCGGCGTCGTGCAGCAGATCAGCGAGAGCGTGCTCGTCATGAAGCAGGGCGCCGTCGTCGAGCAGGGCGCCACCGCACAGGTGCTCACCTCGCCCACCGAGGACTACACGCGGCGGCTGCGCCGGGCCGCCCTCGACCCCGCCACGATGACGGGCGTGAAGCCGCGCCACGTCGTCCGCAGCCTCTCGTTGGGAGCCACCGCATGACCCGGACCGACACCGCCCGGACCGACACCGTCGCCGACGCCGACACCGCCGTGACGGGCGATGCGGCGGCCACCCGACCCGCGCCTCCTCGGCTCGTGCTCGGCACGATGACCTTCGGCGACACCGTCGACGAGGCCACCGCCGCCCGGATGCTCGACACCGCGCGCGACGCGGGCGTCAGCTGGATCGACACCGCCAACGCGTACGTCGGCGGCACGACCGAGACGATGCTCGGCCGCCTGCTCGCCGGGCGACGCGACGAGGTCGTGCTCGCCTCGAAGGCCGGCATGCCGCACGCCGACGCGGGCGGCCTGCCGCCGCTCTCGGCCGTGGCCCTGCGCGCGAGCGTCGAGGCGAGCCTGCGCCGCCTCGGCACCGACCGGCTCGACCTGTTCTACCTGCACCAGCCCGACCGCCTGACGCCGCTCGACGAGACCCTGTCGACGGTCGCCGCGCTCGTCGCCGAGGGCAAGGTGCTCTCGCTCGGCGTCTCGAACTTCGCCGCCTGGCAGATCGGCGACGTCGAACGCGTGGCCGACGCCGTGGGAGCTCCCCGCCCGGTCGTCGCACAACAGCTGTGCAACCTCGTGGCGCGCCGTCTGGACGACGAGTACCTCGAGTTCGCGAGCGTCCACGGGCTCGAGACGATGGTCTACAACCCGCTCGGCGGTGGCCTGCTGACCGGTCGGCACCGGTTCGACGAGACGCCGACCGACGGGCGCTTCGGTGACTCGGCCCTCGCCGAGATGTACACGAAGCGCTACTGGGACGCCGACCTCTTCGTCGCGATCGACCGACTGTCGGGTGTCGCGGCCGAGGCCGGGGTGACGCTCGTCGAGCTCGCCCTGCGCTGGGTGGCGTACCGGCCCGAGGTCGGTTCGGTGCTGCTCGGCGGCTCCCGGCCCGAGCAGCTGACCGCCAACGTCGCCGCGATCGCCGACGGGCCGCTGCCCGACGAGGTCGTGGCGGCCTGCGACGAGGTCGGACGCTCGTTGCGGGGGCCGATGCCTCCGTACGCGCGCTGACCCGTGCCTCCTGACCTCCCCCGACCGAACCGCACGCACCGCGCACACCGCACGAGAGAGAGCACCATGAGCACCGCCAGCGACTTCGCCCGCACGATCCGCCGCCGCGAGAGGGCGGTCGGCTACTGGATCACCCTCGACGCGCCGCCCGCGACCGAGCGCATCGCGCGGCTCGGCTACGACTACGTCTGCCTCGACGCGCAGCACGGCCTCTTCGGCTACCAGGGCATGATGACCGGCCTGCTCGCGATCGACGCGGGGCAGACCTCGGCCGGCCTGGTGCGGGTCGAGGCGAACGACATCACGCCCATCGGCAAGGCCCTCGACGCCGGGGCGGCCGGCGTCATCGTGCCGCTCGTCGACACGGCCGAGGACGCCGCCGCGGCGGTGCGCAGCGCGAAGTACCCGCCGCACGGCCGCCGCTCGTACGGCCCCATGCGGTCGAGCCTGCGCATCGGCCCCGTGCCGGCCGACGCGAACGACACGACGATCGTGCTCGCCATGATCGAGACGCCCGACGGGCTCGCGAACGTCGAGGCGATCGCGGCCACCCCCGGGCTCGACGGCCTCTACGTCGGCCCGAGCGACCTCTGCATCGCGGTGGGCGGGGCGTACCCGGGCGACCCGGCCGTGCAGGAGGCCTTCGACGCCGCCCTCGTCCGCGTGGCGGCGGCGGCCGAGGCGGCGGGCATCGCGGCGGGCATCCACACGCCGCACGGCGACGTCGCCCGGCAACGCCTCGCGGCGGGTTACACGTTCGCGACCGTGGCCGGTGACCTCAACCACCTCGAGGCCGCCGCACGCGACCACCTGCGGCGGGCGACCGCGACGGACGACGCCGACGCGACCGCAGGAGGCGCGGCGTGAGCAGGCAGGACACGGCGGCGGATCAGGGCGCCGCGGTCCCGGTCGGCGCTGTGGGCGTCGACGGGGCGGACGACGCGGACGGCGTCGTCGCCGACGGCCGGCTGCGGCCCGACGCGGCGGGACGCTCCTGGTCGTACGTGCCGACGGCCACGGTGCAGTCGCACGCGGCCAACCTCGCCGAACTGCCCGACGGTCGCCTGGCCTGCGTCTGGTTCGGCGGCACGCAGGAGGGCGTCTCGGACATCCACGTCTGGTTCTCGACCCTCGACGGCGAGGTCTGGTCCGAGCCCGTGCGGCTCAGCGACGACCCCGCGCGCTCCGAGCAGAACCCGGTGCTCTTCACGGCCCCCTCGGGCGACGTCTGGCTGCTCTACACCGCTCAACGGGCGGGCAAACAGGACTCGGCCGAGGTGCGCCGCCGGGTCTCGACCGACGGCGGGACGACCTGGGGTGAGCCGTCGACGCTCTTCGCGGCCGACGAGACCGGCGGTGTGTTCGTCCGGCAACCGCCGGTCGTCAGCCGGGCAGGCGACCTGCTCGTGCCGGTGTTCCGCTGCGTGACGACCCCCGGGCAGGCGTGGGTGGGCGACCACGACACGAGCTCGGTGATGATCTCCCGGGACGGCGGCGCCACGTGGGGTGAGGTCACCGTCCCGGGCAGCACGGGAGCCGTGCACATGAACGTGCACGAGCTGCCGGACGCCTCGCTGCTCGCGCTCTTCCGCAGCCGCTGGGCCGACGCCGTCCACGAGTCCCGCTCGACCGACGGCGGCCGCACCTGGACGGCGCCCGTGCCGACCGAGCTGCCCAACAACAACTCGTCGGTGCAGTGGGTGCCGCTCGCCGACGGCCGCCTCGCGATCGTGTACAACCACCGCCGGGCCGACGCCACGACCGAGCGCCGGCTCGGGCTCTACGACGAGATCGACGAGTCCGGCATCGTCGAGCAGGCCGTGCTGCCCGGTGCGGACGCGGACGCCGACCAGGAGGCGCGGGCCGGGTCGCCTGCGGAGGGGGGCCGGACGGCGTTCTGGGGCACGCCCCGGGCTCCGATGTCGCTGGCGGTGTCGACGGACGACGGGCGCAGCTGGCCGCACCGCGTCGACCTCGAGGACGGCGACGGGTGGTGCCTCTCGAACAACTCCCGCGACGGGCTGAACCGCGAGCTGTCGTACCCGAGCATCACGCAGACGAGCGACAGGGCCGTGCACGTGGCCTACACCTGGCACCGACGGGCGATCCGCCACGTGCGCCTGTCGCCCGCCGACCTGCCCGGCGTGCCCGGCGCGCCCGGCGTGCGCGACCTGCCCGGCGCGGACGTCGGGGACTGAGCCGTGGCCGACGACGAGACACGGGGCGGGCCGGGCACCGACCGGCACGCCGTCGTCACGGGCTGCAGCTCGGGCATCGGGCGGGCGATCGCCGGGTTCCTGTTGGCCGAGGGGTGGCGGGTGACCGGGCTCAGCCGGCGCGCGGTCGACCTGGGCGAGGGGTTCTCGTGGGTCGGCTGCGACCTGTCGGTGCCCGGTGACGTCGCGGCGGCGGTCGTCGACGTCGAGCCGGTCGACGCGATCGTCCACGCGGCCGGGTTCCAGGTCGCCGCCCCGCTCGGGCGGCTCGACCCCAACGCCCTCGAGGGCATGTTCGCCGTGCACGTGGGGGCCGCGGCAGCCCTCGTCGACGCGCTCGTCGACCGGCTATCCGACGGCGGCCGCATCGTGCTGATCGGCAGCCGTACCGCCGTCGGGGTCGCCGGCAAGAGCCAGTACGCGGCGACGAAGGCGGCCCAGGTCGCGCTGGCCCGCAGCTGGGCGGCCGAACTGGCTCCGCGGGGCGTCACCGCCAACGTCGTGGCGCCGGGGCCCACCGACACGCCGATGCTCGCCGACCCGGCCCGCGCCTCCTCGGCTCCGGTCGTGCCGCCGCTGGGCGCGCTCGTCGACCCGGTCGACGTGGCCGCGCTCGTGGCGTTCGTGCTCGGGCCACACGGACGGAGCATCACGGGGCAGGCGCTCGTCGTCTGCGGGGGCGCCTCGCTCTGAGAGAGGTCGGGGTGGTGCGTCCTGGCCGAAAAGCGAGGAGCGAACACGAGTTGTTTTGACCCATTCAAAAGAAGGCGTATGGTGGTGGCAACGCCGACGGAGGCCAGGGCCACCGTCGAGCACCTCGGCGCAGCCTTCCCCGCCGGTGGCCGCCCGCTCGATCCCCGATCGCGGGCCCCCGACCGACACGACCCGCCAAGCCTCGAGGAGTCACCATGGACACCACCGCCACGACCACCCGCACCCCCGTCACCCCGCTCGGCGGCCGCTACGTCAGCACGCCCGCCGCCCCGACGATCGGCTCCTACGTCGGCTCGCTCGCCGCCGACGTCGCCCCCGGTTCGTACGTCAGCACCTCGGCTCGCCGAGACCTGTCGATCGGCCGCTACACCGCCGGCGTGCTGCGTCGCCTCTCGTCGGCCACGGCATCCGTCCGCACGGCCACGGGCACGATCCACACCGCGACCGGTTCGATCCGCACCGCGTAGTCGTCACCGGTCGGAGTCGCCTCACCCCGACCGTCCCGCCCGGGCGGCCCGTCCGGGCTGCCCCACCAGACCCGGGCCCGTCGCGCGACCTGAATCCGCGCGACGGGCCCGCTGTTGTACCCAGGAGACACGACGTGCCGCTCACCTGCGAAGGTGAGCGGCACGTCGTGACATCCCTGTGGCCAGGCCAGGCCAGGCCAGGCCCGGCAGCCGACCGGACTAGAGCGTCGCGGCCGAGGGGTCCCAGCTCTCGTCGAGCGGCACCGGCTGCTGCACGGCGGACTCGACGGAGACCGGCCCACCCTGCTCGGCGGCCGACGAGATCGCCAGCAGCACGTCGAGCACGTGCGAGGCGACGGCCCCGCTGGCACGCTCGGCGTCGCCACCGCGGATCGCCCGCGCCAGGTCGAGCACGCCCGACCCGCGTCCGTAGGTCGACCCCACGGCGGCGAGCGTCTCGGGCTCGTCCTGGCCGAAGCGCCACAGGCTCGAGTCGCCCTCGAACGTGTTGGGGTCGGGCAGCACGAGGGTGCCCTCGGTGCCGCTGATCTCGACGAAGCCCATGCGGGGCAGCGCGTTCTGGAACGAGAACGTCGACTGCGCCGACTGCCCGCCCGCGAACTCGATGAGCGCCGCGTGGTGCGTCGGCACCTCGACCGGGAAGGTCTGGCCCGCACGCGGGCCGCTGCCGATGGTGCGCGTGTCGAACGACTTCGACGAGACCGCGCTGACGCGGCTGGCCGAGCCGAACGCGTGCACCAGGGTCGTCACGTAGTACGGCCCCATGTCGAAGAGCGGACCGGCCCCGAGTGCGAACAGGAAGTCGGGGTTGGGGTGCCACGACTCGGGCCCGGGCACGTGGAACATCGTGGTCGCCGTCAGGGGCTGGCCGATGTCGCCGCGGGCGATCGCGCGCATCGCGGTCTGGATGCCGGCGCCGAGCACGGTGTCGGGTGCACAGGCCACGCGGACGCCGGCCGCCTCGGCGGCGGCGAGCAGGTCGCGCGCGGACTCGTGGTCGAGGGCGAGGGGCTTCTCGCTCCAGACGTTCTTGCCGGCGGCGATGATCTGACGTCCGACCTCGGCGTGCACGGCCGGGATCGTCAGGTTGACGACGATCTCGATCTCGTCGATCGCGAGCAGTTCGTCGACCGTGCCGTGACCCGGGACGCCGTACGTCTCGGCCTGCGCCTTGGCACGGTCGAGGTCGAGGTCGGCGACGAAGAGCACCTCGAGGTCGGCGAACTGCGTCATGTTCTCGAGGTAGGTGCCGCTGATGACGCCCGCGCCGATGACGCCGACGCCGACGCGTCCCGTGCGGCCGGCGGTCGTGTCGACGCCGCTCACTTGTCGTTCTCCTGCAGCCAGGCGAAGGACTCGGCGACGCCGTCGAAGACGTCCTTCGCGTAGTCGTCGAACTCGACGACGCGCAGCGCGTGCGGCGCGGCGGCGAGCACGGCGGCGACGTCGACGTCGCCCTGACCGGCCGGGGTCTGGTTCTTGAAGGCGGCGGCGAGCGCGTCGGGCACCTCGAGGGCGCTCTCGCTGCTGGGCAGGGCGGTCGCGATGTCGCCCGAGATCTTGCCGTCCTTGACGTGAAGGAACTGCACACGGTCACCCAGCGAGCGCAGCAGCGCCGGGGTGTCCATGCCGCCGACGGTCGACCAGAAGGTGTCGATCTCGAGGACGACGTCGTCGTTCAGGCGCTCGAGGAAGAAGTCGTAGACGGGACGGCCGTCGACCTTGTTCGCGAACTCCCACTGGTGGTTGTGGTAGCCGAACCTCAGGCCCGATGCCGCGGCGAGCACCTGCAGCTCGTTGACGCGGTCGGCGATCTTCCGGGCGTCGTCGGCGGTCTGCCAGCGGTCGCTCGGGATGAACGGGTCGATGACCGTGCCGATGCCGAGCTGGGCCGCGGCGGCGAAGGCGCGCTCGGGCTCGTCGGAGTCGATCACGGGGGCGTGGCCGGAGGGGGCGGTGACGCCGGAGGCGGCGAAGGCCTTCTCGAACTCGTCGGCACGCTCGACGAACGAGTAGGGCTCGACCTGGGTGAAGCCGATCTCGGCGATGCGGGCGACGGCGCCCTGCAGGTCGGCCGAGACGGCGTCTCGGACCGTGTAGAGCTGAACGGAGGGTGACGAGGTCATGGAATGACTCCTTTGTCGTGAGGGGTTCCGGTGGTCTGTGCCCAACTCTGTCACTTATGTCGACGGATGACAAAAGTTCGTCCGAAATCGACGCATTCGCTTGCCCGGGCGACACCTGCTGTGTATTCTGCGAACACCTAGCGCGACTAGGTTTTGACTCGAGGAGGCGTCATGGCCAACCCAGGCCCCATCGGCACGCAGGGCGTGCTCACCCAACCCGTCAGCACCGTGAGGGTGTCGCGGGGCTACATGATCGCGCTGGGCCTGGCACAGTTCGGCCTGTTCGCGGCCCTGCTCTCGCCGGTGTACGTGAGCATGCAGCTCAAGGCCCAGCAGCTAAACCCCGACGACCCGGCGAGCATCATCGGGCTCGTCCTGCCGTTCGGCGCCTTCGGTGCGCTGCTCGCCAATCCCCTCGTCGGCGCGCTGAGCGATCGCACGCGCACCCGGTGGGGGCGCCGTCGGCCCTACCTGGTGGGCGGCATCGTCGTCTTCACGCTCGCCCTCGCCTGGCTCGCGTTCGCCCCCACCGTGCTGCAGCTCGGCATCGCCTGGGTGATCGCGCAGGTCGCGGCCAACGCCGTGCTCGCCGCCCTGACCGCGAGCTTCGCCGACAACGTGCCGCAGTTCCAGCGCGGCAAGGCCTCGAGCGTCATCGCCCTGGCACAGAACATCGCCGTCCTCGCGGGCACCTACCTCGCCGTGCTGTTCGTCGCGAACCTGCCGGTGCTCTTCATCGCGCCGGGCGTCCTCGCGATCGTGCTGATCCTCGTCTACGCGGTCGTCGCCCGCGACGACCTGCCCGAATACGAACTCAAGCCCTTCACCTTCGTCAACCTGGTCAGCTCGTTCTGGACGAACCCCCTCGAGCACCGCGACTTCGCCTTCGCCTGGTGGTCGCGGTTCCTGATCATCCTCGCGACGTTCATGTTCACGACCTACCGACTGCTCTACATGCAGGAGCACCTCGGCATCTCGGACGTCGCCGACGCCACGGCCGCGGTCGCCTTCGGCGTCCTGCTCTACACGATCGCGTTGATGGCGAGTGCCGCGCTCTCGGGCTGGCTGAGCGACAGGCTCAAGATGCGCAAGGTCTTCGTCGGAGGCTCGACCGCCCTCTTCGCGGTCGGCCTGATCCTGCTGGCCCATGCCGAGACCGTCACCGGCTTCTACGTCGCCGAGGTCGTCATGGGCTTCGCCTACGGCATCTACGCCGCCGTCGACACCGCCCTCGTCGTCGACGTGCTGCCGAACGCCGACCGTCCGGGCAAGGACCTCGGCGTCATCAACATCGCCAACGCCCTGCCGCAGTCGCTCGCCCCGGCGATCGCGCTGTTCTTCCTCGGCATCGGCAACACCGGCTCGGGCAACTACACCCTGATGCTCTGGGCCGCCGGCGTCGCGGCGATCCTCGGCGCCCTGGCCGTCATCCCCATCAAGCGCGTGCGCTGAGTCGGGCGGTGGCGTGTGCGACGGCCTACCGTCGCACACGCCATGACGCCCCCGACCGACACCTCCGCCGCCACCCCTGCCACCGCCGGTCCGGGTGACCACCGGGTCGTACCCACGGTCGGCCCGGTGGCCGCCCCGGACCTGCACCTCATGACCTACAACGTGCGGCGGCGCATGCCGCAGGTGCTGACCACCCGTCACGCACTGGCCGACCGGTGGTCGTCCCGGCTGCCGGCACTGCGCCTCCTGCTCGAGGCCGAGCGACCCTCGGTGCTGGGCATCCAGGAGGCGCTGCCCGACCAGTCCGCGCAGCTCGCGGACGCCCTCGGCGCCGACTACGACTCGGTCGGCACGGGTCGCGACCGTGACCGCGGCGGCGAGCGCGTCGAGCTGTACGTCGACACCGCCCGGCTGAGGATCGTCCGCCACGAGGCGCTCTGGCTCTCGGCCACCCCCACGGTGCCGGGGTCGCGCTCGTACGGCAACATGATCCCCCGCACGGCCGTCCACGCCGAGCTCGAGGACCTCGCGACCGGAGCCCGACTGGACGTGGTCGTGACGCACTTCGACCACCTCTTGGCCCGCTCGCGGCGACACTCCGCCGTGCAGCTGCGCACCTTCACCGACGCCCTCGACGGGCCCGTCGTCGTGATGGGCGACTTCAACGCCGTGGTCGACTCCCCCGCGCACCGCGAGCTGACCCGCGGCAGGCTGGTCGACAGCCGCGTGGTGGCCGACGCGCGGCTCGACCCGGGCTGGGGCTCGTACTCGAACTACGGCCCGCCCCGCACCGGCGGCCGCCGCCTGGACTGGCTGCTCGTCGACACCGGGGCCCACGTCGAGCGGGCCGGCGTCGGCGGGGTCCGTCCCGGCGGCGTCGCCCCCTCCGACCACGACCCGGTGCACGCCGTCGTGCGCTGGCCGTCCGGGCACGCCGAGCACCGTCCCGCCGAGCACCGTCCCGCAGAGCACCGTCCCGTCGAGCACCACCCCGAGGAGTCCTGAGATGCCCACCGTCGCCGAGACCTTCCTCCGCCGCCCGCACGGAGTCCTCGAGTACGTCGCCGACGCCGTCCGCGTGGTCGCCGCGCTGAGCGTCGTCGTGGTCGGCGTCGGCTGGGGCGTCGTCGAGATCGCCGTGCTGATGCTGGCCCTGCTCGGCACCCTCGTTCCCCGCATGCTCGGCCTCCGGGCGACGTTCGACCTGATGGTCGGCGTCGCCGCGCTGGGGGCCGCCTGGAGCAGCGTCTTCGAGCTCTACACCCGGGTCACGGGCTACGACACGGTCGTGCACTTCGTGCTCAACGGCCTGCTCGCCGCGGTGTTCGTCGTCCTCGCCCACCGCGCCGGCTGGATCGTGTCGCCGGGCCGCCGTGACGGACGAGGAGGCGCGGGTCGCTCCGCCCGCGTCGGCTCAGTCCTGCTGACGGTCGCCTTCGGCCTGGCGGCCGGCACCTTGTGGGAGATGGGCGAGTGGGCGGGCCACACCCTCGTCGACTCGGCGATCTTCGTCGGCTACGACGACACGATCGGCGACCTCGCCGCGGGCGGCCTCGGCTCGCTGCTGGCCGGGCTGGCGCTGCCGTTCCTCGTGGGGGGCGACGTCCGCTGCCGGGCCGCGCGCGCCTCCTCGTCCGGAGCCGGTGCCGGCGCGGGTGCCGACGGACACGGGGGCGACGCCGTCGGCCACGGCCGCCCGCGCGTCCACCACCGCTGAGGGCGCCCAGCCGAGCCGCGTGAAGACGCCGGCCGGGTCGGCGCGCAACCAGCGCGACCACGGCAGGCCGTCGGTGCCGTGGACCGTGAACGAGTGCAGCGCCCGGTACGTCCGCAGCCACGGGGCGTTGCCCGGGTCGAGCGGCCGGGCCGAGATGCCCGTGACGACGTCGCGGCGGTAGGCGATGCGGCCCCGACCGGCGAGTTGGCGGTCGCCGAGGTGCAGGGCGAGGTCCATGTCGTCGTGCAGCAGGGTCTCGTGCCGGTGCACCTCGTCGCGGACGTCGAGCCAGGCGGTGCGGCGCATCATCATCGTCGAGCCGAACAGCGGCCAGTGCGCCAGGGCGGCCCCGATCACGAGGTGGTACGCGCCGACGTACAGAGCCGAGAGCAGGCGTTCGACGCCGACGGGCGCATCGTAGAAGCGGGCGTTCGTGCTCACGGCGAGCACGTCCGGCTCGTCGACGAGGGTGCCGAGCAGATCGGCGACCCAGGTGCGGGGCAGGACGCTGTCGGCGTCGACCCGCCCGATGAGGTCGGCGGGTGCGGGGGTGCCCGGCCCGGCACCCACCCCGGCGGCGGCGTCGTAGCCCGTGCTCGCGGCCGCGGCGATGCCGACCTCGGCCTCGGCGACCACGCGGGCACCGTGCCGGAGGGCCACCTCCACGGTGTCGTCCGTGCTGCCGTTGTCGACGACGATCACCTCGTCGGGCACTCGCGTCTGCCGCGCGAGCGATCGGAGGCACGCGTCGAGCAGGGCTCCGTCGTCTCGGACGGGGACGACGACACAGACACGCACTCGCCCATCCAACCCGGTCGGGGCGGGTCACGTCGAGCGTTCACACCCCAGGACGTCGCCGAGACCCCTCGGCGCGCACGGGGGTCTCGGCGGTTTCCCGGGGTCTGGCCGCACGCTCGCCCGGCGAGAGCAGACTCGGCGCATGATCCCGACCGCCGCCGAACCGATCGTCCCCATGCTCGCGAAGGCCGTGGCCGACGTGCCCGAGCCCGACTCCGTCGAGGGCGGGCTCGTCTACGAACCCAAGTGGGACGGGTTCCGCGGCATCGTGTACGCCGAGCGCGCCGCCGCCGGCCCCGACGACTCCGACGGCGCCCCGCTCACGATCGAGATCGGCAGCCGCGGCTCGAAGATGCTGACCCGGTACTTCCCCGAGCTGGTCGAGGCCCTCGTGCGCCTCCTGCCAGGGCCCTGCGTGCTCGACGGCGAGATCGTCGTACGCACCGGCGAGCCCGGTCACGAACGACTCGACTGGGACGCGCTGGGCCAGCGCATCCACCCGGCCGCGTCGCGCGTCGCGAAGCTCAGCGTCGAGACCCCCGCGATGTTCGTCGCGTTCGACCTGCTCGCCCTGGGCGACCGCGACCTGCTCGACACCCCGTTCGCCGAGCGCCGCGCGCTGCTGCTCGAGACGGTCGGCCCCGAGGGCGGTGCCGACGCCACGGCAGGAGGCGCGGGTCACCCCCTGCACGTCAGCCAGGCCACCGACGACGTCACGACCGCACGTCGGTGGCTGACCGAGTTCGAGGGCGCCGGGCTCGACGGGGTCGTCGCGAAGCCGACCCGCGCCTCCTACGCTCCGGGCAAGCGGACGATGCTCAAGGTCAAGCACCACCGCACCGCGGACGTCGTGGTGCTCGGCTACCGCGTCCACAAGAGCGGCTCAGGAGTGGGGTCGCTGCTGTTCGGGCTCTACGACGACGAGGGCGAACTGCGGAACGTCGGAGGCGCGTCCGCGTTCTCGGACGCCCGTCGCCTCGAGCTGGTCGACGAGCTGGCACCGTTCGTCGACCGCGACGACGACGGCGAGGTGCGTCACGCCGAGACCGAGCGCAGCCGCTTCTCGTCGGGCAAGGACGTGTCGTTCGTCCCGCTTCGTCCCGAGCGCGTGGTCGAGGTGCGGTACGACCAGATGGAGGGCTCCCGGTTCCGCCACACCGTGCAGGTCGAACGGTGGCGCGACGACCGCGAGGCCCGCTCGTGCGGGTTCGACCAGCTCGAGGTGCCGGCGGCGTACGACCTGGGCGAGGTGCTCGCCTAGGCGGGTGTCGGTGACCGAACGGGGCTCGCGGTGGTGAGCCGCGCCTCCTCGGCCCCGCCGGCTCAGTCGGCGGCGGGCTTCCGCGCCCGGCTGGGCTGCACGCGGGGCGGCTCGCCGGGCATCTTCGGGAAGTCGGGCGGGAAGGGCAGCTCGCCGAGGCCGTCGGCGACGTCGCGCTCCCACCAGGCGAGCAGTGTGTCGATGCGCCCCGGCGACTCGTGCATCGAGCCCCACGGGTCGCCGTGGGTCTGCAGTCGCTCGGGCACCGTCAGCACGGTGTGCTCGGCCGGGTCGATGCCGGGCAGGTCGTCCCACGTGACCGGCAGGGACACGGAGGCGCGGGGCAGCGCCCGGGGAGACCACGCCCCCGCCATGGTGCGGTCGCGATTGGCCTGGTTGTAGTCGACGAAGAGGCGGTCGCCGCGTTCCTCCTTCCACCACGCGGTGGTGACGCGGTCGGGGGTGCGGCGTTCGAGCTCGCGGGCGGCGGCGATCACGGCGTGCCGCACCTCGAGGAACTCGTGCGTCGGCTCGATCGGCGCGAAGACGTGCAGGCCCCGGTTGCCGCTCGTCTTGACGAACGCGGTGAGCCCCGCCTCGTCGAGCACGGCCCGGAGGTCGAGCGCGGCCGTCACGGCGTCCGCGAAGCTCGTGCCCGGCTGCGGGTCGAGGTCGATGCGCAGCTGGTCGGGCAGGTCGGGCTGCTCGGCGCGCGAGGCCCACGGGTGGAAGACCAGGGTGTTCATCTGGGCCGCCCAGACCGCGGCGGCGGGCTCGTCGATGACGAGCTGCGGGTGCACGCGACCGCTCGGGTAGGTGACGTCGACGGCTCGCACGTAGTCGGGGGTGCCGCGGGGCGGGTTCTTCGAGAAGTACTGGTCGCCGTCGACGTCGCCGCCGAAGCGCTGCAGCGAGATCGGACGGTCGCCGTTCGCCGCGACGAAAGGCGTGCCGACCTCGGCCAGGTAGTGCGCCAGGTCGAGCTTGGTCACGCCGAGGTCGGGCCAGAGCACGCGGGACGGACTGCTGATGCGGACGTCGCGGTCGCCCACCCGCAGGGTCGTCGCCTCGGATGCCATGTGCGTGACGCTAGTCCCGTCGCGCCGCCGGGGCACGAGGTGCCGGCGTTCACGGGGTGTTCACCCGGGCGTCGCTTCCGTCCGAGATGGTTCGGTCCACACCCGACGAAACGGACACCCGCATGCGCACGCCCTTGCTCCGCCTCGGCGCCCTGACCCTGGCCGGCTCGATCGCTGCCGCCGGGCTCGTGGCCACGAGCGCCCTGCCCGCCCTCGCGGCCGACGCCGACGTCGTCGTCAACGAGATCGACACGACCGACGACTGGGTCGAGCTGCTCAACACCGCCGCCGCCCCCACCGACGTGTCGGGCTTCGTGCTGCGCGACAGCAACGACACGCGGACCCTCTCCCTGCCCGCGGGTACGGTCCTCGCCGCCGGCGAGCGCCTGGTCGTCGACGTCGCCGACGACGCCGTGTGGGGCGCCGCCGCCTACGGGCTCGGACGCGCCGACGCCGTCCGGCTCTACGCGGCCGACGGCACGACGCTGCTCGACTCGTACGCCTGGACGCAGTTCCCGACCACGACCTACGGCCGCTGCGCCGACGGCACCGGCGAGTTCGCGACGACGGCCGCGGGAACCCGGGGCACCGCCAACGAGTGCGCGACGACACCGGCGCCGACCGACCCGACGGACCCCGCCCCGACCGACCCGACGACCCCCGCCGTGCCCGCCACCACCGACGTCGTGATCAACGAGGTCGAGTCCAACGGCGACGACACCGACTGGGTCGAGCTGACGAACGTCGGCACGGTGCCCGTCGACGTCTCGGGCTACACCTTCCGCGACGAGGACGACGTCCGCACCCCCTTCACCCTGCCCGCCGGTTCGGTCGTGCAGCCCGGTGCGTTCTTCGTGATCGACCAGGCCTCGGGCTCGAACCCGGTCGGCTTCGACTTCGGTCTCGGCCAGCCCGACTCGGCGCGCCTGTTCGACACCGCGGGCACGCTCGTCGCGTCGTACGCCTGGAGCGTCCACAGCACGGTCAGCCACGGCCGCTGCCCCGACGGCACCGGCGAGCTGACGACGACGACCTCGACCACGAAGGGCGCGGCGAACGACTGCTCGTCGCCCGTGCGCATCAACGAGGTCGAGAGCCAGGGAGGCGCGCCCGGCGACTGGGTCGAGCTCACCACCGTGGGCACCTCGTCGGTCGACCTCGGCGGCTACGTGCTGACCGACTCCGACCCGACGCACCGCTACGTGATCCCGGCCGGGACCGTCGTCGCCCCCGGTGGCTTCGTCGTCCTCGACGAGCAGACCCCGACCTCGGCCGGCTTCGACTTCGGGCTGGGCGGTGCCGACTCGGTGCGCCTGCTGCTGCCGGACGGCACGACGGCGGCCGACGGATCGACCCTCGCCGACGAGTACTCGTGGACCTCGCACGCCGCCACCACCTACGGCCGCGGCCCCGACGGCACGGGCGACTTCGCCGTCACGTCGGCCCCGACCAAGGGCTCGGCCAACACCTTCGCCGGCGTCTCCGTGCCGACCGCCTGGCCCGGCGGACCCGACGAGGTCCCCCTGGACGACGAGGGCACCTTCACGGGCGACCTGAGCGGTCTCGACTACGAGCCGACCGGCACGGCCACCGCCGGCACGCTCTGGGCGGTGCAGAACGGCGACGGCCTGCTCTACCGCATCGTCCCGGACGGCGCCGGCGGCTGGGCTCCGCAGACGACCGACGGCTGGGTCGCCGGCAAGAAGCTGCTGTACCCGAGCGGGGTCGCGACCGACATCGTGGACGCCGAGGGCGTCACGGTCGCCGACGACTCGTCCGCCGGGGGCGTCTACGTGTCGACCGAGCGCAACAACGCCTCGGGCTCCGTCAGCCGCCCCTCGGTGCTGCGGTACGACGCCGCGACCGCGAGCCCGGCCACGACCCTGGTCGCCACCGACGAGTGGAACCTCGCCGCGGACTTCCCCGGCCTGGGGGCCAACGCGGGCCTCGAGGGCATCACCTGGGTGCCCGACGCGTGGCTGACCGAGGCGGGGTTCGTCGACGAGGCGACCGGCGCCTCCTACGATCCGGCCACCTACGCCGGCCACGGCGACGGGCTCTTCTTCGTCGGCGTCGAGGGCACCGCGAGCGTCTACGCCTACGCCCTGATGGACGACGGTTCGTTCGAGCGCGTCGCGACGATCGCGACGTCGTTCGCCCTGGTCGCCGACCTGCAGTTCGACGCCGACCTCGACGCGCTCTGGGTCGTCTGCGACGAGGCCTGCTCGGGCCGCACGGCGCTGTTCTCGGTCGACGAGTCGGGGGCGTTCGCCGAGGACGTCGTCTACGAGGCACCGGCGAACGCCGACCGGGGGCTCGCCAACGAAGGCTTCGCGATCGCCCCGGCGGCGACGAGCGTCGACGGGTTCCGTCAGACGTTCTACGCGGACGACAACGACACCGACGGGTTCTCGCTGCGCGCCGGGACGTTCCCCGGCGTGGCGGCCGACCCCGGGACGCCCGGCGACCCCGGGACGCCCGGCGACCCCGGGACGCCCGGCGACCCCGGGACGCCCGGCACCCCCGGTGCACCCGGGACGCCCGGCGGCCCCGGTTCTCCCGCCGATCCCGGCACGGGCGTGACGCCGATCGGTCAGGGCTCGGGCCCGGCGTCGGTCGACGGGCAGCTCGCCTTCACCGGTTCCGACGCCCGGTGGGCGGCGGCCGCGGCCCTGCTGCTCGTGCTCGCCGGGGCAGGTACCCTGATCGCCCGTCGCCGTCGCCCCACCCGCGACTGACGAACGACGCCCCGCGAACCCCGTTCCGAACGATGAACCCGCAAGCTTCCGGGTTCATCGTTCGGAACGGGGTTCTTCGTCGTGCGGCGCCCGGGCGGCGGCCGGACGGCTGCCGGACGGCGGCCGGGCGGCGGCCGGGCAACGGGTCGGCGCG
>NZ_JXQZ01000025.1 GCF_000878135.1 Frigoribacterium sp. MEB024
CCGAGCGTCCGTCGCGCCGTCGTGGCTCGCGCCGCGCCTCCGACGCGTCCGTCGCCGCCGACGCCGCGCAGCCCGGCGCCTCGGTCGAGACCCCGGCCGCCGACGAGTCGACCTCCACCGAGACGGCCCCGTCCGCCTCCGCCGACGAGGTCGGCTCCGACCCGCAGGCCCAGACCGACCAGGCCCAGACGGACCAGCAGGGCGGAGACCAGCAGAACGGTGGCCAGCAGGGTGGTGGCCGTCGGAGCCGCAACCGCAACCGTGGCAAGGGCGGTCAGCAGCAGGCCCAGGCCGACCAGAACGGTGGCCAGCAGAACGGTGCACAGAAGGCCGACGCTCCGCAGAACGGCCAGCAGCGTGGCGGCCAGCAGCAGAACGGCCAGCTGCAGAACGGCCAGCAGCGCGGCGACGAGCAGCGCGCCGAGCAGCAGGCCCAGCGTGAGGCCGGCGAGAAGAACGACGCCGCCCGCGGTGAGCAGTCCGGCAACGGCCCCCAGTCCGGCGGTCAGAACGACGAGGGCGGCCGACAGGGCCGTGGCCGTCAGCGTGACCGCAAGCGTGGCCGTGGTGGCCAGAACGACGACGTCGAACCCGAGATCGGCGAGGACGACGTCCTCATTCCCGTCGCGGGCATCCTCGACGTCCTCGAGAACTACGCCTTCGTGCGCACCACGGGCTACCTGCCCGGTGCGAGCGACGTCTACGTCTCGCTCGGCCAGGTCAAGAAGTACCACCTGCGCAAGGGCGACGCGGTCGTCGGTGCCATCCGTCAGCCCCGCGAGGGCGACCAGGGCCAGGGGCGCCAGAAGTACAACGCGATCGTGCGGATCGACTCGATCAACGGCCAGCCCGTCGACGAGGCGGCCAAGCGCGTCGAGTTCAGCAAGCTGACCCCGCTCTACCCGCAGGAGCGCCTCCGACTCGAGACCGAGCCCCAGAAGCTCTCGACCCGCATCATCGACCTCGTGTCGCCGATCGGCAAGGGGCAGCGCGGCCTCATCGTCTCGCCGCCCAAGGCGGGCAAGACCCTCGTGCTGCAGTCGATCGCCAACGCCATCGCGATCAACAACCCCGAGGTGCACCTCATGGTCGTGCTCGTCGACGAGCGCCCCGAAGAGGTCACCGACATGCAGCGCACGGTCAAGGGCGAGGTCATCGCCTCGACCTTCGACCGCCCCGCCGAAGACCACACGACGGTCGCCGAGCTGGCCATCGAGCGCGCCAAGCGCCTCGTCGAGCTGGGCCACGACGTCGTCGTGCTGCTCGACTCGATCACGCGTCTCGGTCGTGCGTACAACCTGGCCGCACCCGCGTCGGGCCGCATCCTCTCGGGTGGCGTCGACTCGTCGGCCCTCTACCCGCCGAAGCGCTTCTTCGGCGCGGCGCGCAACATCGAGAACGGTGGCTCGCTGACCATCCTCGCGACCGCTCTCGTCGAGACCGGTTCGAAGATGGACGAGGTCATCTTCGAGGAGTTCAAGGGCACCGGCAACATGGAGCTCCGCCTGTCGCGCCACCTGGCCGACAAGCGCATCTTCCCCGCCGTGGACGTCAACGCCTCGGGCACGCGTCGTGAAGAGATGCTGCTCAGCCCCGACGAGGTCAAGATCACCTGGCGCCTGCGCCGGGCCCTGGCCGGACTCGACCAGCAGCAGGCCCTCGAGATCGTCCTGCGCAACCTGCGCGAGACGCAGTCGAACGTCGAGTTCCTCGTCCAGGTCCAGAAGTCGGTCCCCGCCTCGAACGGACACGACTCCGGCCACAAGGAGCACTGAGCGTGTTCGAGTCGGTGGCCGTGCTGCTGGCCGAGCACGACGACCTGCAGACGCAGCTCAGCGATCCGGCCGTCCACGCCGACGCCGCACGCGCCAAGAAGATCAACCGCCGCTACGCCGAGCTCAGCCGCATCGTGGCTGCCCACTCGGCGTGGCAGCAGGCGGGTGAGGACCTCGAGGCCGCCCGTGAGCTCGCGAAAGAGGACGAGGCGTTCGCCGACGAGGTCCCCGGCCTCGAGCAGGCGCTCGACGAGTGCCAGGAACGCCTGCGGCGCCTCCTGATCCCGCGCGACCCGGACGACGGGCGCGACGTGATCATGGAGATCAAGGGCGGCGAGGGCGGGGCCGAGAGCGCCCTGTTCGCGGCGGACCTGCTGCGCATGTACCTGCACTACGCCGAGTCGAAGGGCTGGAAGTCCGAGATGATCGCGAGCGACGACTCCGACCTCGGCGGCTACAAGAACGTGCAGGTGGCACTCAAGTCGAACGCGTCCGACCCGTCGCAGGGCGTCTGGGCCCACCTCAAGTACGAGGGCGGTGTGCACCGCGTGCAGCGGGTGCCGGCGACCGAGTCGCAGGGGCGCATCCACACCTCGACCACGGGCGTGCTCGTGTTCCCCGAGGTCGACGAGCCCGAAGAGGTCGACATCAACCAGAACGACCTCAAGATCGACGTCTACCGGTCGAGCGGCCCTGGCGGACAGTCGGTCAACACGACCGACTCCGCCGTCCGCATCACGCACCTGCCCACGGGCATCGTGGTCGCGATGCAGAACGAGAAGAGCCAGCTGCAGAACCGCGAGGCCGGCATGCGCGTCCTGCGGGCCCGCATCCTGGCCCGTCAGCAAGAAGAGCAGGCGGCCATCGCGTCGGACGCCCGCAAGAGTCAGATCCGGGGCATGGACCGGTCGGAGCGCATCCGCACCTACAACTTCCCCGAGAACCGAATCGCCGACCACCGCACCGGCTACAAGGCGTACAACCTCGACGCGGTCATGGACGGTGCGCTCGGCCCGGTGGTCGACTCGTGCATCCAGGCCGACGAAGAGGCGCGTCTCGCCGAGATCGGCGACACCGCGTCGTGAGCGACGCGATCGCCACGGCCTTCGAGGGCGTGACGACGGTCGACGCCGGCCTCTGGGTCGCGTCGGCCGTCCTCGCCGACGCCGGGGTGCCGTCGCCCGACGTCGACGCCGAACTCCTGCTCGCCCACGTCACGGGCCTGGCCAGGGGAGTTGTCCGGGCGAGGGCCGTCACCGCGTCGCCCTTGACGACGGACGAGCAGGAGGCGCTGGTCGCCGCGATCACGCGCCGTGCCTCCCGCGAGCCCCTGCAGCACATCACGGGGCGGGCGTCCTTCCGGCACCTCGAGCTGCACGTGGGGCCCGGCGTCTTCGTCCCCCGGCCCGAGACCGAAGGCGTCGCCCAGCTCGCGATCGACGCTCTCCGTGCCGTTCCGGACGCGTCGCCCGTCGCCGTCGATCTCGGAACCGGCAGCGGGGCCCTCGCGTTGGCGATGGCTTCCGAGGTGCCGACGGCCACCGTCGTCGCCGTCGAGCTCTCTCCCGACGCGGCGGTGTGGACGCGTCGCAACATCGCCGCGGTGGGTGTCGACAACGTGCGACTCGTCGAGGGCGACCTCACCGACGCCGTGCCCGAACTCGATGCCACGGTCTCGGTCGTGGTGTCGAACCCGCCGTACGTGCCCGTCGGCATGGTCCCGCGCGACCCCGAGGTGCGCCTCCACGATCCTGCCCTCGCCCTGTACGGCGGCGAGGACGGCCTCGACCTCGTCCGGGCTCTGTCCCTCACCGCCCGACGGCTGCTACGCCCCGGGGGAGCGCTCGTCATCGAGCACGGCGAGCTCCAAGGAGGCGCGATCCGCGACCTCCTGACGGCCGACGGATGGCGCTCCCCGGCCACGCACCCCGACCTCACCGGTCGCGACCGGGCCACGACGGCGGTGCGCTGACCGGGTTCTCCCGGTCCGTCGCACTATCATCGTCAGGTCATGGCCACTTTTCACGACTGCTCCGTCGACTCCGAACTGCTCGCCGGCATGCGCATGGCGCGCGGTGCCGTCGGGCGAGGCGAGCTCGTCGTCCTGCCGACCGACACCGTGTACGGCGTCGCGGCCGACGCGTTCGATCCGACCGCCGTGCAGCGCCTGCTCGACGCCAAGGGCCGAGGCCGTCAGTCACCGCCTCCGGTGTTGATCAAGGGGCAAGAGACCCTCGCCGCGCTCACCGACCGAGTGCCCGAGGTCGTCCGTCCGCTGCTCGACGAGTTCTGGCCCGGCCCGCTCACGGTCATCTTCCGCGCGCAGGCGTCGCTCAGCTGGGATCTCGGCGAGACGCGCGGCACCGTCGCCCTGCGCGTGCCGAGTCACCGCATCGCCCTCGAGTTGCTCGAAGAGACCGGCCCCCTCGCGGTGTCGAGTGCGAACCTCACCGGCCGCCCCGCGGCCGAGTCGGCGGGCGACGCGCGCCGCATGCTCGGCGACTCGGTGTCGGTCTACCTCGACGACGGCGCCGCGGGCACGACGTACGAACACCGGCCCGGCGCCAACACGGGGTCGACGATCGTCGATGCCACGGGCGGTGCCGACGGGGTGCTGCGCATCGTGCGCCACGGCGTCCTGTCCGACGCCGACATCATCCGCGTCGTCGGGGTCGACGCCCTCGCGTGAGGTACTACCTCCTCGCGCTGGCGATCTCGGCGGCGGTCAGCTTCGTGCTGTCCGTCGTGGTGTGGCGGGTGGGCCTCAAGTACCGCCTCTATCCCAAGATCCGCGAGCGTGACGTCCACCAGACGCCGACGCCACGACTCGGGGGCATCGCGATGTGGGCCGGCATCGTCGTCGCGCTCCTCGCGGCGTGGTTCGTCTTCCCGCTGATCTCGGGAGTCGACTACTTCCGTCTCGTCTTCGCCGACGCAGGCCCCCCGTTGGCCATCATCGGCGCCGCCACGATCATCGTCGTCATCGGAGTCGTCGACGACCTGTACGACCTCGACTGGATGACCAAGCTGGCGGGTCAGATCATCGCCGCCGGCGTGCTCGCCTGGCAGGGCGTGCAACTCGTCTCGCTGCCCATCGGGGGCAGCCTGGCCATCGGCTCGCCGTACATGTCCCTCGTGCTCACGGTCCTGACGATCGTCCTCGTGATGAACGCCGTGAACTTCATCGACGGTCTCGACGGCCTCGTCGCCGGGGTCGCCATCATCGCCAACGGCGTCTTCTTCGTCTACAGCTTCGTCATCTCGATCACCATCGGCCAGACGGAGTACTTCAACCTCGCGGCCCTGCTCTCGGCCGTGCTGATCGGGGCCTGTCTCGGCTTCCTGCCGCTGAACTGGCACCCGGCCAAGCTCTTCATGGGCGACGCGGGTGCGCTGCTCACCGGCCTCGTCATGGCGACGAGCGCGATCTCGGTCACCGGGCAGATCGACCCGGCCGGGATCTCCCGGACGGCCCTGCTGCCGGCCTTCATCCCGATCATCCTGCCCTTCGCGATCCTCGTCGTGCCGTTGCTCGACTTCGGCCTGGCCGTCCTCCGGCGACTGAGCGCCGGCAAGTCCCCGTTCACGGCCGATCGCAAGCACCTGCACCACCGCCTGCTCGACATGGGTCACTCCCACTTCCAAGCCGTCCTGATCTTCTACGCCTGGACCCTCGTGGCGGCCGTCGGGGGATTGATGTTCCTCTTCGTGAAACCGACCTACCTGGTCGCCGTGTTCCTCGGTGTCGGCCTGGTCGCCTGCACGGCTGCCACGTTGTCTCCGCTCAGCCGGCGCAAGAAGGTCGAGATCGCGGTCCAGACGACCCGCACGGGCGACCTGTCGACGACGGAGTCGGACCGGTTCGATCCGCTCGACGCCGCCGCGGACGTCCTCGACCCGCACGACACCGACACCGCGGCCAAGGCCGTCGTGCCCGAACTGACGAACCCGAAGGACCCCGCATGAACGCCAGCTCGATCTTCACCCAGATCCTGAAGTACACGGGCGTGCTCGCCCTCGTCATCGCCGTCGTCGGAGGGGGGCTCGGTTACTTCTTCGCCGGCACGGACGGCCTGTGGAGCGCCCTGGTCGGGGTGGGGCTCGCGATCCTCTTCGCCGCGATCACGGCCGCGAGCATGCTGGTGGCGATCCGTTTCACGCTCGGGGCGTTCTTCGGAATCGTGATGGGCGCCTGGTTGCTCAAGCTGGTCATCTTCATCGTGTTGCTGGTCGCGTTGCGCGACCAGCCGTTCGTGAACGACGTGGTGCTCTTCCTGGCCCTCGTCGTCTCGATCATCGGCACGCTGGCCGTCGACGCCCTCGTGGTCGTCCGGGGGCGCCTGTCGTACGTGAGCGACGCCGCGCTGCCCCCCGCTCCGCAGGACTGACGACCATGCGTGCACACGGTGAAAATACCTCGACCGATTCGTGGAAGCTCCCATTACCTTGATAGGGTTGACGACGTTCCCCGGCCGCGTCTCCAGCGTGCACGGATGACAAACCCCACCAATCGTCGCGACACTTCAGGGTGCTCGCCCCGACACAGGAGATAGCGCTGATAGCGAACGCTGTGAACCTGCTCTCCGCTGCCGAAGCCGGCCACGGGGACGGGGGATTCCACGCCCCGACTCTTGACGAGTTCTTCCCTCCCGCCATCTTCTTCGAGGGCACCCCCTTCGAGCTGAACCGCATCATGCTGGTCCGCCTCTTCGCGATCGCCGTCATGTTGCTGCTGTTCTGGCTGGCCCTGCGCAAGGGGCGGCTCATCCCGTCCCGCGGGCAGAGCATCGCAGAGCTGGGCCTCGACTTCGTCCGCATCCAGATCGTCGAGGAGATCCTCGGCGAGAAGCTCGGACGCAAATACCTGCCGTTGCTGGCCGCCATGTTCTTCGGCATCTTCGCCATGAACATCACGGGCATCATCCCCGGCCTCAACATCGCGGGCACGTCGGTCATCGCCATGCCCCTGCTGTTGGCGGTCGTGGCGTACATCATGTTCATCTACGCGGGTTTCCGTGAGGCCGGCGGCGCGACGTTCCTGCGCAACGCCCTCTTCCCGCCCGGTGTGCCGTGGGTCATGTACATCCTCTTGACGCCCATCGAGTTCATCAACATCTTCATCGTGCGGCCGATCTCCCTGGCCCTCCGACTCCTGTTGAACATGATGGTCGGCCACCTCTTGCTGGTGCTCTGCTTCGCGGCGACGCACTTCTTCTTCTTCAGCATGAGCGGGGGCTTCATGGCCTTCGGTGCTCTCACCCTCATCGGTGGCTTCGTGATGACCATCGTCGAGATGGCCGTCGCCGTGCTGCAGGCCTACGTCTTCACGCTCCTCGCCTCGGTCTACATCCAACAGGCCGCGGCGAAAGAACACTAAATACAGACGAAGCACGTCATCCGACGTGCATCGCCCAACCGGAAGGAAACACAAGTGGACACCACCACGATCCTCGCTGAGATCAACGGCAACATCGCGACCGTCGGCTACGGCCTCGCTGCGATCGGCCCCGGCATCGGCATCGGCATCGTCGCGGGCAAGACCGTCGAGGCCATGGCCCGCCAGCCCGAGCTGGCCGGCCGCCTGCAGGTCACGATGTTCCTCGGCATCGCGTTCACCGAGCTGCTGGGCTTCATCGGCCTCGCCGCCGGCTTCATCTTCTCCTGATCAGTTAGGACGACACACCGATGATCGAGACGATCCTCGCGGCCGAGGGTGGTGCGCCCCAGGGCGCCGCCATCTTCTTCCCCGCTGGTTACGACATCCTCTGGTCCTTGGTCGTCTTCGTGGTCATCGCCGCGTTCTTCGGGCTCTTCGCGATCCCCAAGTTCCGCAGGATCCTCGACGAGCGTGCCGAGCGCATCGAAGGTGGCATCAAGCACGCCGAGGCCGCACAGGCCGAGGCTGCCAAGGCCCTCGACGAATACAAGAAGCAGCTGGCCGACGCTCGTGCCGAGGCCGCTCGCATCCGTGAGGCTGCGCGCGCCGAGGGCAACGAGATCATCGCCGAGCTCAAGCAGCAGGCGCAGGCCGATGCCGACCGCATCACCGCCTCCGCCCACGCGCAGATCGAGGCCGAGCGGCAGGCCGCCGTGGCGTCGCTCCGGTCCGAAGTCGGATCGCTGGCCATCGACCTCGCCTCCGGCGTCATCGGTGAGTCGCTGAGCGACGATGCCAAGGCCTCGGCCGTGGTCGACCGCTTCCTGGCCGAGCTCGAGGCGGACGAGAACGCTAAGGCGGGCCACTGACGATGGGTTCCATGTCCCGAGAAGCACTCGGTTCGGCGCGGTCGGTCTTGTCCGACCTCGGCGGGTCGGTCGACCTGACGACCGGCGAGCAGTTGCTCGACGCCGGTCGGGTCATCGGCGGCTCCGTTCAGCTGCAGTCGTATCTCGCCGACCCCGCTGTCGACGTGGCGACGAAGAAGCAGCTGCTCGACCGGCTCTTCGGGTCGTTCTCCGAGTCGACGCGAGCCGTGCTCGTGTCGGTCGTCGGCAGCCGCTGGTCCTCGTCCGACGATCTGCTCGCCGGCATCGAAGAGGTCGCCTTCCGGGCGATCGCGACGACCACCCCGGCCGACAGCAGCATCGAGAACGAGCTGTTCGCGTTCGACGCGGCCGTCCGCACCGATGCCCAGCTCGAATTGGCCATCGGCTCCAAGCTGGGCGACCCCGCCTCCAAGGCGGACCTCGTCGAGCGTCTCCTGGGCGGCAAGGCCAGTCGCCAGACCGTCGTCATCGTCGTGCACCTGGTGCAGCAGCCTCGTGGGCGTCGGATCGGTGAGCTCCTGCGTCACGCGGCCGACATCGTCGCCGACCAGTCCGACCAGCTCGTCGCCACCGTCACGAGCGCCGTCCGCCTCGACGATGCCCACGTCACTCGACTGCAGCACGGCTTGGCCAAGCAGTTCGGGCGTAGCCTGCGCATCAACCAGGTCATCGATCCCGCCGTCGTCGGCGGTCTCCGGGTCCAGGTGGGCGACGAGGTCATCGACGGCACCGTCGCGACCAAGCTCAGCCTGCTCCGCCTGCAGCTCGCCGGCTAGTCACGCTCTCACACACAGACTCGAGGCCTCCCGAAGCCTCGCTACGAATAGGAATCACAATGGCAGACATCAAGATCAGCCCGGATGAGATTCGCGACGCGCTGAAGGACTTCGTCTCGTCGTACGACCCGTCGAAGGCCTCGACCACCGAGGTCGGCCACGTCACGGACGCAGCCGACGGCATCGCGCACGTCGAGGGTCTCCCCGGCGTCATGGCCAACGAGCTCATCCGCTTCGCGGACGGCACGCAGGGTCTGGCCCAGAACCTCGACGAGGACGAGATCGGCGCCATCGTGCTCGGCGAATTCTCCGGCATCGAAGAGGGCATGGAGGTCACCCGCACGGGTGAGGTCCTGTCCGTCCCCGTCGGTGACGGCTACCTGGGTCGCGTCGTCGACCCGTTGGGTGCTCCCATCGACGGTCTCGGCGACATCGCCACCGAAGGTCGCCGCGCCCTCGAGCTGCAGGCTCCTGGTGTCATGCAGCGCAAGTCGGTCCACGAGCCCATGCAGACCGGCATCAAGGCGATCGACGCCATGATCCCCGTCGGCCGTGGCCAGCGTCAGCTCATCATCGGTGACCGCCAGACCGGCAAGACGGCCATCGCGATCGACACCATCATCAACCAGAAGGCCAACTGGGAGTCCGGCGACGAGAACAAGCAGGTTCGCTGCATCTACGTCGCCATCGGCCAGAAGGGCTCGACGATCGCCTCGGTCAAGGGTGCCCTCGAAGAGGCCGGAGCGATGGAGTACACGACGATCGTCGCGGCTCCCGCCTCGGACCCCGCCGGCTTCAAGTACCTCGCCCCGTACACCGGTTCGGCCATCGGTCAGCACTGGATGTACAGCGGCAAGCACGTCCTCATCATCTTCGACGACCTGTCGAAGCAGGCCGAGGCCTACCGTGCCGTCTCGCTCCTCCTGCGTCGCCCGCCGGGACGTGAGGCGTACCCCGGAGACGTCTTCTACCTGCACTCGCGTCTCCTCGAGCGTTGCGCCAAGCTGTCCGACGAGTTGGGTGCCGGTTCCATGACGGGTCTCCCCATCATCGAGACCAAGGCCAACGACGTGTCGGCGTACATCCCGACCAACGTCATCTCGATCACCGACGGCCAGATCTTCCTGCAGTCCGACCTCTTCAACGCCAACCAGCGTCCCGCGGTCGATGTCGGCATCTCGGTGTCCCGCGTCGGCGGTGACGCTCAGGTCAAGTCGATCAAGAAGGTCTCGGGCACGCTGAAGCTCGAACTCGCCCAGTACCGCTCGCTCGAGGCGTTCGCGATGTTCGCGTCCGACCTCGACGCGGCGAGCCGTCGACAGCTCGCACGGGGTGCTCGTCTGACCGAGCTCCTCAAGCAGCCGCAGTACTCGCCGTACCCGGTCGAGGACCAGGTCGTCTCGATCTGGGCCGGCACCAACGGCAAGCTCGACGAGGTCCCCGTGCCCGACATCCTGCGTTTCGAGCGAGAGCTGCTCGACTACATGGGCCGCAACACGTCCGTGCTGTCCGACCTCCGGGAGAAGAACGTCCTGTCGGACGAGATCGTCGCAGCTCTCGAGAGCGGAATCGACTCGTTCAAGCAGGAGTTCCAGACCGGTGAGGGCAAGCCCCTCGCCTCCGTGGGACGCGAAGAGTTCGAGGCCACCGACGCCGACGACGTCAACCAGGAGAAGATCGTCAAGACGAAGCGCTGACGCGCCCGTTCGACGTTCACGACTGACGAGACAACAGGAGAGTAATGGGAGCCCAACTCCGGGTCTACCGGCAGAGGATCCGCTCTGCGCAGACGACCAAGAAGGTCACTCGCGCGATGGAGCTCATCTCGGCCTCGCGCATCCAGAAGGCGCAGGCCCGGATGAAAGCCTCCGGGCCGTACTCGCGAGCCATCACACGCGCGGTGTCGGCCGTGGCGACGTTCTCGGACGTCGACCACGTGCTGACCACCGAGCCCGAGACGGTCGAGCGTGCCGCGATCGTCGTGTTCACGTCCGACCGCGGTCTCAACGGCGCGTTCAGCTCGAACACGTTGAAAGAGAGCGAACAGCTCGCACAGCTGTTGCGGAGCCAGGGCAAAGAGGTCGTCTACTACCTCGTGGGTCGCAAGGCCCAGGGATACTTCGCCTTCCGACGTCGTGACGCCGAGCAGGTGTGGACCGGCAACACCGATCAGCCCGAGTTCGCCACGGCGAAAGAGATCGGCGACGCGGTCGTGTCCAAGTTCCTCACCGAAGCGGCCGAAGGTGGCGTGGACGAGATCCACATCGTCTACAACCGTTTCGTGAACATGGTCAGCCAGGTCCCCGAGGTCGTTCGTCTGCTTCCCCTCGAGGTCGTCGAGGGCATCGAAGAGCCTGGTGAGGACGAGGTCCTGCCGCTGTACGACTTCGAACCCGATCCGACCGAGGTGCTCGACGCTCTGTTGCCGGTGTACATCGAGAGCCGCATCTTCAACGCCATGCTGCAGTCGGCCGCCTCCGAGCACGCCGCCCGTCAGAAGGCCATGAAGGCTGCCAGCGACAACGCCGACACCCTCATCCGCGACTTCACCCGTCTGGCCAACAACGCGCGTCAGGCCGAGATCACGCAGCAGATCTCCGAGATCGTGGGCGGCGCAGACGCCCTCGGATCGGCTAAGTAGAGCTCTGCACCACAGCATCATCATCCGAAGAGAGAGAAGCCATGACTGACACCGCAACCGCACCGGTCGCGACCGAGTCGGCTCCCGGCGTCGGGCGCATCGCCCGGGTCACGGGCCCCGTCGTCGACATCGAGTTCCCGCACGATGCCATCCCCGGCGTCTACAACGCGCTGACCACCAAGATCACCATCGGTGACACGACCACGCAGATCACGCTCGAGGTGGCCCAGCACCTCGGTGACGACCTCGTCCGTGCCATCGCCCTCAAGCCCACCGACGGCATCGTCCGCGGGCAAGAGGTCATCGACACCGGCGCCCCCATCTCCGTGCCCGTCGGCGACGTCACCAAGGGCAAGGTCTTCAGCGTCACGGGCGAGATCCTCAACCTCGAGGGTGACGAGACCGTCGAGATCACCGAGCGTTGGCCGATCCACCGCAAGCCCCCGAAGTTCGACCAGCTCGAGTCGAAGACGCAGCTGTTCGAGACGGGCATCAAGTCCATCGACCTCCTGACGCCCTACGTGCAGGGTGGCAAGATCGGCCTCTTCGGTGGTGCGGGCGTCGGCAAGACCGTCCTCATCCAAGAGATGATCCAGCGCGTCGCACAGGACCACGGTGGTGTGTCGGTGTTCGCCGGCGTCGGCGAGCGTACCCGTGAGGGCAACGACCTCATCGCCGAGATGGACGAGGCGGGCGTGTTCGACAAGACCGCCTTGGTCTTCGGCCAGATGGACGAGCCGCCGGGAACCCGTCTCCGCGTCGCGCTCTCGGCCCTCACCATGGCCGAGTACTTCCGTGACGTGCAGAAGCAGGACGTGCTGCTCTTCATCGACAACATCTTCCGCTTCACGCAGGCCGGTTCCGAGGTCTCGACCCTGCTCGGTCGCATGCCTTCTGCCGTGGGTTACCAGCCCAACCTCGCCGACGAGATGGGCGTCCTCCAGGAGCGCATCACCTCGACGCGTGGTCACTCGATCACCTCGCTGCAGGCGATCTACGTGCCGGCCGACGACTACACCGATCCGGCCCCCGCGACGACCTTCGCGCACCTCGACGCGACCACCGAGTTGTCGCGCGAGATCGCGTCGCAGGGTCTCTACCCCGCGATCGACCCGCTGACCTCGACCAGCCGCATCCTCGATCCCCGTTACCTGGGCCAGGCGCACTACGACACGGCCATCCGGGTCAAGGCCATCCTGCAGAAGAACAAAGAGCTGCAAGAGATCATCGCCATCCTCGGTGTCGACGAGCTGTCCGAAGAGGACAAGATCACGGTGTCGCGTGCCCGTCGCATCCAGCAGTTCCTCTCGCAGAACACGTACATGGCGAAGAAGTTCACCGGTGTCGAGGGATCGACCGTTCCGCTGAAGGACACCATCGAGTCCTTCACCGCGATCGCCGACGGCGAGTTCGACCACGTCGCCACGCAGGCCTTCTTCAACGTCGGTTCCATCTCGGACGTCGAAGAGAAGTGGGCTCAGATCCAGAAGGAGAACGGCTGATCGTGGCTGCTCTCACTGTCAGCGTCGTCTCGGCCGACCACGAGGTGTGGTCGGGCGAGGCGTCGTCGATCGTCGCTCGCACCGCCGAGGGTGAGATCGGAATCCTTCCCGGTCACGAGCCGATCCTCGCCATCCTGGCCTCAGGCCAGGTCAGGGTCCGGTTGTCCGACGGCACCACCGTCGAGGCGACCGCTGACGACGGCTTCCTCTCCGTCGAGAACGACACCGTGACGGTCGTCGCGCGCAACGCGCAGCTCAACTGATCACCAGCTGTCCGCACCACCGAGTTCGATGCTGTTCCTGCTGCCCCCGTCCGAGACCAAACTCGACGGGGGCAGCGTCGGTTCACGGCTCGACGTGGCGGCACTGTCCTTCGACGAACTCGAGGGCCCACGCCGCGCCTCCTTGGCTCTGCTCGACGAGATGTCGGCAGACGTCTCGGCCGCCGCCGTCGCCCTCAAGCTCGGGCCCACCCAGGCTCACGAGGTCGAGCGCAACCAGCTGGTGACCGTGTCGCCCACGATGCCCGCTCTGGCGCGCTACACGGGCGTCCTCTTCGACCCCCTCGATGTGGGGCTGCTCGGTGACGACGCATGGAACTGGGCCCACCGACACGTGGTGGTGCACTCGGCCCTGCTCGGGTTGCTCCGGGCCGGTGACGAGATCCCGGCCTATCGGCTGTCGCACGACTCCAAAGTGCCTGGGACATCGTTGAAGAAGCTCTGGCGCGGACCGGTGTCCGAGGTGCTGGCCGGCGTCGACGAACTCGTCGTCGACCTGCGATCGGAGGGATACGTCGGTCTCGGGCCGACGGGGCCCCGATCGACGTACGTCAGGGTCGTCTCGGATGCGGGCGACCGGCGTCGGGCCCTCAACCACTTCAACAAGAAGAGCAAGGGGTTGTTCGTCCGGGCGCTCCTGACGGATCGCCCCGAACTGCGCGACATCGGCGACCTGACGCACTGGGCCCACGGTCGGGGTTTCGTGCTCGAGCCAGGGGACGAGACGGTCCTCGTTGCCGAGTCTGTCCTCGCGGCCTCGGTCTGATCGCCGGGCGAACGACCGGTCCCGGCTCAGTCGAGCGGCACAGGACCGTCTCGGAACGCGATGCCCTCGTGCCGCAGGAGCCACTTCTTCGTCTCGACCCCCTCACCGACGGTGTATCCGGTGACGCCGCCCGTCCGGCCGAGCACGCGATGGCAGGGGACGAGCAGAGGAAGCGGGTTCGTCGCGACGGCTCCGCCGACGGCTCGACCCGCCCGGGGGTTGCCGAACGTCCCGCCGAGCCGTCCGTAGGTCGTGGCCCGACCCCACTCGACCTCGAGCAGAGCGGACCAGACCGAGCGCTGGAAGCTCGAACCCACCAGTCGGAACGGTAGGTCGAAGCGGGTGCGCACCCCCTCGAAGTAGCCGTCGACCTGTCGTCGGGCGGCGTCGAGGAGGCTGTCGGGCCGTTCGGGGTGATCGTCGTGGGGCAGCACACCGTCGCGCTCGATCGCCAGGCCCTCGACGGCGAAATGCCGGCTGACGATCTCGATGCGTCCGACGGGGGAGTCGAGCCGGACCAGTCCCGGCGGTTCGTCGTCGCCGGCTCGGCCGGGCGGCAGCGGGGGCACGAGGACGAGGTCGGTCATGGCGTCACGCTAGGGCCGGTGTCCGGGCCGCATGAGGGTGTCCGGCGCCGATGTGCGTCGATGGCATCCCGCCGAGCGTGGGGAGGAGACGTCGTGCGGCGCCACGCCGACGAGGTGTGGGTCGCGCCGCGCGCTAGCGTGGAGGTCGTGGTCGCCGACGCGCACCACGGCCCCCGGTGAGAGGAACGAGATGCCCGCCGAACATCGTCCAGACCCGTGGCACGAACTCCACGGCATCGACGACACCGTCGTCGGACGTCGCGCCCGTCCCTCGGGCCCCGCGGACGCGGACGACACCGTCCTCCGAGCGTCCCCTCCGGTGCCCGCGCCGACGGGCCGAGAGCCGAACGCGTCCGCCCGTCCCGCCCCGCGCCTCCACGGGGTGAGGGTGGCCGGGCAGGACCTGCTGCTCGACTCGCCCGTCGTGGTCGGGCGCCGGCCCGCCGGGCCGCGCCTCGGGTCGGGGCCCGTCCCACGGCTGGTGACGGTGCCGTCTCCCCGCCACGAGGTCTCGGGCGCCCACGTCGACGTGCGCCAGCAAGGAGGCATCGTCGTGGTCACCGACCTGCGTTCGACGAACGGGACCCGGGTGACCGAGCCCGGACGCGTTCCCGTGGTTCTGCGGCAAGGCGAGTCGCTCGTCGCGCGTGCAGGCACGATAGTGGACGTAGGTGACGGGAACCTTCTCGAGATCCTGCCTCCCCAGCGCATCATCCCGACGAAAGAACCCCTCCTGTGACAGAGCTCGGACGCCCCACGACCGCCCACGCCCTCGGCCTCGACGGCCCGGGACTCACCTTCGACTGGGCGGGGGTGACCGACGTGGGTCGTCGCCGAGCCCACAACGAGGACAGCTACCTCGCCGCGGCCCCGCTCTTCGTCGTCGCGGACGGCATGGGCGGACACAGCGCCGGCGACGTGGCCAGCGACGCGGTCGTGCGCCGCATGAGCGAGATCGCGTCCCGACCGTTCGCCACGACGGACGACGTCGAGACGGCTCTGCGCGTCGCCACCGAGGACATCGCCGTCGCGGCGGCCGACACCGAGCTCGGGGTCGGCACGACGGCCACCGGGGCGTTCCTGTCCCGCGAAGCAGACGGCGCCGAGGTCGACTTCACGGTCTTCAACGTGGGTGACTCGCGTGTGTACATGTTCGAGGACGGCCGCCTGCGCCAGGTCACCGTCGACCACTCCGTCGTCCAGGAGATGGTCGACGCCGGGCTCCTGCACGCGGACGACGCCGAGAAGCACCCCGACAGCAACGTCATCACCCGGGCGGTCGGGTTCGACGTCGATCCGCGACCGGATTACTGGCGGGTCCCCGCCCGGCCCGGCCTGCGCCTCCTGGTCTGCTCGGACGGCCTCACCAAAGAGCTGTCGGCGGACCGGATCGCCGAGGTGCTGGGCGGTGTCGAGGGTGCCGAGCAGGCGGCGACGGCCCTCGTGGAGGCCGCCGTCGAGGCGGGCGGGCGCGACAACGTGACGGCCCTCGTCGTGGACGTCCGCGGCGTCGAGACGCCGGACGCCGACTAAGCGCGACACGCATCCGCGGACGACCCGGCCCCCGAAGTGGGGGGAGTCGGCCTGTCCACAGGGGGGCCCACGGGCCTCTCGGGCGTCAGGGGCTCCCACGTAGAATGGCAGCGGTCGGACCGACGCCGACCAGCTCCACCCAGCCGACCCGGCATCGATCCCCAGAGGAGGCGACGTGGCTCGACGACTGCCTTCAGCGCCCCCCGTGCTGCCGGGATTCTCACACGTGCGCGTGCTGGGGTCGGGCGGCTTCGCCGACGTGTTCCTCTACGAACAGAACATGCCGCGCCGGCAGGTCGCGGTGAAGGTCATGCTCAGCGAGGTCGTGAACGACCAGGTCCGACAGATGTTCCAGGCCGAGGCGAACCTCATGGCCCAGCTCAGCGCACATCCGTCGATCCTCACGGTGTTCCAGGCCAGCGTCTCGGCCGACGGCCGCCCCTACCTGGTCATGGAACTCTGCTCCTCGTCGCTGAGCGAGCGGTACCGGCGCGACCGCATCCCCGTCGCGGACGTGCTGCGCATCGGCGTCAAGATCGGCAGCGCGGTCGAGACGGCCCACCGGCAGGGTGTCCTCCACCGCGACCTCAAACCGTCGAACATCCTCATGACGGCCTACGGCCATCCGGTGCTGTCCGACTTCGGCATCGCCGCGTCGCTCAGCGAGAGCGAGCCGCAAGAGGTCGTCGGCATGTCGATCCCGTGGTCGGCGCCCGAGGTCTTGCTCGACGAGACGAACGGCACGATCGAGTCCGAGGTGTGGTCGCTCGGCGCGACGGTGTATTCGTTGCTCGCGGGCCGGAGCCCGTTCGAGGTCCTCGGCGGTGACAAGAATGGCGCCTCCGACCTCATCGGTCGCATCGACAAGGCCAAGCTCGTGCCCACCGGTCGGACGGACGTCCCGCCCACGCTCGAGCGACTGCTCGCGCGGTCCATGTCGCGTCGCCCCGAGAACCGCCAGGCCAGCGTCCTCGAGTTCGTGCGCGAGCTCCAGCAGGTCGAGAGCGAGATCGGCGTCGTGCAGACGCCCATCGAGGTGGCCGTCGACGACTGGGCCCTCGCGACCGTGGCAGACCTCGAGGACAAGACGCGCCTCCGAGGGGTGACCCCGGTGCAGGCCTCCCGGCGTCGTCGCCGACGTCGGGCGACCGAGGCCCAGGTCCAGGCGCAGCACGGCGGTTCGTCGCAACAGAGCCGCGCGGTGCCCCGCAGCACGGGAACGCGCCCGGCGCGACGTCGGTCCGTGCTCGTCATGACCTGGGTCCTCGTGGCGGTGTCCGTCGTGGGCATCGGCCTGGCGGCCGCGGCGACGCTCGTGCTCGTCCGCTCGACGTCGACCGACATTCCCCGGGTGGCCGACGTCGCGTCGTCGAGCGACGGGTCCTCGGTGGTCTTCACCTGGAGCGATCCGGGGCTCCGGGCAGGTGACACCTACGTCATCTCGACCGGCGGGCAGACGAGCCAGCAGTCCGCCGACCGGTTCGTCGCCACCCCCGCCGACCCGGGTGACGAGGTCTGCATCACCGTCACCGTGAGCCGCGGTGGTTCGACCGGCCCGGCGAGCAACGAGAACTGCGCGACGGCGGGTCAGGGCTGATGGGACGGCTGCTCGATTGGGCTGCCCGTCGTCGATCCGCCGTGGTCACGGGCGTCGGAGTGGTCGCGGTGACCACGCTCGTGACGACGATCGCCGTGGCCAGCAACGGCTACGAGGCCCAGCGAGTAGACCTGTCCGACGGCACCGTCTGGGTGGCCAACGGCGAACGATCTGCGATCGGCCGGGCGAACACCGGCGTCCTGCAGCTCAACTCCGCCGTGCGCGGCACCGGTGCCGACCTCTCGGTGGCTCAGCGCGGGCAGGACGTCCTGCTCGTGGACCGCAGCAACGCCACGGTCGGCGTCGTCGACACCGCGACGGCCGAGGTCACCGAGAGCGTCCCGCTGCCTCCGGAATCACCCGACGTGTCGATCGCGGGCGACCGGGCGCTGGTCGTCTCGCAGGGCACGGGCGAGGTGTGGAGCCAACCGCTCTCCGACCTGTCGTCGTTCAGCACCGAGGTCGACCCCGATCTCAGCCTCGGCAAGGGCCTGGTCACCAGCGTCACGGCCGACGGGACCGTGGCCGCCTACTCGACCGACACCGGCCGGGTGTCGCTCTTCGACGGCACGGTGTCACCCGACGTCACCGAGACGCACGACGTGCCCGCCTCGTCGTCCGCCGGGTACCAGGTGGCCTCCGTGGGCAGCCACTGGGCCGTGCTCGACGCCGTCACCGGGGCCCTCGTCGTCGACGGACGGCAGGTCGACCTGTCCGACCGGGCGTCCGGCGGACTCGCCCTGCAGGCCGGGTCCGACACGGGCGACGCGGTCCTGGTCGCCACGTCCACCGGACTCCTGTCCGTGGCGATCGACTCGTCGCGGGTCACCGAGGTCGTCGGCGGACGCGAGGGCGAGCCCGCACGACCCGTGGTCGTCGGCGACTGCCGGTTCGCCGCCTGGGCGGGTGGTTCGGCGTGGAGCGACTGCGCATCGGCCCGCGGGGGAGTCCTCGACCTCGACCAGGTCGCCGGAGGCGCGGACCTCGTCTTCGACGTCAACGCGCGTCGGGTCGTGCTTAACGACCCGGCGACGGGGCGGTCGTGGGCCGTGCAGCGTTCCGGCCAGCTGATCGACAACTGGTCCGACCTCTTCCAAGAGGACCGCGACCAGGAGGAACAGCAGGAGAACGACGACGAGCAACCGCCCGAGCTCGATCTCGATCAGAAACCACCGGTCGCCGTCGACGACGCGTTCGGCGCGCGACCGGGTCGTGCGACCACCGTGCCCGTCCTGCTCAACGACTACGACCCGAACGGCGACCCGCTCGTGGTCGACGACGTGTCCCCGCTCGACGACTCCGTCGGCAGGCTCGACCTCGTCAACGACCGGCAGCAGGTGCTGCTCACCCTCACCGACTCGGCCTCGGGCGCGTTCACGTTCGACTACACGATCTCGGACGGTCGGGGCGGGCAGGCGAGTGCGACGGTCACCGTCACCGTGCGCCAGCCGTCCGAGAACTCGCCGCCGCAGCAGGCGCGCAGGACGACCGCGTCGGTGTCGTCGTCGGGGCGTGTCACCACCTCGGTCCTGGGCGACTGGGTCGATCCCGACGGCGACGCCTTCTATCTGACCTCGGCGGGTGGGGTGGCCGGGGTGTCGTACAAACCGTCGGGGGACGTCGTCTACCAGGACGCCGGCGCGGGCGACACGACCGTGGACGTCCCGTTGACCGTTTCGGACGGCCGTGACGAGGGGCGAGGGACGCTCTCGATCGATGTGATGGGGGCGGGCCAGGTCCCGCTCGAGGCCCTGCCGTTCTCTCAACAGGCCTACGCGGGCCAGCAGCTGACCGTGAGACCGCTGACCTACGCCCGGGGCGGTACGGGCACGATCAAGCTCAACAGCGTCCCGGCGAAGGACGACGTCACCGTCACACCGAACTACGAACAGGGCACGTTCCGGTTCCTCAGCGACACGCCGGGGACCCATCTCCTCGAGTACACCGTGACGGACGGCGACCAGACGGCGACCGGCACGGTACGGGTGGACGTCCAGTCCCCTCCGGACGCGGGCACGCCTCCGATCACGACGCCCAAGACGATCTTCGTCGAGACGCTGGGCACGCAGACGCTCGACGTCGTGGCCACGGATCGCGACCCGGCCAACAACGTCCTCATGCTCACGGCGACCGACGCCGTACCCGCCTCGTCGGGGGTCAGGGTCGAGACCCTCGACCAGCGCTACGCCCGCATCACGCTCGCGGCTCCGCTCGACGACGGGCCGGTCACCTTCGGCTACACCGTCAGCAACGGCCTCGCCTCGGCCACCGGCACGGTGACGGTGGTCGAGATCCCGCGCCGGGCGATCACCCAGCCCCCGATCGCGACCGACGACCAGGTGACCGTCCGGGTGGGGGACTCGATCGACATCGACGTCCTCGCGAACGACGAGCAGCCGGACGGCGACGAACTGACGCTGGTGCCGCGACTCGAGAGCGACGTCCCGGCCGGCAGCGGGTTGTTGTTCGCGTCGGGCAACCGTCTGCGGTACCTGGCCCCCTCCACCCCGGGCAACGTCACGGCGACGTACACCGTCGAAGGTCCGGACGGACAGCGGGCGTCCGCCCAGGTCGCCATCGCGGTCCGCGAGGTCGACGCCGGCAGCAACGCGGCCCCCGCGCCCCAGTCGGTGACGGCGCGCGTGGTCGCCGGCGAGACCGTCCGCGTCGGCGTCCCCCTCGACGGGATCGATCCCGACGGCGACTCGGTCCAGCTGCTCGGGGTGGGCACGAACCCCGAGAAGGGCAGCGTGGCGACGGTCGGCACCGACTACGTCGAGTACCAGGCGAACGCCAGCTCGGCGGGCACCGACAGCTTCACGTACACGGTCGTCGACGGGTTGGGGGCCCGGGCGACCGGCACGGTCCGCGTGGGCATCTCGACCCGCGCCGACGGGTCGCGCAACCCCATCGCCGTCGCGGACGCGGTCACCATGCGACCAGGGGGTTCCATCACCGTCCGGGTGCTCGACAACGACTCCGACCCCGACGGAGGCACGTTGTCCGTCGACGCGGTCGAGCCGAACGGCGACGGCGTCGTCGCCAAGGTCGTCTCGGGGACGATGGTGTCGGTGACGCCCCCCGAGACACCGGGCACGTACGGCCTCGTCTACACCGTGTCGAACGAACGCGGTGGTCAGAGCTCGACCTTCGTCACCGTGACGGTCGACCCGGATGCGCCGCTGAACTACCCTCTCGCCGACGACACGGTGCTCGGACTCAGCGACATCGCCGGTCGGCAGACCGTGACGGTCAACCCGCTGACGAACGTGTTCTTCTCCGACGGCAGCACGTCCCAGCTCGACCTCGGACTGGCTCCGGGCTTCGGCTCGACCGCCGAGGTGACGCCGAACTCGCGCGTGACCGTCCGCATCACCGACTCGAGCCAGATCGTCCCGTTCTCCGTCTCGAGGAAGGACGACCCGGGCATCCGCGCCTACGCGTTCATCGTCGTGCCCGGGTTCGACGACGCCCTTCCCCAGGTCGACCGGACCGTCCGTCCGATCACGGTCGAGAGCGAGAAGGCCGTCACCATCGACCTCGACCGATACGTCATCTCGGCCGGTACCAACGGCGTCCGACTGACCGACCCCGGAACGGTCCGGGCGACGAACTCGAACGGTGACGATCTCGTCGTCGACGACACGACCCTCCGCTTCACGTCGGCCGACCTGTTCTCGGGCACGGCCTCGATCTCGTTCCAGGTGACCGACGGCCGCTCGGCCGACGACCCGGACGGACGGACGGCGTCGCTCGTGCTGCCCATCACGGTGACGTCGCGAGAGAACCAACCGCCCGTCTTCAACGGCGCCTCGGTCGACCTCGAACCGGGCCAGTCCCGCACACTCGACCTCGCCAGGCTCACCACGTATCCGTATCCGGACGACGTCGACGAGCTCAGCTACTCCATCGAGCAGAGCGGTGCGGCGGGCTTCGGCTACGACCTGTCGGGGTCCAAGCTCACGGTGTCGGCGGATGCGGGGGCCGCCAAGGGGACGAGCAGGTCGCTGCCCGTCGCCGTCAGCGACGCACTCAATCCGGGCCGGAGCGGTGCCGTCACCCTGTCCGTGGTGGGATCGACCCGACCCCTCGCCCAACCGGCGGCCGACCGTGCCGTCGTCAAGCGCGGGGCGTCGACCACGGTCGACGTGCTGCAGAACGACCAGGCCACGAACCCCTTCCCCGGCCAGGCGCTCCGGGTGGTGGCCATCAGGGGGCTGAACGGGTCGTCCGTCCCGGCCGGTGTCTCCATCACGCCGAGTGGTGACAACCGCAGTCTCGCCGTCTCGGTCGCGGCCTCCGCAGCCCCGGGCGACACGAACCTCCAGTACCAGGTGGCCGACGTCACGAACGACCCCGACCGCTACGTCTGGGGCACCGTCACCATCAGCGTGCAGGACGTTCCGAACGCCCCCAACGCACCGGTCCGATCGGGCACCTTCACGGGGGGACAGCTCACCCTCAGCTACACGGCACCCGCGGCCAACAACTCGCCCCTGACCGGCTACCGTCTGACCGGCACCGGCTCGGCCGGCGGTTCGTACTCCAGGGATTGCGGACTGGCCACCGTGTGCACCCTGACCGACCTCGACCCCGAGCAGACGTTCCGGTTCTCCGTGACCGCGGTCAACGGCATCGGCGAGTCGGCGGCCAGCGCTTCGAGCGCCCCGTACAGCGCCGACTACGTTCCCGCGGCACCGACCGGGGTGAGGGTCGTGCCGACCAGCACCGCCGGTGAGCTCCAGATCTCCTGGAACGCCGTTCCCAAGCCGAGCCCCGGCACCGCAGTCGTGGGCTACACGGTGGAGGGCACAGGCCAGAACGCACCGGCACGACGTGACACGACGTCGACGTCGACGGTCGTCGGCGGGCTCGTCCCCGGGCAGCCTTACACCTTCCGAGTCTTCGCCCGGAACGCCGCCCAGGTCACCAGTGACACCGACTGGGCGCGGAGCGACGCCGCGCAGGCCTCCGCTTTCGGTCCTCCCGGTCAGACGGCCCCGAACGCCGTGGTGCAGGCCGACGGTTCGATCAGGGTCTCGTGGTCGGATGCGTCGCCGGCCGGTTCCGCTCCCGTCACCTATTCCCTGTGGCGAAGCGAGGGCAACGTCGGGGGTACGGATTGTTCCCCGTCGCGGTCGCGACTCTCCTCGAACGCGTCCAGCCCCTCGGACGACAAGACGGCCGAGAACGGCAAGCGCTACACCTACTTCGTCTACGCGGACAACTCCGTCTTCTGCTCCGCCTCGGCGACGTCCGTCTCGAGCCTGCCCGGGAGGGCGCGCGGAACGGTCACCGTCGCGAACAGCGGACAGGACCGGTTCGACGTTCGGGTGACGGATCTCTCCGTCGAGGGTGACGCCGACGGTGTATTCTTCCAGGCGAAGTTCGGGGACAAGGACTGGGTGACCCCCTCGGCGGACGGTTACGTGACGTCACTCGCCGACTCGTCCGTCTACGGGCGCAACGCGTCGGTCGTCATCCGAGCCTGCCGAGCGACGAGTTGTTCCAACCAGAACTCGGAGGCGAGCGCCGGCGTCACCCCGCTCCAGACCGTCGGGGAGATCACCTCGTGCCAGCCCGCGGGAAGGCTGACCACCAACGATCCTCGAAACGCCGGCGGCAACACCTCCACCACGTTCGAGATCCAGTACAACGTGCCGATCCTCGGCATCACCAGTTGGCGGAACGCTTCGTCCGACGATCCGACGGCCGTGCCCGCCGACGCCGAGCAGGTCCGGATCAAAGCGACGGTCGTCCCGGCGAGCGGCGATCCGCAGACTGCCTCGGGCTGGGTCACGGCAAACTGTGGCTGACGCCGCGACTCCCTCCCTCGAGAAAGACACGACACGATGAGCATGACCCCCGAGCAGGCGACCTGGTTCTCCGACATCTTCGGGCGCCTGGTGGCCAACGTCGACCAGGTGCTCCTGGGCAAGACCTTCGTCGTGCGACTGTCGTTCACGGCTCTGCTGAGTGAGGGGCACCTGCTGCTCGAGGACTTCCCGGGGACCGGCAAGACCTCGCTCGCCCGCGCGATCGCCCAGAGCGTCCAGGGCACGAGCAACCGGGTCCAGTTCACGCCCGACCTCCTCCCCGGCGACATCACCGGCGTCAGCATCTACGACCAGAAGGCCGGTGAGTTCGAGTTCCACCGTGGGCCGATCTTCTCCAACATCGTGCTCGCCGACGAGATCAACCGGGCCAGCCCCAAGACGCAGTCCGCACTGCTCGAGGTCATGGAGGAGAGCCGTGTGACGGTCGACGGCGTCAGCCACCCCGTGGGGTCGCCGTTCATGGTGATCGCCACGCAGAACCCGGTCGAACAGGCCGGCACCTACCGTCTTCCCGAGGCCCAGCTCGACCGGTTCATCATGAAGACCTCGATCGGCTATCCCGACCACGCGGCCACCGTACGCATCCTCGAGGGCTCGGCCACGCGGGTCCACGAGGGCAGCCTCAACCCGATCGTCCAGGCGGGGGTCATCACCGAGATGGCCCAGCTCGCCCGAACGGTGCACGTCGAGCCCACCATCAGCGACTACGTCGCCCGACTCGTCGACGGCACGCGCACCGCCCAAGAGGTCCGCCTCGGCGTGAGCGTGCGCGGTGCGCTGGCCCTCGTCCGCTCGGCCAAGACCTACGCGGCGTCCCTCGGCCGCCACTACGTGATCCCGGACGACGTCAAGTCGCTCGCCGAGCCCGTGCTCGCCCACCGGCTCGTGCTCGACCCCGAAGCGGAGTTCGACGGCGTCACGCCGTCCAGCGTCGTCAGCCAGCTGCTCATCGAGACGGCGCCGCCCGCCGAACGGGTAGCCGTGTGAGCGAGCGTCCCCGAGGCACCGACCGGGCTGCCCGGCCCGTGCCCGGGTCGACCGCGGACGGCTCCCGCGCCGGTCGCACGCGACCGCGGGGCGGCACCCGTGGTGTCGACCAACGCTTCGACTCCGCGTTCTCGACGGGGACGCAGGGGCTGACGAACGCCCGGACACGGATCGTCGGCGACCGCACCGGCATCGGAGCGGACCTCCTCGTCCTGCTCGTCAGGACGACCCGTGAAGCTCGCCGGGGCGTCCGCGGGGCCTTCACCAGCGCCTCCTCGGTCGTCACGCCCTTCGGGTGGTCGATGCTCGTCGCCGCACCGGTGGCGCTGCTCGTCGGCTACCTGCTCGGCTGGACCGAGTTCGTGGTGGTCGGTTTCGCCGCGATCTTCCTGCTGCTCGTCGCGGGGCTGGCGCTGATCGGCCGGAACTCCGTCCGCATCACCCTCGAGATCCCGCACGAACGGGTGGCCGTCGGCGCAGAGGCCGCCGGCACCGTGCGGGTGCGGAACGCGAGCGCCCGCCGAATCCTCGGCGTGTCCGTCGAGGTCCCCGTCGGCCGGGGGCTCGCCGAGATCGACCTGCCGAGCCTGCGGTCGGGCGACGAGGTCACCGAGTCGTTCGACCTGCCCACCACGCGGCGGGGCGTCGTCGCCGTCGGACCGGTCAGCACCGTCCGCGGCGATCCGGTCGGCCTGGCCCGACGCGAGATCGAGTGGACCGGCGTCACCGAGGTGTTCGTCCATCCCCGCACCATCGGCATCCCGAGCACGAGCACGGGTCTCATCCGCGACCTCGAGGGAAACCCGACGCGCGACCTCTCGCCCAGCGACATCTCGTTCCACGCCCTGCGCGAGTACCAACCCGGTGACGAACGACGGAACATCCACTGGAAGTCGACCGCCAAGACCGGCACCTACATGGTGCGGCAGTTCGAGGAGAGCCGTCGCAGCCACCTCGTCATCGCCCTGAGCCTGGCGGCCGGCGACTTCGCGAACGAGGACGAGTTCGAGCTCGCCGTCAGCGTCGCGGGCTCCCTCGGGGCCCGCGCGATCCGAGACGCCCGGGAGGTCAGCGTCGTCGTCGGCGAGACCACCCCCGAGTTCGCCAAGCGCAAGAACCTCGAGATCCGCTCGCTGAGCACGCTGACGCGCAACCGGTTGCTCGACGAGCTCGCGGTCGTCACCACGGCCGAATCCGCCCTCGCCATCGCCGACGTCTCGCGGGTCGCCGGCGACCAGGTCGTGGGGATCTCGGTGGCGTTCCTCGTCGTCGGGTCCACGACGACCGTCACCGAGATGCGCGCTGCCGCCATGCAGTTCCCGCTCGGGGTCGAAGCGGTCGCGATCGTGTGCGACCCCGAGACGGTCCCCGGCATGAGGCGCATCGCCGATCTCACCGTGCTGACCATCGGCTTCCTCGAGGACCTGCAGAAGTCGCTCGCCCGGACGGCGAGCGCATGACCGCCGTCGACGAGGTCCGGACGCCGGTGGGGCCGGTGACACCTCCTCCCCGCGTCCGGTCACGCACCCGGCCGTCGCGACTGCGGGCGCCGTTCGTCTCCTCCGTCGTGGCGTTGTTCGCGGCTTCGCTCGGCACCGCGACCGCGACGTTCTGGCCGGTGTACGAAAGTGCCGCCTTCGTGGTGCTCGTCCTCGTCGCCTTCGCCGTCGGTGTGGTCATCGCGCTCGGCTCGGCCGTCCTCCGGCTGTCGAGCGTGTGGGTGTTCGTCGCCACGGTCGTGGCGTATCTGCTGCTCGGAGTGCCGCTGGCCGTGCCGTCTCAGGCCCTCGTCGGCGTGCTGCCCACGGGCAGGGGCCTCCTGACGCTGGTCTCGGCGACGGCTCTCGGCTGGAAACAGCTCGTGACCATCGCCCTGCCGGTGGGCAGCTACGAGGCCTTGCTGGTCCCGGTCTTCGCGCTGGTCCTCGTCGGCACGGTCGTCGGGATCTCCGTCGCCCTCCGCAGCCGACGCGGAGAAGTCGCCGTCGTCGTCCCGGTCGTCGTGTGGATCACGGCGATCGTGCTCGGTCCGGGCGACCCCTGGTGGCCCCGCGCCACCGGACTCGCCGTGCTCGTGACGGTGGTCGCCTGGGTGGTCTGGTGGCGCCTCCGTCGGCGTCGCGTCGCGCTCGACGCCCTCTCCGCCCGCGCCGCCCCGAGATCGGCCGGGCACCGCCCGGTGGCGGTCCGGGCCGTGGTCGGCACGCTCGTCACGCTGGTCGTCGCCGCCACGGCCGGCACGGTCGCCGTTTCGGCGATCCCGCCGGCCACGTCGCGAACGGTGGCCCGCACGGTCGTCGAGCAACCGTTCGACCCGCGCGACCACGTCAGCCCGCTCAGCGGCTTCCGGGCCTACGAACAGGAGCCGATGGTCGACCAGACGCTCCTCACGGTCTCAGGCCTCCGTGACGGACAACGACTGCGTGTCGCCACGCTCGACACCTACGACGGTGTCGTCTACAGCGTCGGCAGCGGGGAGGTCGACAGCGCCTCCGGGTTCTTCACGCGGGTGCCGTCCGAGGTCGACCAATCCGAGGTCGACGGAGACGCGACCTCGGTGGACGTCACGGTCGGTGCCTACGACGACCTCTGGCTCCCCACCGTCGGCCGGCTCGAGTCCGTCTCGTTCGACGGAGCCACGGCGGACGCCCGGCGGGACGCGTTCTTCTACAACGACGTCACGGGAACCGCGGCCGTCCTCGGCGGAATCCGGCAGGGCGACTCGTACCGGCTGGACGCGGTCGAGCCCCGGCAGCCCGGTGACGACGAACTCGACGCGCTCACGCCGGGTACGGCGACCGTGCCGACACCGCGGGACGTGCCCGACGAGCTGTCGTCCTCGCTCGAGGAGGACGTCGCCGGGGTCCAGGGGCCGGGGGCGCGCCTCCGAGCGGCGCTGGGTGCGCTGCGCGAGGACGGTTACGTGAGCCACGGGGTCACCGCCGACGAGCCCGTCAGCCGATCGGGGCACGGCGCGGACCGCATCGCCCAGCTCTTCACCGACCCCGTCATGATCGGCGACGCCGAGCAGTACGCGACGGCGGCCGCGTTGATGGCCGATCAGTTGGGGTTCCCCGCGAGGGTGGTCATGGGATTCGCGCCGGAGGCCGATGGTGGCAGTGTCGAGGTCACCGGCTCGAACGTGTCCGCCTGGATCGAGGTCGACACCGCCCAGTACGGCTGGGTGGCGCTCGATCCGAATCCGGCCGAGCGGCCGATCCCCGAGGACCAGGTGCAGGACCCCACGCAGATCTCCCGTCCCGAGTCCGTCGTCCAGCCCCCGCCCCTTGACCCTCAGATGCGCGACGACCAGACCCCACCGCAGTCCGAGCAGGACGACCCCGAGGACCCTCCGGCCTGGTTGGCCGTCGTCCTGGCGATCGTCCGCGTCGTCGGCTGGAGCGCCCTCGTCGCCGGCCTGCTCGCGGCCCCGTTCGTGACGATCGTCGCCCTCAAGGCGCGTAGGCGACGCCGCCGCCGGACGGCGACGAGTCCTTCCGCCCGCATCAGCGGTGGCTGGCACGAATTCCAGGACGCCGTGGTCGACCACGGCATCCGCACCCCGCCGGCCGCGACGCGGAGCGAGGTCGCCGCCGTGGTCGGTGGTTCGCGCCCCGCGGTGCTGGCCCGAGTGGCGGACCGTGCGGTGTTCTCACCGAACCCGCCCGCCGAGTCCGACGCCGACCGCGTCTGGACGGCCGTCGCCGAGATGCGGCGGGCCCTCGGGGTGGGGCTCACGAGGCGGCAGCGTTTCGCCGCGGCGGTCTCGCTCCGATCCATGCGTGGTTACCATGGGCGCACCCCTCCCGAGCGACAGAGGAACGACTGATGTACTGCCCCACCTGTGCCAGCCCCCTGCCCGTCGGCGCGATGTTCTGTGGCGAGTGCGGTCGGGCGGTCTCCAGCGCAGACCTCGCGGCCGCCCGCCGTCGGGCCGATGCCGCCGCCGAGCACGTCGACGCCACCAGCGCCCCCGACCTGCCCGAGGCTCGCTCGCGGGCGACGTCGCACCCCCGCCGCGGCGATGCGGAACCACCGTGGTGGGTGCGCGATCGCCAGACGGACGCCGGCGCGGCCGAGGTCGGGTCGACCGGCACCGACCACCCCCGGTCCGGGGTGCCCGCTTCGGTCCCCGAGCCCCCGGCGTGGCCCGTCGACGACCGACCGGTCGAGCGCAGGGTCGAGGACGACCGTCGAACACCCGCCGAGGAGGCGCAGGCGGGGTCCCCGAGGCCCCCTCGTCCCGACGCTCCCGCGATCCGCGACGGTCAGGTCGACGCCCCCAGAACAGTGGCTCCTGATGCGGTCGAACCGCCCACGCCGCTGCGATCGCCCGCCAAGCACCCCGACAACGGACCTCGCCCCACGTCGGCCCCGCTCTGGACGGCGTCCCTGACGCCCGTCGGGTCGGACGAACCGTCTCCCGGCGCAGCGTCCGCCACCGAGCACCCGACCTCCGAGGCGGCCGAGGTCCGCCCGGACGACGAGCTCGGGTTCGCCGAGGTCGAGCCGCCCGCCATCGAGGAGGGCGCCCCTCCCGTGGAAGCCGACGACCGTGAAGGGGCCGACGGCCTCGAGGTCGCCGCGTCGTCCGGCGAGCCCGCTCCCGCATCCGTCCCCACGCCTGAGGTGGCCCCGGTCGAACGGCCCACGCCTCCCGTGGGGCCCCCGCCTCTGGTGCGTCCGACGGCCGACGCGCCCCGGGACGGAGACACCGCTCCGTTGGCCGCTCTCGGCCGGGACTTCCGTCCGTCGAACCCCGGTGCGTCGCGGCCCGCTCCCATCGAGTCCGGTCGACCCGAACCCGTGCCGCTCGTCGAGCCCGTGCCGCTCGTCCGGCCCGGATCAGGCGTCGTGCCCGAACGGTGCACGCACTGCGGCGCGGCCATCGGCGAGGACGACATCTTCTGCGGTGAATGCGGTGCCGTCGTGCAGTCGGTCGCCCTGTCGTTCACGGGGCCCGTCGTGCCGCTCCCGCCCGAATGGCGACCGGACGACGGGTCCGCCCTCCGCCGTGGTCCCGTCCTCGAGGACGGTGAGTCCGCCGGATCAGGCGCCGACGACGCCGGCACCGACGACGTCGCCACCGGCGGCGTCGGCACCGACGACGACGGCACAGACGACGTCGGCACCGACCAGGGTGATGCGGGCTCCCGAGGCGACGTCCCCGCACAGGGTGACGTCGAGGATCAGCAGCAGGCGGCAGCACGCCCGGCCCCTGCGCCGATCGACCACGTCCCGGGCTTCCGGGCCGAGCGCCCGGCCGTGACGCCGACGCCGATCGTCGCCGACGTGCCCCCGTCCTCGTCCTCGGCCCCGCCCTGGCGGCCTCGTCGTCCCCCCGTCGACCTGCCGGTGGACGACGACGTCGACGAGACCCGCATCGTCCGTCGTGGTGGCCTGGGCACCCAGTACGTCCTGCAGTTCAGCACGGGTGAGAGCATCACGGTTGACGGCACGGGCCTCGTCGGTCGGGCACCGACGCCCCAACCGGGGGAGCGGTTCGATCAGCTCGTCCGGATCGTCGATCCCGGAAAATCCGTGTCGAAGACGCATCTCGAGTTCGGCCAAGAGGCGGGGACCCTGTGGGTCAGCGACCGGTGGTCGGGCAACGGCACGGTCGTCCGACCTCGTGACCTCCCGCCCCGCCGTGCCGATCCGGGTGTCCGGGTGCGGGTGACGCGTGGCACCCGGGTCGAGATCGGCGAGCAGTTCTTCGTCGTCGTCTGACCGACGGCTCCTCCCCACCCGGCAGGGTGGGCGGGTGTTCCCCGGCCCCGTCCAGCGGGCACCGATCGGGGCGACCAGTTCGCTCCACTGGATGCATGGACCCCTCGAACCCCGGGACGCTGTCGACCTCCGCCACGTCCTCGACCCCCCTGACGTCCCCGGGCGTCGCCCCGCGCGTGCGACTTCCACCGGCACCGGCCCGGCCCCGTCCGACGGCCGCGCCGGTCGCGGCGATGTCGACGGGTGCCGTCCTCTCGGGGTGCGGTGCTCTCGTCCCCTGGACAGGCCTGCCCGCCGTCCTCGTGTCCTCGGTCCTCACGGCTCTCGCGGTCCTGGTCGGCTGGGCCGTCGACCGTGTCGTCGGGGCGACCCTCTCGGCCCGTCGCGAACGATCGCGATTCCTGGAGTCCCTCGACGCGGTCGACGAGGTCGTCGCGCGCTTGCGAGCGGCACGGTCGCGTGAACTGGCCGACTGGTACCCGACGGCCGATCGGGTCGGTGCGTCCGACGCCGGACGTCGTCCGACCCGGGTGCTGGTGCTCGGGGTGGGTCGCGCCTCCAGCGGGCTGGTGCTCGAGGGGCGTCCCGAGGACGACCTCGAGGCGGCCGACCCGGCCGTCGCCCGACTGGCGCGCCTCCGCGCCGAGGCGGCCACCCTCGACGAGGCACCGCTCTGAGTGCCCCTCTCGTCGACCGTCCGTGTCGTCGGACCGCCTGTCGTGGCCGAGGCCGTGGCATCGGGCCTCCGCCGTCAGCTGCGGTCCGCGGGGGCTTCGGTGGCCCAGGCGGCCGAGGCCGTCGACTGCGTGCTCGTCGGCACGGTTCCCGCGGTGAGGGGCCTGCCCGCGGCCGAACCGCCGCCGGTCGACACCGTCGTCGTGATCGGTCCGGACGGCGAGGCCACGGTCACCCTCAAGGACGGCCGGCCGTGTCGGCAGAGCCTGCGGGTCGCCTTCGTGTCGGTGTTCGACGACCCCGCTCGACGGGTCTAGCGGTCGAGACCGCTGCCGAGACGGATGCGACCCACGAGACCGTCACCTCCGGTGACCTTCTCGAGCGTCCGCTCGATCACACGATCGGCGGCGGCCGAGTCGACGGCCCCCTCGTCGACCAGGAGGCGCAGCGCCACCAGGGTGCCGGCCCTCACGTTCCCGTCGAGCACCTTGACGGCCACGGCGACGCCGTCGGTCGTGCCCATCACCATGACGCCCTCGGCGCCCAGCTTGGCCAGCACGCCGAGCTCGTCGATCGTCACCGTGTTGGCGCGACCGGGGCCGTCGATCGCCCAGGCGTCGCCGAGGACGGCCTCCACGAGGTGCGCCGCGTGCTCGTCACGTCCCGCGCCGGTCGGGCGGACCGACCCGGTGATGCGGGCGATCGCCCGGGCCAGGCCGACCACGGTGGTCGCGATCACCGGGGCGCCGCAGCCGTCGACACCGGCGTGGTCGACGGTCTCGCCGGTGAACTCGGCGACCGTCTCGCGGACGGCGGCCTGCAGGGGATGGTCGGTGGCGACGTAGCTCGACGGGTCCCAGCCGTTCTCGGCACAGGCCAGCAGGAACGAGGCGTGCTTGCCCGAGCAGTTCATGGCGAGGCGGCGCTTCGCGGAGGCCTCACGGGCGCTGGCCCGGTCGCCGGGCCAGTCCGGCGGGCAGAGGAGGTCGTCCTCGGTGCTGCCCGAGCGGCCGAGCAGGGCCTCGACCACGTCGAGGTGGGCCCGCGTACCGGCGTGGCTCGCCGTCGCCAGCACGGCCTGAGGACCGTCGAGCGAGACTCCCGACCGCAGCACCGTGAGCGCTTGCAGCGGTTTGAGGCAGGAACGCGGGTAGATCGTCGCCTCGGCGTCCCCGACCCGACGCAGTTCGTGCCCGTCGGCGTCCACGACGACGCCCGCACCGAGGTGACGGCTCTCGTCCCAGCCCGAGCGTTCGAGCACGGCCAGCTCGACGCTGCCCGAGGCGGTCAGAGGGTGACGGGAGGGCACGGCGGGGCGGGGGTCGGTCATGATGGGGAGTGTACCGAGGCCCGCCACGCGACCACGTCGCACCGACGAGGGGCCCGAGAGGGAGGCAGCATGCTCGACCACGACTACGCCGTCGACGTCCAGTGGACGGGCGACCGGGGCGAGGGCACCACCTCGTACCGTTCGTACGGCCGGGACAACACGATCGTCGCCCCCGGCAAGCAGCACGACATCCTGGCCTCGGCCGACCGCACCTTCTACGGCGACGCCGACCGGTGGAACCCCGAGGAGCTGCTGCTGGCCGCACTGGCGCAGTGCCACCTGCTCAGCTACCTGCACGTGGCCGCCACCGCGGGCGTGGTCGTGGTCGCCTACGAGGACGCCGCCGTGGGGCGCATGACGCAGACGCAGGACGGCGGCGGACGGTTCACGTCGGTCACCCTGCGGCCCCGGGTGACCGTCGCCGACGACGGCATGGTCGAGCGCGCCCTCGAGCTGCACGCCGAGGCGAGCCGCAAGTGCTTCATCGCGGCGTCCGTCGCCTTCCCCGTCGGGCACGAGCCGACCGTGGTGGCGGCGTCCAGAGAAGCCGACCGGGCGTGAGGCAGAATGGCACGGCACCTTCGCCGCGCCGAGTCCCACGGCGCGAGCCCCGTCACTCCGACCGAGAGATCCCCATGCGCCGCTCCCTCGCCCTCCTGGCCGTCCCCGCCCTCCTCCTGTCGTTGGCGGCCTGTGCCGGCGACGCCGGTGGATCGTCCGACACCGCCACGTCGACCAGCTCGGCGTCGTCGACCTCGGACGTCCCGCTGCGGGCCTCGGGCGAGCCCCAGGCCCCGCAGGCCGGCTTCCCGACCGTCGAGCTCGACGCCGACGGCCGTCCCACGGTGACCGTCCCCGAGGCCGACGCGCCGACCGAGCTCGGCGTCGAGACCCTGATCAAGGGCGACGGTCCCACGGTCCAGGCCGGCGACACCGTCACGGTCCAGTACCAGGGCGTCATCTGGAACACCGGCGAGATCTTCGACGAGAGCTGGTCGCGCGGTGCGCCGGCCACCTTCTCGACCGACCAGGTCATCACCGGCTTCGCGGACGGCATGGTCGGGCAGACCGTCGGGTCGCAGACCGTCGTCGTCATCCCGCCGGCCGATGGCTACGGTGAGGCCGGCGCCCCGCAGGCGGGCATCTCGGGCACCGACACGCTCGTCTTCGTCATCGACATCCTCGCCGTCTCCTAGTCGGCCGTCGCCGTCGACCCCCGAGACGACTCTTCGATGACCCGCACCGCGCCTCCTCGTCCGTCCACCCGTGTCCGTCGAGGACGGCTCGTCGCCCTGGCGGCCGTTCCGCTCGTCGCCATCGTGCTGAGCGGTTGCACGGGTGGTTCCGACCAGCCGTCTCCCACGGCGAGCGGCGCGACCGGCGACTGCAAGGCGCCGACGTCGGGGGCGCTGTCCGACGGCGTCGACGTCACGGGCGAGGTCGAGAGCAAGCCCGAGGTCGTCTTCGACACCCCGCTCGAGGTCCCGTCGACCCAGCGCACCACCTTGGTCGAGGGTAGTGGCGAGGTCGCCGGGCCGGGCGCGGTGGCGAACGTCCGCATCGCCGTCTACGACGCGACGACCGGGGCCGAGGTCACGTCGGCCGGTTTCGACGAGGGCCAGCAGCCCACGCAGCTCACGGTGAGCACCGACTACTACGTGCCGGGCATCGTCGACGCGATCGCCTGCGTGCCCTCGGGTAGCCGCACGGTGACCGTCGCCTCGGCGGCCGACATGACGACCGCGACCGCGGGGGAGCAGGCCGCCACGCCCACGCCCGTGGTGATCGTCGCCGACGTCGTGTCGATCGTGCCGACCAAGGCGACGGGCGAGGCCCGGCCTCCGGTGGACGGCTTCCCTACGGTCGAGCTCGCCGACGACGGTCAGCCGACCGTGACGATCCCGCCCGGCACCGAACCGCCGTCCGACCTGCAGATCGAGGTCCTCAAGAAGGGCGACGGCCCTGTCGTCCCCGACCCCGCGAACGTCACCGTCCAGTACCAGGGCGTCAACTGGACCACCGGCGAGGTCTTCGACCAGAGCTGGGGCAAGGGCACGCCGACGCCGTTCTCGACCGACCAGGTCGTGCCCGGGTTCGCCAAGGCCATGATCGGTCAGACGGTCGGCTCGCAGGTGGTCGTGATCATCCCGCCCGCCGAGGGCTACGGCGAGGCCGGTCAACCGTCGGCCGGCATCGGGGGCACCGACACACTCGTCTTCGTGATCGACATCCTCGCCGTCGCCTAGGCGCTGGTCGCCCAGGGGCGGGTCGCCGAACCACGGGTCGTCTCGCGTCGGCGGACGGCCCCGGAGGTGGTCGCCCTAGGCTGGCCCCATGCGACGCATCACGATCCTCGGCTCCACCGGTTCGATCGGGGTCCAGGCCCTCGACGTCGTCCGGGCCCATCCCGACCTCTTCGAGGTCGTCGGCCTCTCCGCCGGCTCCGACCGTCAGGGTGTGGCGGCCCAGGCGGCCGAGTTCGGTGTCGAGCACACGGCCCTCGGCGCCGACGAATCGGTGCAACTCGTCCGCGACGTCCGCGCCGACGTCGTCCTGAACGGCATCACGGGGTCGGTCGGCCTCGCGCCGACCCTCGCCGCCCTCGACTCGGGTGCGTCGCTCGCCCTGGCGAACAAAGAGAGCTTGATCGTCGGCGGCGACCTCGTGAAGGGGCGAGCCGCTCCCGGCCAGATCGTGCCGGTCGACTCCGAGCACTCGGCCATCGCGCAGGCCCTGAGGTCGGGCTCCGATCGCGAGGTGCGCCGGCTCGTCCTGACGGCGTCGGGCGGTCCGTTCCGCGGCCGCACGCGGGACTCGCTGGCCGACGTCACGCCGCGCGAGGCGCTCGCGCACCCCACCTGGGACATGGGCCTGGTCGTCACGACGAACTCGTCGACCCTCGTCAACAAGGGGCTCGAGGTCATCGAGGCGCACCTGCTGTTCGACGTCGACTACGACCACATCGACGTCACGGTGCACCCGCAGTCGATCGTCCACTCCATGGTCGAGTTCGTCGACGGCTCGACCATCGCCCAGGCCTCTCCCCCCGACATGCGCCTGCCGATCTCGCTCGGACTCGCCTGGCCCGACCGCGTCGAGGGCGTGGGCGTCCCGCTCGACTGGACCCGCGCCTCCACCTGGACCTTCGAGCCCCTCGACGAGCAGGCCTTCCCGGCCGTCCGGCTGGCGAAGCAGGTCGGGCGGGCCGGGGGCACCCATCCGGCCGTCTTCAACGCGGCGAACGAGCAGGCCGTCCTGGCGTTCCATGCGGGACGCGTCAGGTATCTCGACATCCTCGACGTGGTCGAGGCGGTCGTCGACCGGCACACCGCGGGCGAGAACAGCCTCGAGGGCGTGCTCGACGCCGAGCGCTGGGCGCGTGCCGAGGCGGACGCGCTGCTGGCCCGCTGAGCCCGCCGCCCCAGTTCGGGGCTCCCAGCGTCGTCATGGCGTCGGCGCGGTGGACGTCCGGCCACGGGCGGCTACCCTTGCCCGGTGCAGACGATCCTCCTCTTCGTGCTCGGCGTCCTGGTCATGGTCGTCGGGTTGGCCGTGTCGATCGCCCTGCATGAGGTGGGCCACCTCGTGCCGGCGAAGAAGTTCGGCGTGAAGGTCGGCCAGTACATGATCGGTTTCGGGCCGACCGTCTTCTCGCGCAAGAAGGGCGAGACCGAGTACGGCGTCAAGGCGTTGCCGCTCGGCGGCTACATCTCGATGTCGGGGATGTTCCCTCCCGGAAAGACCGGGGGAGGCGCGCGCCAGTCGAGCACCGGCTTCTTCAACACCCTCGTGCAGGACGCCCGGACCGCCAGTGCCGAGACCATCGACGAGGGCGACGAGTCGCGGACCTTCTACCGCCTGCCCGTGTACAAGCGCGTGATCATCATGCTCGGCGGCCCGTTCATGAACCTGCTCATCGCGATCGTGCTGTTCGCCGTGCTGCTCTGCGGCTTCGGCGTCCAGCAGGCGAGCACCACGGTCGGCAGCGTCAG
>NZ_JXQZ01000026.1 GCF_000878135.1 Frigoribacterium sp. MEB024
CTGGAATTGCACGCCCCAAACATGGTCGGCGGTCGGGTTCGGCCCGGCGGCCGCCCGCCCCAACCGACACCGACCGAGGAGGCGCGGGTCACCCGATGAGCACCACGCACGACACCGAGGCGCTCGCGCCCGCAGCAGTGCCGGCAGCGGCACCCGCGGCACCCGCGGCACGCGCAGCACCCGCAGCACCGTCCCGCACCGACGAGGGGGCGACGGGCGTGGCGTTCTCGCGCCGCGCCTCCTGCGGTCTCGTCACGATCGAGCCGTTCGCGGCCGACCCCTACGCCGTCTGCCTGCGCCGCTGGCTGGCGCACCCGGCATCGGCCGCGTGGCAGATGGCGGGCCTGAGCACCGACGAGGTGCGCGCGTACCTGGCCGAGATCGACGCCGACCCGCACCAGCAGGCCTGGCTCGGGCGGGTCGACGGCGAGCCGACGTTCTTCGTCGAGACCTACGACCCGGCCCGGGTGTTGCTCACCGAGGTGCACGACGCCGAGCCGGGGGACGTGGGCATGCACCTGCTCGTCGCCCCGCCGCGCGGGCACCGGGTGCACGGTCTGACCAGCGCGGTCATGGCGAGCGTCGTCGACTTCGTCTTCGAGATCGAGCAGGCCCGGCGCATCGTCGTCGAGCCCGACGTGACCAACGACCGCATCGCGGCGAAGAACGACGAGGTGGGGTTCCGGGCACTCGGCGACGTCGAGCTGCCCGACAAGACGGCGCGGCTCTCGGTGCTGACGCGACACGACCGGGCCGCGGCGCACCTCGCCCCCGGCCCGATGGAGTGGGCTCATCGACACCTGGTGAGCAAGGCGCTGAGCGAGTTCGCGCACGAACGACTGATCGCCCCAGTGGCCGACGATGCCGCGACCACCCCCGCAGCGGGGGACGACGCCGCGACGGACGGCCCTTGGCGGGTCGCGCTCGACCACGACGGCCACCGGATCGACTACCGGTTCACGGCCCGCCGACGGGCCCTCGAGCACTGGGCGATCGACGAGGCGACGGTCACCCGCACGGTCGACGGCCGCCCCGAGCCCCTCGACGCCCTCGCGTTGATCGTCGAGCTGGACGACCTGCTCGGCATCCCCGAGTCGCTGCTCGCCACCTACCTCGAGGAGGTCTCGTCGACCCTGGCGAGCGCCGCCTACAAGCGTCACCGGGGCGGTCCGACCGCCGAGCAGTTGACCACCGCGGACTTCCAGACCGTCGAGGCCGCGATGACCGAGGGGCATCCGGGCTTCGTCGCGAACGCCGGGCGCATCGGTCTCGGACTCGACGAGTTCCACGCGTTCGCCCCCGAGGCCGCGGCGCCCGTACGACTGGTCTGGCTCGCCGCCCGGCGCTCGGCGACCCACCTGGCGCTCGGTGCGGGACTCGACGAGCGGTCGCTGTGGCAGACCGAACTGGGCCCCGAGGCCGTCGCCCGGTTCGACGCGACCCTCGCCGCGAAGGGCCTCGACCCGGCCGGGTTCCACTACCTGCCGGTCCACCCGTGGCAGTGGCAGCACCGCGTCGCGATCTCATTCGCCCCCGACGTCGCCCGGCGCGACCTCGTGCTGCTCGGCGAGGGAGACGACACGTACCAGGCGCAGCAGTCGATCCGCACCTTCGCGAACCGCAGCCGTCCCGACCGGCACTACGTCAAGACGGCGCTGGCGATCCAGAACATGGGCTTCGTCCGCGGTCTCTCGCCGGCCTACATGAGGCCGACGCCCGCGATCAACGACTGGGTGCACGACCTCGTGCACACCGACGCGACCCTGCAGGAGGCGCGGTTCCGGGTCCTGAGGGAGCGCGCCTCCGTCGGCTACACCGGTGACGCGTACCACCGGACGACGACGTCGTCGCCGCACCGGAAGATGATCGCCGCGCTCTGGCGCGAGAGTCCGGTGCCGCTGGTCGGCCCGGGTGGGCGGCTCGCCACGATGGCGGCGCTGCTGCACCGCGACGGTGCCGGCGACGCGCTCGCCTCGGCCCTCGTGAAGGCCTCGGGGCTCTCGGCGGAGGACTGGCTGCGGTCGTACCTGCACGCCTACCTCCGACCGGTGGTGCACTGCCTGCGGGCGCACGACCTGGCGTTCATGCCGCACGGCGAGAACGTCATCCTCGTGCTCGAGGGGTGCGTGCCGACGGCCGCGTTCATGAAGGACATCGGCGAGGAGATCGTCGTCGTCGCCCCGCGCGAGGTCCCCGAGGCGGTGCGGCGGACCGTGCACCCGGTCGACGACCGCGAGAAGGCGTTGGCGGTGTTCACGGACGTCTTCGACGGGGTGTTCCGACACCTGGCCGCGATCCTCGACGGCGACGGCGTGCTGCCCTCGGCCCGGTTCTGGGCACTCGTGGCCGAGTGCGTCGAGCGGCACGCCGACGAGCACCCCGACCTGTCGGGGTCGGTCGACCTGCGGGCGGCGCGCTTCGACCACTCCTGCCTCAACCGGCTGCAGCTGCGCGACACGCGCCAGATGGTCGACCTCGCGGCGCAGTCGTCGTCGCTGATCTTCGCCGGGACGCTGACGAACCCGATCGCGAGGTAGGGGGCGGTGCCCCGGGGCGGGGGCGGTCGGGCCGCCTCCGCCCCTAGGAGGTGGCGGTCGATTCACGGTCGACCACCACCCCGATCCGCGCAGGCCAGGGGCCGTGCGGGCCACCGCCGATCACAGGGGGAGAACCATCGGCGGCGGGTCGAGGTGCTCGAGCGACGATACCGCCGTCGAGTTGCTTGGTCTTGAAGATACTCGCCTGGCAAGGGGAAGGCAACGAACGAACGCTGGGCATTCGCTGCACACGGGCGGGTGATTCGAAGCTCGAACAACTCACTCGGCGAGGTATCGTGGCCTGCGTGGCGTCCGTCGCCGCGCCTCCTCGTCTTCGCTCCGTCCTCGCCTCGCCGTCCCGCCAGCAGAGAGCCCGCCATGTCCGACGTCTCACCCCAGCCGCCCGCCGGCTCCCCTCCGCCCCTCGACGACGAGGGCCAGCTCGACGTGACCCTCGTGCTCACGGCGTACGCGTCGCTGCAGCGACAGGGCGAGCGCGTGCAGAAGGTCGTCGCCGACCACTTCGGCATGGGCACCACCGACCTCCGCTGCCTGACCTTCATCGCCACCGACCACGACACGACCCCGAAGCGCGCCGCCGAGTTCCTCGAGCTGTCGACCGGGGCGACGACCAGCCTGGTCGACCGGCTCGAGAGCGGCGGGTACATCTCGCGCCAGCCGCACCCCTCCGACCGGCGTAGCGTGCTGCTCGAACTGGCCCCGGCCGGACGCGAGGCGATCGACCAGATCCACGACTTCTACCGCCGGGCGTTCCGCGACGCGGTCGACCCGAACCACCTCGACTTCCTCGCGGCGGCGATGCGGGCGATCGGCGACTCGCTGACGCGCGCGGCGGCCGGCGACGACGCCGTCGCCTGAGCGACCACCGCCACCGCCACCGCCGCAGCCACCGCCACCACGCCGCCACCACCGGGTCGAACCACCGATGTGGCATCGAACCACGCACTCCGGTGGTTCGACGCCGCTTCGGTGGTTCGATGTCGTCCGGCTGGTCCGCGCGACCCGCACGGGCGCGCGCGAGCGGTCGTAGGGTGGGCCGATGACCCCCTCGGACGTCCTCGTCGAAGCCTTCTCGCGCCTCCCCGCCATCGCCGTGCGGGCGGTCGCCGACCTCTCGGTCGACGACCTCGCCTGGCGTCCGGACGACGAGGCGAACACGATCGCCTGGCTCGTCTGGCACACCGCCCGCGGGCAGGACGTCCAGATCGCCGACCTCGCCGCGTCCGACCAGGTCTGGACGGCCGACGGTTGGGCCGAGTCGTTCGCGCTGCCGTTCTCGCCGGCCGAGATGGGCTACGGCATGTCCCCGGCCGACGTGGCCGCGGTGCGGGTCGACGCCGAGCTGCTGATCGGCTACCTCGAGGCCGTCACCCTGCGGACGCGCGGTTACCTCGACGACCTCGACGGCGCCTCGTACGACGACGTGGTCGACGAGGCCTGGGACCCTCCGGTCACGGCCGGCGCCCGTCTCGTCAGCATCCTGAACGACTGCGTGCAGCACCTCGGCCAGGCCTCCTACGTGCGCGGCCTGCTCGACCGCCGCTAGCCGCCCGCCGCACCGAGACCCCCGGAAGTCGCCGAGACCCCTCGTCGCGCGGGGGTGTCTCGGCGACCCCCTGGGGTCTCACGAGTGCAGGAGGCGCGGGTTCAGTCCTCGAGGGACGGCGGGAAGTCGGCCGGCACCGTGAAACCGAGCCGCGCGGCCAGTTCGTCGAGCTCGGCCCGACGCGCCTCGTACTCCGCGGCGAGCACGGGTCCGACGACGGCGTCCGCATGCGGCTGGCTTCCGTCAGACGCGGCGCGACGCCACAACTCCACGGACGTGGCCGCCGACCGGGCAGCCGTCCATGCCCGCGCGAGGCCCACGACGTCCGACGCGGGGGCGGGTACGGACTCCGCCCACCGCCGCACCTCGACGGGCGCGTACTCGAGGACGCCGGGCATCTCGGCTCGTGAGCGGTGCGCGGCACGCACCCGTCCGCGCGTTCCCAGCCCGCCGATCCATCGGGCGAGGGCACGGAGGCCCGCCGAGACGGCCGCGCCCGCTGATGCACCGGCGGCCACCGGAACGACGAACGAAGGTGGCTCCCGCCAGCCCGCCACGTGCCACGCGAGCCACCAGGCCGCGGCCACCCCGCTCGCGATGCCTGCCCCGAGGACCACGCGCCCGACGACGGAATCCTTCGAGGCGAACGCTCGGCGACGCACGACCTCCGTGGCGACGTCGAGAGGGACGGACGGATCGGTCACGAGGTAGTGCGTCTCGTGCCCTTCACGGGCGACGCTCACGAAGGCCGTCATGCCACGTCATCCCTCGTCAGTACGCGATCGACTTCGAATCCCAGCGGTCCCGCGACGGCCCGGAGCGCCTCGGCGGCGTCGCGGATCGCCGAGCGGAGGGCGACGAGTGCCGGAGCGTCCACGCCGCCGTCGAGCGGTGAGTCGAGCCGAAGTGCCGGGTCACCGACGAATTCCAGCTCGCCGTCGCCGTCGGCGTCGACGTACCCGTGGAGGAGGTCCTCGACCGTCCACGTAGCCTCGACGAACTCGGTGTACGACGACACCGCCTCGTTGAGCCGCCACACGTCCGGGGCGGGCGTCTCGTCGGTGACCCACCCGAGTACGGCGTCGTCCAGCTCGACGACACCGGGGACCGTGACCGGCATCGGCAGGTCGGGGGTCGTCACCGCCCAGACCCCCCACGTGGCGAGTCCCGCGGCGACGAGCACGGCGACCCCGCCCACGACACTCACGGTCCCCTCCGCCAAGGGCTCGGTCAGCATCGCCGCCTCCAGGAAGGAGGTGATCCCCACGGTCCCCGCCACGACCACCAGCGCGAAAGCGAGCAGCGGCGCGAACCGTACGACCCTCCGCACCGGCCCGACGTACGTTCCTGCGTTCCGCCGCCGCAGCTCGGCCACCGCCGCGTCGGCCGCCATCGCGTCGAGCGACAGGTCGACCACGTGCCACCGCCACCGGTTCTCCAGGCGCATGCGCAGCAGGCCGGGTCGGTCACGGGTCGGAGGCACATCGAGAGACTAGGGGGCGTGAGGCCTGCAAGCCGCGTCCCCGTTCACGGGACGTCCGCCGTCGGCCGGCACCGCGCCTCCTCGGCTGCCGCTGGCCGCACGACGAAGAACCCCGTTCCGAACGATGAACCCCCGAGATGCGGGGTTCGTCGTTCGGAACGGGGTTCGAGACCAGGAGGCGCGGTGCGCGCCCCGAGGAGCGCTCGCTACGCCTGCACGCCCGCGAGCTGGTCGATCAGGCGGTCGCCCGAGCGGACCTCGATCATCTCGGCGTCGATCTCGGCGCGGTCGAGCAGCTCTTCCATGCGACGGCGGCGCTGACGCGTGATGAGCGTGACGACGGTGCCCTCCTTGCCCGCGCGGCCGGTGCGGCCCGAGCGGTGCATGTAGGTCTTGTACTCGTCGGGCATGTCGGCCTGGACGACGAGCTCGATGTCGTCGACGTGGATGCCGCGGGCGGCGACGTCGGTCGCGACGAGCACGTTGACCTTGCCGCTCGTGAGCAGCTGGAGGTTGCGCGTGCGGCGGGCCTGGTTCAGGTCGCCGTGCAGGCTCGTCGAGCGGATGCCGGCGTCCTCGAGCTGGTCGGCGAGCTGCTCGGCGAAGGCGCGGGTGCGGGCGAAGACCAGGGTCTTGCCGCCGCCCGAGGCGAGCTGCTCGATGACCGCGGTCTTGTCACGCTGCTCGATCAGGAGCACGCGGTGGTCGATCGTCGCGCTGGCCTGGTCCTCGCCGGCGACCTCGTGCACGGCCGGGTCGACCAGGAACTCGTCGACGAGCTTCGCCACGCCCTTGTCGAGCGTCGCGCTGAAGAGCAGCTTCTGGGCACGGGCGCCGTCGGGGCGGACCGTGGCGGTCTCGCGGATGATGCGCTGCACCGGCTCGAGGAACCCGAGGTCGCACATGTGGTCGGCCTCGTCGAGCACGGTCACGACGACCTCGCTCAGGTCGAGGCGACCCTGGTCGATGAGGTCCTCGATGCGGCCGGGGGTGCCGATCACGATGTCGACGCCGCGGTTGAGCGCACCGACCTGGCGCTGCTGGGGCACGCCGCCGTAGACCTGCGTGGTGAACAGGCCGACCGAGCGGGCGATGGGCTGGACGGTGCGGTCGATCTGCATCGCGAGCTCACGGGTCGGGGCGAGGATCAGCGCACGGGGCTTGCGGCCCATCTTGCGGTTCTTCGCGCCGTTGTTCTCCATCAGCTTCTCGACCAGCGGGGCGCCGAAGGCGATCGTCTTGCCCGAGCCCGTGCGGCCACGGCCGAGCACGTCACGCCCGGCGAGCACGTCGGGGATCGTCGCGGCCTGGATCGCGAACGGAGCCGCGGCACCCATCGAGGCCAGCTGACGCTCGATGTTGTCGCCGAGGCCCAGGTCGCCGAAGCTCACGCCCTCGACGTCGGCCGCGGTGACGACCTCGGCCTTGAGCTTCTCGAGCTTGACGTCGTCCTCGGGCGAGTAGTGGGTCGCCGCGTCGCGCTTGGGGTAGAAGTCGCTCGAGCGGTCGCCGACGCGAGCCGGGCGGTCACTGCGGTCGCTGCGGTCGAAGCTGCGCGGGGCGCGGTCGTCGCGAGCGGGGCGGTCGCTGCGGTCGAAGCTGCGTGCCGGACGGGCGTCGCGGTCGAAACCGCCGGAGGCGCGGCCACCGCGCTCGGGACGGTCACCGTACGAACGGGGCGCGCGGTCGTCACGAGCAGGCCGGTCGCTGCGGTCGAAGCTGCGCGGGGCGCGGCCGTCACGCGAGCGGTCGTCGCGAGCCGGACGGTCGCTGCGGTCGTAGCTGCGGGGTGCACGATCGTCACGAGCCGGACGGTCGTTCCGGTCGAACGAACGCGGGGCACGATCATCGCGAGCCGGGCGGTCGCTGCGGTCGTAGCTGCGGGCGCCGCGGTCGTCGCGGGGAGCGCGGTCGTCGCGAGCCGGGCGGTCCGAACGGTCCCACGAGCGGGGTCCGCGGTCCGAGCCACGGGCGGCGTCGCGGCCACCGTCGCGGCCGTAGCCACGCGCGGCCTCGCGGCCACCGTCACGGCCGAAGCGGGGCGCGGCGTCACGGCCACGCTCGCCGTTGCGGCTGTCGAAGTCGCGGTCGCCGAAGCGGTTGCCGCCGGCCGGCTTCTCGCGGGGCTCCCAGTTGGGGCGTCGGTCCTCGGAGCGGGCGGCGCCGGGGGCACGGTTGCCGCCACCGTCGCGGGTGCCGAACTCGCGGCGTCCGCGGTCGGCACGCTCGCTGGCGTCCCAGCGCTTCTTGGGGGCCGGGGCTCCGACCTCGTCGGCACGGTGGCCGCGGTGCTTGGGGCTCTTCGAACCGGCCTTGGGGGCACCGGCGGTGCGGTCGGCGCGCGGGCGGGAGTTGTCGTAAGGAGACATGGAGGAGTTCTTTCCGGGCTTGTCAGAGATGACGCGAAGAAATACCCGGGCAGCCATTGACCAGGACCGTTCACAATCGTGAATTCATCCCGTCGTGACTCGACGGGAATCCGGCCCACAAGACTTACAAACCCTCGTGCTGTTCAAAGCTGTGCATGATCGGCACCCGCAGGTGCCGATGTGCTCGCGCCACAGGCGCGGTGTCTTGAGCCGACCCACCTACGATACCCGAGCCTCCCCCGAACCGGAAGCCCCGCCTCCTCGGGTCGATCGACGACCGGAGCCCACGTCACGCGGTGAAGCGGGCGAGTTCGTGCCCGACGGGCCAGCGCGTCAGCCCGTCGGGCACGGACTCGCCCGTTTTGCCGGCACATCCCGGCGCCGACCCCCCGACGTGCCTCGCGCACCACCCGGCCGCAGCGCAGAACCCGACCTGCCTGCCGGCGTACCGAACCCGACCGCCTCCCGGCTTACCGAACCCGACCTGCCTGCCGGCGTACCGAACCCGACCCGCCGGCCGCCTCCCGGCGTACCGAACCCGACCCGCCAGCCGCATCCCGGCGTACCGAACCCGACCCGCCAGCCGCATCCCGGCGTACCGAACCCGACCCGCCGGCCGCATCCCGGCGTACCGAACCCGACACGACCGGGCTGACACGCCGCTCAGGTCCTGCCCTGGGCGGCGTGTCGACCGCCCGTTGTCGCGAATTGCACAGCCAGGGCTGAACGCGGCACGCCGGCCGTCGTCACACCCGGGTGGGAGCCTGCTCGGCAGCCTCCGCCGCCCGCCGGTCGGCCCGGCGTTCGCCGATGCGCTCGAACAGGTAGTAGATGACGGGCAGCACCACGAGCGTCAGCAGGGTGGACGACACGAGCCCGCCGATCACGACGATGGCGAGCGGCTGCGAGATGAAGCCGCCGTGCCCCGTCACGCCGAGCGCCATCGGGGTGAGCGCGAAGATCGTGGCCGCCGCCGTCATGAGGATCGGCCGCAACCGCCGCGACGCCCCCTCGAGCAACGCCTCACGCACGCGCAACCCCTTCTCGCGGTACTGGTTCACCAGGTCGATCAACACGATGGCGTTGGTGACCACGATGCCGACCAACATGAGCACGCCGATCAGCGACGCGACACCGAGCGGCACGCCCGAGGCGAGCTGCAGCAGGATCGCCCCGGTCGCCGCGAACGGGATCGACACGAGCAGCAGCAACGGCTGGATCAGGCTGCGGAACGTCGCCACCATGACGATGTAGACGATCAGGATCGCGATCAGCACGGCGAGCCCGAGCTGCGAGAACGCGTTGGCCTGGTCGGCCGTCGCCCCGCCGATCGTCGCGTCGGTCCCGTCGGGCAGCTCGACCGCGGCCACGGCGTCGGACACCTCGGTGCCAGCGGCGGACAGGTCGTCGCTCGACGGCGTGATCGTCACGGTCGCCGAACGCACCGCGTCGGTCGTCGTGACCGACGTCGGCCCGGTCGTCTGCTCGACCGTCGCGATGGAGTCGAGCCGAACGGGCCCGGTCGGGCTCGGCAGCTCGAGGGCCTTCAGCTCGTCGAGGGTCGTCGGCGGTGTCGGATCGACCGTGTAGACGTCGACCGAGCTGTCGTCGATCTCGAGCGATCCCACCCGGAAGGGCTGGATCGCCTGCGACACGATGCCGCCCACGGCGACCTCGCTGTAGCCGAGCGCCGCGGCGGCGGCGCGGTCGACCTGCACGCCGATGACCGGCTGGGCCGCCTGGAGGTTCGAGCTGGCCTCGGCCGTGCCGGGAAGTCCCTGCACCTTCGTCAGCACCGCATCCGTCGCGGTCTGCAGGCTGTCGGGGTCGGGTGCCGTGACGTCGACGGTGATGTCGTTGCTCGTGCCGAACCCGCTCGACGCCGACACCTCGATCTCGCCCGCATCGGTGACGTCGTCCAGCTGCGACCGGACGTCGGCCTGCAGGGCGTCCTGGTCGGCACTCTCGTCCGTGGTGATCGAGTAGGTCACCGTGCTGTCGCCCGAGCCACCCAGGAAGCTCGCGATCGACGTTCCGCTCGAACCGATGGTCAGCTGCACCGTCTCGATGCCGTCGACGCCCTCGAGCACCTGCTCGACCTGGTCGGCGGCGTCGGACTGCGTCTGCAGGCTCGACGCGGGCGGCAGGGTCTGCGTGACGGTGAAGGTGTTCTGCCCGCTGGCCCCGAGGAAGTTCGTCTTCATGAAGGGGATGACGGCGCCCGTCCCCACCAGGATCAGCAACGCCACGAGGATCGTCACGACCGGGCGCTTCAGGGTGCCCCGCAGCACGGGGACGTACGCGCGACGCAGGCGGTCGAGCGGCCGGGTGTCGGACGGGTCGGAGGCGCGGGTCGTCAACGACTCGGTCGTCGCCCCCTCGACGGCGGCGGCCTCGCCTCCCGGAGCGTGCTTGTGGGCCTTCGGCGCCCGCAGGAACCAGTACGCCAGCACCGGCACGATCGTGAGCGCGACGAACAGCGACGCGACGAGCGCGATGGTGACCGTCAGGGCGAACGGTCGGAACAGCTCGCCGGTGATGTTGCCGACGAACGCCAGCGGCAGGAACACCACGACGGTCGTGACCGTCGACGCGGTGATGGCACCCGCCACCTCGCGCACGCCGACCTTGATCGCCTCGAGCCGGTCGACGCCCGCGGTGAGGTGCCGCTTGATGTTCTCGATGACGACGATCGAGTCGTCGACCACGCGGCCGATGGCGATCGTCAGCGCACCCAGGGTGAGGATGTTCAACGTGTAGTCCGCCGCCTGCAGCCCGATGAACGTGATCAGCACGCTCGTCGGGATGCTGATCGCGGTGACGATGGTCGACCGGATCGACAGCAGGAAGATCAGGATGACGATCACGGCGAACACGAGGCCGAGCAGCCCCTCTTCGGCGAGCGCGTCGATCGACTGCTGGATGAACGGCGCCTGGTCGAACACGACCGTGAGCTCCACGCCGTCACCCAGGTCGGAGGCGAGGCTCGGGATGGCGTCGCGGACGGTCTGCGACACGTCGACGGTGTTGGCGTCGAGGGTCTTGGTGATGGCGACCGTGAGGGCGTCCTGCCCGTCGACGCGGCTGATCGAGGTGACGGGGGCACCGGTCAGCTGAACGTCGGCGACGTCGCCGATCGTGGTGGCCGAGGTCCCGCCGAGCAGCGGCAGGGCGCGGATCTCGTCGACGCTGGTGATCCGCTGCCCGGCCTGGATCGACAGGGTCTTGCCGTCCTGCGTGATGGTGCCGCCGGGGATCAACGTGCCGTTGGCGTCGAGGGCGTCCTGGAAGGCGGCGGTCGTCAGCCCCGCGGCGGTGAGCGCCGTCTGGTCGGGCGAGATGGTGACGCGCTGGCCGGCGTCGCCGTAGATGGACGCCTCGCGGACGCCGTCGAGCTTCTGCAGGTCGGGCACCGTGACGGTGGTCAGCCGGTCGACCAGGGCCTGCGAGTCGGCCGAGTCGTAGCCGGTGACGGCGATCTGGATGACCGGCAGGTCGTCGAGGCTGCCCGTGACGACCTGGGTGTCGACCGAGTCGGGCAGCGAGAGCCGGTTGATCGCCGACTGGATCTTCTGCTCGGCCGAGTCGAGGTCGGTGCCGTAGGTGAACTCGGCCGACACCGTGCTCTGCGAGGTGCTCGAGGTCGCCGAGGTGCCCTCGAGGCCGGGGATGATCTGGACGGCCTGCTCGATCGGGGTCGAGACGTCCTCGTTCACGACCTCGGGCGTGGCACCCGGGTACGAGCTGACGATCGCGATCTGCGGGAACTGCACGTTCGGTGCGAGCTCTTGCTTGAGCGAGGTGAGGGCGATGCCACCGAAGACGGCGACGACGATGGTGACGAGGGCGATCAGCGCGCGGTTGCGCAGGCTGAAGACGGACAGCAGGTGCACGGTGCTCCGGTGGTGAGAGGGAGAGCGGAGGAGGCGCGGTGAACGACGTGCACCGCGCCTCCATTGTCACCAGCCTCTCTGGGAACTGGCGGCGCTTCCTTACATGCTGTGCAGATCGCCGCCCGGTCACCGTGATGGGGACGAGCCGACTGCACGCCCCGGCTCAGACCACCTCGGCCAGCAGCGGCGAGGCCGGCGCCTGCACCCCGTCGACCCCGTCCCACGCCGCGCGCAGGGCCGCGAGCGCGCGGTCGGTGTCGCTGTCGGCGTACGAGAACGGCACGCGCAGGAACCGTTCGAACGCTCCGTCGATCCCGAACACCGGCCCGGCGGCGAGCAGCAGCCCTTCTCGGCGGGCGGCGAGGGTGAGCTGCGAGCTGACCGGCGCTCCGAGGCCGACCCAAGTGGTGAGCCCGCCCGCCGGCGACGGCACCTGCCAGGACGGGAACGCCTCGCGGAGGCCGTGGACGACGCGGTCGCGACCTCGGCGTAGGTGGCCGGCCCGCGCCTCCAGCACGCGGTCGAAGTCGCCGAGCAGCTCGGCGACCACCAGCTGCTCGAGCACGGGAGTGCCGAGGTCGCCCGCCGAGCGGGCGCGCACGAGCCGGTCGACGAGCGGGCGTTCGGCGCGTATCCAGCCGATGCGCAGACCGCCCCAGAGCGACTTGCCGACCGAGCCGATCGTGACGGCCCGTCCGTACGCGGCCATCGGCAGGGGCCGCTCGACGCGCGAGCCCGGCTCCACCCCGTCGATGGCCATCTCGGCCATGGTCTCGTCGGCGATCACCACGGTGCCCTCGGCGGCCGCCGCCTCGAGCACGCGCACCCGCTGGTCGGCGGGCATCGTCGCGCCCGTGGGGTTGTGGAAGTCGGGCATCAGGTAGGCCACCGGCGGGCTCGTGCGCCGCAGGGTCTGCATCAGCGCCGCTTCGTCCCAGCCGTCGTCGACGGTGACGCTGACCGGCACCAGGCGGGCGCCGGCGCCGCGGAGGGCCTCGAAGGCGTGTGGGTAGCCGGGTGCCTCGACGACGGCCCGGTCACCGCGCGAGACCAGCACGCGGGCGAGCAGCGCGATCGCGTGCTGCGCCCCGAGGGTCACGACGATCTGGTCGGCACTGGTCTCGAGCCCCCGCCGTCGGTACCGTTCGGCGATCGCCTCGCGCAGCACCGGTCGCCCGACCGGGTCGTAGCCCGGGTCGTCCAGATACGCGCCGAGCCGCCCCGCCGCCCGTTGCGCCGCCTCGGCGATGCCGTCGACCGCGGGCAGCGCCGCCTTCGTCAGGTCGAGCAGCCCCTCGGTCGTCGTCGGGCGAGGCACCGAGGCACGAGCCGGCAGGCGGACGACGCTGCCGCTGCCGCGGACGCTGTCGACGTGGCCCGAGTCGCGGAGGGCGGCATACGCCGCGGCGACGGTCGTCCGGCTGACACCGAGGTGCGCACAGAGGTCGCGTTCGGACGGCAGGCGCGTGCCGACGGGCAGCCGCCCGTCGAGCACGAGCAAACGGATGCGGTCGGCGAGCGCCAGGTAGCCGGGAGCCGAGGAGGCGCGCCACGAGTCGAGCAGCACCCCGAGCGCTCGCGACGAGACGGTGGTGGCACCGTGGTCGAGGTTGGTCACGCGGCCACCCTAGGCCGATTGGACCCTTGCCACCAGGCCAGTCGGACGTTTGGATCGACCTCATGCTCCTCTCGTGTCGCCTGCTGCAGTTGTTCGTCGGCCTGACCGCCTACGGCTTCGCCATCGCCGTCATGATCCGCGCCGGCATCGGCGTCGCCCCCTGGGACGTGCTCTCTCAGGGCCTCGTGCGGCACACCGGGTTGACCTTCGGCACCGTCACGTTCGTCACGAGCTTGGTCGTCCTGCTGCTCTGGATCCCCCTGCGCCAGCGACCCCGCTTCGGCACGATCGCCAACACCCTGATGATCGGTCCGGTCGCCGACCTCGGCTTGCGCGTCCTGCCGCAGCAGACCGAGTGGTGGGCACAGGGCCTGACCTTCGCGGGTGGCCTGCTGTTGCTCGCCGTCGCGAGCGGTCTCTACATCGGGGCCGACTTCGGGCCGGGCCCGCGTGACGGCCTCATGCTCGGCCTGCACGCCCGGCTGGGTTGGCGGGTGGGCGTCGCCCGCACCGCCATCGAGGTCTCGGTGCTCGCGGTGGGCTGGCTGCTCGGCGGCCAGGTCGGCATCGGCACGGCGGCCGAGGCCCTGCTGATCGGCCCGCTCGTGGCGATCACGTTGCCGTTGTTCGCCCGGCGGCGGGTGGCGACCTCCGTCGTGGTGCCGGCCCGCGCCTCCTCGTCCGCCTGAGCCCGAAGCCCACGGCCGGTACGAACCAGTTCGGACGGACCCGCGCTGACCGGGAATAAACCGCCCGCGAGCGAAGTTGACACGCCCTCGCACGGGAGTAGAGTCGCCGCTCGTGACCAACGACACCCGGTCGCCGAAGCGTTGGCTGATCGGTGAACCCCTGCCCTCGGAGAAGCTCGAGGGGCAGCTGCTGCCGAAGCACCTCGCACTGCCGATCTTCGCCAGCGACCCGCTCAGCTCGGTGGCGTACGCGCCGCAGGAGCTGCTGATGATCCTGCTGATCGGCGGCCTCGGGTTCCTCACGCTCGCACCGTGGGTCGCCGTCGCGGTGGTCGTCCTGCTGCTGGTCGTGGTCGCCTCGTACCGCCAGTTGATCAAGGCGTACCCGTCGGGCGGCGGCGACTACGAAGTCGCCCACAAGAACCTCGGCGAGAAGGCCGGGCTCGTGGTCGCCTCGGCGCTGCTCGTCGACTACGTCATGACGGTGGCCGTGTCGGTCGCCTCGGGCGTCGACAACATCATCTCGGCCGTGCCCGAACTGGCGCCGGTGCGTGTCGAGCTCGCGATCTTCTTCGTCATCCTGCTGGCCGCCGTCAACCTGCGCGGCGTGCGCGAGTCGAGCAAGGCCTTCGCGATCCCCACCTACCTGTTCGTGTCGAGCGTCTTCGTCATGATCGTCATCGCGCTGGTGCGCACCGCCCTCGGCGACCCGCCCGTCGCCGAGAGCGCCGAGTACACGGTGCAGGCCGACCAGCTCACGCAGGCCGCCTTCGTGCTGTTGCTGCTCCGGGCGTTCTCGAGCGGCTGCTCGGCCCTGACCGGCGTCGAGGCCATCGCGAACGGCGTGCCCGCGTTCCGACGCCCCAAGGTGCAGAACGCCCAGAAGACCCTCGTGCTGATGGGCAGCATCGCCATCGTCCTGTTCGCCGGCCTCGTCGCCGTCGCCCTGATCGCGAAGGTGCACTACGCCGAGGACGCCTGCGACCTGCAAGGGTTCGTTGACTGTGCCACCACGCCGCAGCGCAGCCTCATCGCGCAGATCGCGAGCGCGGTGTTCGGCGGCGCACTGTTCGGCATCCCGTTCTACGTGATCCAGGCCTGCACGGCGGCGGTGCTGCTGCTGGCGGCGAACACGGCGTTCAACGGGTTCCCGCTGCTCGGTTCGATCCTCGCCCGCGACCAGTACGCCCCCAAGGCGCTCAACACGCGCGGCGACCGACTGATCTACTCGAACGGCGTGATCGTGCTGGCCCTCGTGGCCTGCGCCATCCTGCTCGTGTACCAGGCCAGCGTCACGGGGCTCATCCAGCTGTACATCATCGGCGTCTTCGTCTCGTTCACGCTCGGCCAGACCGGCATGGTCGTGCACTGGACGCGCATGCTGCGCGAGGGATGCGCCGACCGGGGTGCCGTGTACCGCGCCCGCGGCATCAACGCATTCGGTGCGCTCCTGACCGCGTCGGTGCTGATCGTCGTGACGGTGACGAAGTTCACGCACGGCGCGTGGCTGGTGTTCGTCATCATGCCGATCCTGTTCGTGCTGATGCTCGGCGTGAACCGCTACTACCGCGACGTGCTCGTCGAGATCGAACCCGACGCCACGACGCAGTTCGGCTCGCACGGCGACCACGCGATCGTGCTGGTCGGCACCATGCAGAAACCCGTGCTGAAGGCCCTCGACTACGCCATCGCCGCACGCCACGAGTCGCTCGAGGCGATCCACGTGGGCATCGACGACGAGGCCACGGCGCTGCTGCAACGACAGTGGGCCGAGCAGGACATCGACGTGCCGCTGCGCATCGTCGCCTCGCCGTACCGCGACATCAGCATGCCGTTGATCAAGTACATCAAGGCGCACCGTGAAGAGCACGGCAGCGAGGTCGTGACGGTCTACACGCCCATCTACATCGTCGGCCACTGGTGGGAGGCCGCACTGCACAACCACAAGAGCCGCCGCATCCGTCAGAAGCTCATGCTCGTGCACGGTGTGACGATCTCGCTCGTGCCGTGGCTGCTCGACTCGTCCGAGGTGCTCTACGGCCGCCGTTCACGACCGGTCCCGGGCCAGGACCGTCGTGGCGAGCCGATCCGTCCGCGCCCGGTGCCGCGCCGCGTGCTCG
>NZ_JXQZ01000027.1 GCF_000878135.1 Frigoribacterium sp. MEB024
AGCCCCGTCCGCGACCGCCCGCCGTGGCCGAAACCGCCCGGGTTCGCGGCGGCCGAGCGGCCGGGCCGCACGACGGCGGCAGAGCGCAGGAGGCGCGGTGCGCGACCACCGCGCACCGCGCCTCCTGGAGGCGGGTGCGTCGGTGCCCGGGGCTGATGCCCCCGGGCGGCCGCGTCAGTGCAGGGGGCTGATGCCGGTGACGGCGGTGTCGTCGTCGTGGGCGACACCGGCGAGGCCGCCGGCGCGCTCGGCGCGTTCGCGGAAGCGGGCCCGGACGTCGGTCGGGACGAGCTCGAGCAGCTGGTCTTCTCTCAGCGGCAGGTCGAGCAGGCTGAGCTTGAGGCGGCCCTTGCGGCCGTGCCGGTCGGCGTCGAGCCGGATCACCTGGCCGGCGTCTCGTCGCAGCACGAGCCTGATGACGCAGCCCTCGCTGACGTCGGCGACCACGCGGCCGTCGACCTCGAGCGCCGCCGAGTGCGTGCCGTCGCCGATCTCGAACCGCAGCTGTTCGCGCGGGCCGAGGACGACCGAGCGGTCGATGCCCGACATCGGCGCCACCGGGGTGACCACGACGGCGGCGATCGCGGGCGACAGGATCGGCCCGCCCGCGGCGTAGTTGTAGGCGGTCGAGCCGGCCGGCGTCGCCGCGACGATCGCGTCGGCCTTGTAGTAGCCGTAGGGCGTCTCGTCGAGCACGAGGTCGGCCGAGACGACGCCCTCGCCCGGGCGGCGGGCCACCGAGGCGTCGTTGAAGGCCAGGTAGGTGTTCTCGAAGCCGGTCGTCGAGTGCGTGACCTCGAGGGCGTGGTGCGGTTCGAGCGAGAACTGCTTCTGGCCGACGCGGTCGAGCGCTTCGGGCAACTCGTGCGGCTCGACCTCGACCAGGAAGCCCACGTTGCCGTAGTTGACACCCAGCACGGGCACGGGACGTTCGGCGACGAGCCGCATGGCGCCCAGCATCGTGCCGTCGCCGCCGAGGGCCACCACGACGGTGACGCGCTCGCGGAAGGTGCGCTCGTCGACCAGCTCGACGCCGTCGCCGACCCGGGCCGCGTCGCTCGTCATGGCGACGAGGTGCGCCTGTGAGCGGGTCGTCCAGCCGCGGATGATCTCGACGCTGTCGAGCACCGACTTCGTGGGGTGCGGAACGAGGCCGACCGTGAACTTGCCCATGGACGCGAGGCTAGCCGCCACCCCTGTCAGCGCGCCCTGTCAGCCCGCCTGCGCACTGCTCTATGCCCCCAGCGAACAGGGGCAGATTAAGCCGCGGGGCCTGGTTACTCTCTCTGTAAACCGGTGCCGAACCCTGCGGGCGCCAGATGCACATTCGGTGGCGACAACCACCCCGCCACCTAGGGAGCAAAGAAGATGTTCGAGAGATTCACCGACCGTGCCCGTCGCGTCGTCGTCCTCGCCCAAGAAGAGGCGAAGATGCTGAACCACAACTACATCGGCACCGAGCACATCCTGCTCGGTCTGATCCACGAGGGCGAAGGCGTCGCCGCCAAGGCCCTCGAGTCGCTGGGCATCTCGCTCGACGCCGTGCGCGAGCAGGTGCAAGACATCATCGGCCAGGGCCAGCAGCAGCCGACCGGCCACATCCCCTTCACGCCTCGTGCGAAGAAGGTCCTCGAGCTGAGCCTGCGCGAGGCGCTGCAGCTCGGCCACAACTACATCGGCACCGAGCACATCCTGCTCGGCCTCATCCGCGAGGGTGAAGGAGTCGCCGCCCAGGTGCTCGTGAAGCTCGGCGCCGACCTCAACCGGGTCCGCCAGCAGGTCATCCAGCTCCTCTCCGGCTACCAGGGGAAAGAGGCGGTGGCCGTGGGCGGCGAACAGACCCAGGGCGCGCAGGGCGGCAGCCAGGTGCTCGACCAGTTCGGTCGCAACCTGACGCAGGCCGCGCGCGACAACAAGCTCGACCCGGTCATCGGGCGCGAGAAAGAGATGGAGCGGGTCATGCAGATCCTCTCCCGTCGCTCGAAGAACAACCCCGTCCTGATCGGTGAGCCCGGCGTCGGCAAGACCGCCGTCGTCGAGGGCCTGGCCCAGGCGATCGTCAAGGGCGAGGTCCCCGAGACCCTGAAGGACAAGCAGCTCTACTCGCTCGACCTCGGCTCGCTCATCGCCGGCAGCCGCTACCGCGGTGACTTCGAGGAGCGCCTGAAGAAGGTCACCAAAGAGATCCGCACGCGCGGCGACATCATCGTCTTCATCGACGAGATCCACACCCTCGTGGGTGCGGGTGCCGCCGAGGGCGCCATCGACGCCGCGTCGATCCTCAAGCCGCTGCTCGCCCGTGGCGAGCTGCAGACGATCGGTGCGACCACGCTCGACGAGTACCGCAAGCACTTCGAGAAGGACGCCGCCCTCGAGCGCCGCTTCCAGCCCGTGCAGGTCAACGAGCCCTCGCTGCCCCACGCGATCAACATCCTCAAGGGGCTGCGCGACAAGTACGAGGCCTTCCACAAGGTGTCGATCACCGACGGCGCCATCGTCGCGGCGGCGAACCTCGCCGACCGTTACGTCAGCGACCGCTTCCTGCCCGACAAGGCCATCGACCTGATCGACGAGGCCGGCGCCCGCCTGCGTCTGTCGATCCTGTCCGCACCGCCCGAGCTGCGCGAGTTCGACGAGCGCATCGCCGGCGTCCGCGGCCAGAAAGAGGGCGCGATCGAGGACCAGGACTTCGAGAAGGCCGCGTCGCTGCGCGACGAAGAGAAGAAGCTGCTCGGTGAGCGCCTGCGTCTCGAGAAGACGTGGCGTTCGGGCGAGGCCGGAGCCGGCGGAACCGTCGACGAGGGCATCATCGCCGAGGTCCTGGCCCAGGCCACGGGCATCCCGGTCTTCAAGCTCACCGAAGAAGAGACCTCGCGTCTCGTCTTCATGGAGAAGGCCCTGCACCAGCGCGTCATCGGACAAGAGCAGGCCATCGCGGCCCTCTCGAAGACCATCCGCCGCACGCGTGCCGGCCTGAAGGACCCCAAGCGTCCCTCCGGCTCGTTCATCTTCGCCGGGCCCACGGGCGTCGGCAAGACCGAGCTGGCCAAGGCGCTCGCCGAGTTCCTGTTCGACGACGAGGGCGCGCTGATCTCGCTCGACATGTCCGAGTACGGCGAGAAGCACACCGTCTCGCGTCTGTTCGGTGCCCCTCCCGGGTTCGTCGGCTTCGAAGAGGGCGGGCAGCTGACCGAGAAGGTCCGCCGCAAGCCGTTCTCCGTGGTGCTGTTCGACGAGATCGAGAAGGCCCACCCCGACATCTTCAACTCGCTGTTGCAGGTGCTCGAAGAGGGTCGTCTCACCGACGGTCAGGGTCGTGTCGTCGACTTCAAGAACACGGTCATCATCATGACGACCAACCTCGGCACGAAGGACATCACCGGCGGCCCCGTCGGCTTCCAGATCGAGGGCGACACGGCGACCTCCTACGAGCGCATGCGTTCGAAGGTCACCGAAGAGCTCAAGAAGCACTTCAAGCCCGAGTTCCTGAACCGCGTCGACGAGACGATCGTGTTCCCGCAGCTCAACCAGGAAGAGCTGCTGCAGATCGTCGACCTGTTCATCAAGCGCCTGTCCGACCGTCTGCTCGACCGCGACATGACGGCCGTGCTCTCGCAGTCCGCGAAAGAGCGGCTCATCGAGATCGGGTTCGACCCGTCGCTCGGTGCCCGGCCGCTGCGTCGTGCCATCCAGCACGAGGTCGAAGACCGGCTCTCCGAGCGCATCCTGCAGGGTGAGCTCAACGCGGGCGACCACGTCCAGGTCGACTTCGTCGACGGAGAGTTCACCTTCGCCACCTCGCGTCAGCCGGGTCGCGAAGAGGTCCTCGTGGGCGACGCCCCCGAGATCGAGAGCTAGGCGCGACACCAGCACGACAGCAACACCGGCACGACAGCAACACCGAAGGAGGCGCGGGTCGCCTTCGACGCCCGGGGCGGTCTTCCACGACGGAGGCCGCCCTTCGGCGTACCCGGGGCCGGGTCGCGAACGCGTCGCTAGGCTGGGCGGCGGCCCGCGCCTCCTCGGGTCGTGGTCTTCGAGGGAGTCCCATGTCAGACGCGGCAGACGCGCCCACCGGTGCCGACGGACCCGGCGGTGCCGACCAGCTCGGCGGGGCCGACCGACACGGCATCACGGTGCGGAACGCGGTCGTCAGCGACGTGCCGCACATCCAGCGGCTGTGCGAGCCGTTCGTGCAGAAGCGCATCCTGCTCGGCAAGGACCTCGTGACGCTGTACGGCGACGTCCAGGAGTTCCAGATCGCTGTCGGGCCCGACGGGGTCCCGATCGGCTGCGGCGCGCTGCACGTCATGTGGGACGACCTGGCCGAGGTGCGCACGCTCGCCCTCGACGCCGCGTGGATCCGCAAGGGGGTCGGCCACCGCCTCCTCGAGTCGCTCGAAGGGGCGGCCCGCAAGCTCGAGATCGGCCGGCTGTTCTGCCTGACGTTCGAGGTCGACTTCTTCGAGAAGCACGGGTACCTCAACGTGGGCGACGAGGGGCTCGTGTCGCCGGACGTCTACGGCGAGCTCGTGCGCTCGACCGACGAAGGTGTCGCGGAGTTCCTCGACCTGGCCCGGGTGAAGCCGAACACGCTGGGCAACTCGCGGATGCTGAAGGCGCTGCCCGCGCTGTAGTCGTTCGCGAACTCGCGCACGAACTCGCGTTCGCTGCGGCCGGTCGAGTGGTCGCGAATCGTCCCTCGCCCCGCTGGGAAGGACGATTCGGGACCACTCGACCCGCGCCTCCTGGGCTCTGGGGGCTCGGGCGCTAGCCGAGGGCCTTGAGGAGGTCCTCGGGGTTGGCGGCCATGGTGTGCGGGCCGGCGATGTCGAAGAAGACCTGCTCGATGACGTCGAGGTGGGCCTCGAGGAACGCGCGCAGCGAGAGCGCGTCGTAGAGCATGACCTGGCGGTTGGGGTCGTCGGGGACCATCGCGGCGTAGGTGTCGTCCGACGAGAAGAGCAGCAGGATGCGCTTGTCGGTGTTCTCGCGACCGAAGACGCGGACCTGGTCGCCTTCGTCGGGGAGGGCTCCGTCGTCGGGGCCACCGGTGGAGGGTGCGGAGCCGGCGGCGGCGCTCGCGTCGGTCGGCAGCACGAGCTTCGGGACGACGACCACGTCGTGCCGCAGGGCGAAGGCGACGGCGGCGGCGTCCTGGGCGGCGAGGGCCAGCTCGAGCGACTCGGAGCGGAAGGTTCCGTTGCGGTCGGCCGGGTCGACGGGCTCGCGGGGGTCGACGGGCTCGGAGGAGGGGGTGGCTGCGTTCACGGGTGGGTCACTGTCAGTTCAGGATCATCTGGGCGGTGTCGGCGGAGGTGATGTCGCCGACCGAGACGGCGAGGCGGTAGGTCGCGCCGCCGGCGGTGACGGGTTCGCGCGAGGTCGACTCGCAGGTGTCGGTGGACGAGCGCGTGCGGTCCCAGGCGATGGGGGGAGTGCTGAGGGTCTGGCCGGCGGTGAGCGTGACGACCTGGTTGGTGCCGTTGACCTGGCAGTCCTTCGACGACCAGTACTGCTCTTCGCCGCTCGTGATGACGAGGGTCTGTTGCGCCGAGCCGAGGTCGATCGAGCAGTCGGCGCGGCCCGAGTTGGTGATCGACATCGAGATCTGCGGCAGTTCGGTCGCGGCGTAGCTCGTCTTGTCGGTGACGGGCTTGAGTTCGATGTCGCGGGTCGAGCAGGTCGCGGCGTCGGAGGCGCCCTCGGTCGAGGTGTCGGCCGGGTCGGCGGTGGCGTCGGCCGCGGGGGCGGTCTCGGTGGCGGCCGGTTCGCTGGGGGCGGTGTCGGCCGGGGGCGCGGTGGTCGTCGCGGCGGCACCGGGTTCTGCCGAGCCGGACCCGGGGCGGACGACGATCAACACGATGATGACCACGACCGCGATCAGACCGAGCGCGAGCACCGCGCGACGACGCCAGTAGACCGAGGGCGGTTGCGGCCCGACCGGGTTCTTGAACGTCGACATGGGCACAGGTTAAGGGCCGGTCAGGGGGTTGGCCGGGACCAGCGCGGCGTGTGGGCTGAGAATCCGCGTGGAGCGGGGTGCAGGTGCCTGGTTAGGCCGCCGACCCGGGTGTACCCCGGTGCGGGCGATGCCGGGTCGGTGCGGGGGATCGGGCGGTCGGGACGTGGGGCCGAGTGGGCAGAAGATGCTCGTCGTGGGCGGGGGAGGAGCATCTTCTGCCCACTCGTGCCCTGGTCTCGTGTGGGCCGGGCCGGTGTGTGGGGCCTCGGTTCCGGAGGCGCGGGTCGAGTGGTCGCAGATCGTCCTTCGGGTGCGTCGGAGGGACGGTTCGGGACCACTCGATGGGGCGGTGTTCGTGCTCTTGGGCGCGGGTGCGGGCGCGGCCGTCGAGTGGGCAGAAGGTGCTCGTCGTGTGCGTGGCAGCCGCATTTTCTGCCCACTCGCGCCCGGTGTCGGAGGTGCCGGACGTGCCGACGTGCTGGACCATGCGGGACGTGCCGACGTGCCGACGTGCCGACGTGCCGACGTGCCGAACGGTGCGCGCGGCTTCGGGCTAGGAGTCGCGCCTGGCCCTGACTCCTACTCCGGGTCAGGAGAGGCGGGTCAAGTCACGAGGCGGGTCAGATGGCCTGGGTCGACCCGACGTCCGGAGTCGTGGGTCGGCTCAGATTGCGCTGGTCGACTCCCGGCTCAGGAGGCGCGGGTCGAGTCGACTCAGAAGGCCCGGTCGAGCTCGCGGTCGCGTTCGGAGCCGGCGGCGCTGAACGCCCGGCGGAGCGCTTCGCGCAGGTTGCCTGACTCGGCGTCGACGAGCTGGGTGAAGCCGAGGCGGCGGGCTTCGGAGGCGCGTTGCTTGGGGGAGGACACGGGGCGGATCTCGCCGGCGAGACTGATCTCGCCGACGGCGGCCATGGTCTGGGGGAAGGGTTTCTCGCGGCTGGCGCTGGCGAGGGCGAGGGCGATGGCGAGGTCGGCGCCGGGTTCGGTGATCTTGATGCCGCCGACGGTGCTGACGTAGACGTCGGCGTCGCCGAGGCGGATGCCGGCGCGGCGTTCGAGCACGGCGAGCAGCATGGCGACGCGGGAGGAGTCGACACCGTTGACGACGCGGCGGGGTTGGGGCGTCGAGCTGGCGACGATGAGCGCCTGGACCTCGACCGGCAGGGCGCGGCGGCCTTCCATGGCGACGGTGATGCAGGTGCCGCTGACGGGGGTGCCGTTGCGGGACATGAAGAGGCCGCTGGGGTCGGCGACCTCGGCGATGCCGTCGCCGGTCATCTCGAAGCAGCCGACTTCGTCGGTGGGGCCGAAGCGGTTCTTGTGGGCGCGGATGAAGCGGAGCGCGGTCTGACGGTCGCCTTCGAACTGGCAGACGACGTCGACGAGGTGTTCGAGCAGGCGGGGGCCGGCGATGGTGCCGTCTTTGGTGACGTGGCCGACGAGCAGGACGGGCAGGTTGCGGTCTTTGCTGACGCGGATGAGGGTCGAGGCGACCTCGCGCACCTGGGAGGTGCCGCCGGCGATGCCGTCGATGGTCGAGGAGGAGACGGTCTGCACCGAGTCGACGATGACGAGTTGGGGGTCGACCTGGTCGATCTGGCCGAGGATGACCGAGAGGTCGACCTCGGCGGCGAGGAAGAGGTTGTCGTGCATGGCGCCGGTGCGTTGGGCGCGGAGGCGGACCTGTGAGGCGCTTTCTTCGGCGGTCACGTAGAGGACGCGGGCGCCGGTGGCGGCGGCGCGGGAGGCGACCTCGAGCAGCAGGGTGGACTTGCCGACGCCGGGTTCGCCGCTGAGCAGGATGGCGGCGCCGGGGACGATGCCGCCGCCGAGGACGCGGTCGAACTCGGCGATGCCGCTGGGCCAGTAGGCGACGCTGTTGGCTTCGACCTGGGTGATGGGTCGGGCGATGCGGTCGCCTTCGACGCGGACGGAGGCGGTGCCGCGGGCGCTGACGAGGGCCGAGGTGACGTCGACGACGGTGCCCCACTTCTGGCACTCGCCGCAGCGCCCGGCCCACTTGAGCGACGTCCACCCGCACTCGGTGCAGCGGAACGGGGGAGTGGTGGTGCGAGCCATACCGTCAGCCTAGGAGGCGCCCCCGACATCGGCGGAGCCGCCCGTCGGGGACGTGGCGGCCGTGTGGGCGGCGACGGCTTCGGCCTCGCGGGCTTCGTGCGCGGTGGCGGCTTCGTCGGCGGCGATGCGGGCGAGGCGGGCGGTGATGGCGGGTTCGAAGGCCGAGGCCCAGACGCGGTAGCCGCGGTCGTTGGGGTGGAAGAGGTCTCCAGCCGAGTTGCGGTAGGTGCGGAAGAAGCCCTGGCGGCGGGTGGTCTCGTAGAGCGGGGCGACGGTGAGGCCGAACTCGCCGGCGACGCGGCGGACGATGGCGTTGGCCTCGACGAGCTTCTTCTCGCGGTCGGGAATCCACATGGCGGGCAGGTCGCCGACGATGGCGTGTGAGGGCAGGGCGCCGTAGATGACGCGGAGGTTCTTCTCGAACGACTCAGGGTTGAACTGGATGATGTCGTTGGCGCCGATGGCCACGGTGACGATGTCGGGTTCGTACTTCTCGAACTTGGGCAGCTGGTCTTTGCGGCAGAGCCAGGTGGTCGAGCCGCTGACGCTGAGGTTGACGACGCGCAGCGACGTGTGGCTCTGGCGGCGCATGTAGGCCGAGAGGCGGCCGACGTAGCTGCGGGCCGGGCTCGAGGCGCCGATGCCCTGGGCCGCGGAGTCGCCCATCGCGACGTAGAGCAGCTTGCCCTTGCGGTCGAAGCGGTCGCGCCACCAGGCGGAGTGGACGGGCAGCAGGGCGTTCAGGTCGGCGGCGGCCGCGTTGCGGCGCTGCATGAAGTGGCTGACGCCGGCGCCGGCCGCGGCCGTGGTGGCGAGGGTGACGCCGACGCCCGAGAGGAAGGCGGTGAAGGTGTGGCGTGAGGGCATGGGCCGAGGCTACGCCCGGCTCTGATGCCCGCGCCGAGCGTCTGTGCACCCTGTGCACAACCCCGAGGAGGCGCGGTGCGGTGGACGAACAATCCCCCGGTTTCGTCCCTGCCGCCGGATGTACTAAACTCGTACTCGGTACCGTGTCCGAGCGGCCGAAGGATCATGTCTCGAAAACATGTGTGGGGGTTAACTCCACCGTGGGTTCAAATCCCACCGGTACCGCCACAGGGTTGTTTGCGCATCATCCGAAATTCGTTTGCGGAACTCAGCCCGAGAAGAAAGCCCCCGAGTAGCTCGGGGGCTTTCTTCCGTTTCTGGGCCAAGAAGCGCTTCCCGGCGAGGGGTTCGGGACCTCTTGGCCTCTCCCTCTCGGCCACCAGGCGTGCGGGCGGCTTAAACGACGAAGCGACGCGCCCTTCTGGGCGCGCCGGATTGACTCGTGAGCGGTGGGGGATAGCGGAAGGCTCGGGTGTGGTGCCTTGGAACGGGCCTGGGCCTACGTTCGCGGAGGCGGATCGACGGTGGGTCCACTCGTCGGGAACGGGGACAGTTCGGGTCGGACGTAGTCGGCGCGGTAGTTGCTCATGCCCTCGGCATCACGACGGCGGGTGCGCCGTGCAGGCACCGGCGTCAGGCCCTTCGCGACGCGGCGGTCGCGGTCCTTCGGCGCTCGGTGCTTGGCGGCGAGGAAGGTGACGATCTTGCGGATGTTGGCGGCCGTCGCGAGCATGGCGAGAAGGAACTGCTGAGCGGCGAGACCGCGCAGGCGCCGTGCACTGGAGTCGGCGATGCGCTCGGGACCGGTCTTGATGAAGGCGTTGAAGCTCTCGATGCTGTTGCGGTCGCGGCGGTAGGTCTTGGACCACTCCTTGCTGCCATAAGGCAGCATCTGGTTCATCTTCTCGCCGTCCTCCGGGCGCACCTTGATCGAGGTCTGGCAGCAGACCTTATCTGTCTGCTTGGGGACGTTGGCGCGCAGCACCTGCCGGCGTTCCTTGTCCGGCGATGCACGCTTGTCGAGCTTGCGGAGGGGGCACTCGACCGTCGCACTCGGGCCGAGGGCTGGGCAGCGCATCTTCACGTTGCCGTTGGCGTCGGGACCCTCCTTCTTGTGGAGTCGGTATGCGTCACGCTCGTCGATCTGCTGGGACCACTCGACGTTGTCGATCTCCTTGTTGTTGCGCCGCACCGTTGCATCGAGGAGTCGCTTCGGTGTGCCGGGGCAGAACTGACCGCCTTCAACGAGCTTGGCTCCGCCGACCTGGCCCCGCACACCGGTCTGGTTCGCGCGGTTGTAGTCGAAGACGAGGCCGACGCCGAGCTCTCTCATCGGACGGTGGAAGTCCTCCATCGTGAGACCCGCGGAGTACCCGAGGTCGGACGAGAGGCGCGCGATGTCGTACCCGCGTTCCTGGATGTTCTTCACGAGCTCGACGGTGTGGAACCCGATGCCTTTGTTGGGCGTCGTCAGGCTCGCCCCACGGATCAGCTGTGGTGCTTCGGTGGGGTCCCCTGAAGGGTCCTCGTTGACGTCGATGATGAGGTTCGCGGTGTAGGCGAGCAGCCACCGGCTCCGTGCCTGCTTGACGCTCGCCTTGCCGTTCTCCTTGGTGTGCTTGCTGAAGACGCGTTCCTTCTCTCCCTTGTCGATCGGGTACAGGTCAGCTTCGAGTTCCATCGCGTACTTCGGCTGTTCCTTGTCCGTGCCCGCGATGAACATGGGCTGCTCGACGCCGTTCTCCCGCGGCCAACGGTTCTTCTGGCTCGGTGCACGCAGCACTGTCTGGTCGACGGAGAGCGCGAGACGCTGACGTCGCACGGCTCGAGGCAGGTTCTGGGCGGTGGCCTCCAGCAGCGTGTTCGTGAAGGTCATGCTGCGCTCGTGTGCGCGGCGTTCGATGTTCTTGTCCCGGAGCGCGTCCAGGCTGCTCCGCTCGTCCCGGGTGAGCAGGCGGCGGGGCGCCGGCCAGGCGTCCCAGAGGTCGATGATGCGGTGCATGGCCCGCCATGCCAGGAAGTACCAGTCGTTGGGCTTGTCGTTGTCGTACAGGTGAGCGATGCCGAGCTCGCGACGGGCTTCATCGTCGAGACGGTGTTCGAAGACGCGGCCCATCTCGCGCACGAAGATCATGGACTGCTCCGACAGGAGCATCATCACCACGGTCAGGATGGCCAGGTCATCGATCTTCGGTTTGGCACCGCCCGGGGCTTTCTTCTCGCGGTCCTCCGCGCGCCATGTCGCGAGGAGCTCGATGACACCCGATGAACGGAGGAAAGTCATCCACTCACGGGCGTCGGCGCCGCGGAACTTGGTCGTCTTGGTCGATCCGCTGACGATCCGGTCGGCCGTGTAGATGCCGTTGAAGAACTCCTCGTCATGGAAAGAGGGCTTGCCGGTCACTGAGTCGCTCCCGTTGAGCGGAGAAGCGCGTGAAGCTCAACCTCGGGCATGACCTTGGCCAAGGGCGCGTAGCGAAGGAGGGACGAGACGTTCTTGAAGCCGGCCGCGTAGACGATGCTCGCCAGGGGCAGAACGTTGATCTGGTCCACGATCCAGGTGATGCGGAGGCGCCGAATAGCAGGACCGTCGTATCGGGCGCCGTAGTGCATCAGCGCGATCTCCCGCGAGGACTCCTTGCGGTGGGGGATGACCGCGTAGTCATCGTCGCCGAGTCCCTCGAAAGCGATGTCTGCGTACGAATTCCACCCGATTCGGATGGGGATGCTTCGCGGCGCCTTTCCGGTCACACGGACGACCCAGCCAGCCGGAGTGCGCGTCAAGTCCCGGCCACGGACCGCGGCGATCTCGGTCGCACCGAGGCCTGCGCCACCGGCAAGCGCGAGAAGCCCATAAGAATCCCGGCGGGCTCGGTCGGTGGACCTCGACGCGGCCCAGCTCTCGAAGGCGGGAAGCTCGGAATGCGAGAAGGGTCGTATCTCCCGGCTCTGCTTGTTGAGGCGGTGAGGAGACGGCTCGTAACCAAGCGCTTCAGCGAGGTTCAGGAGTCTGGTCTCGGCAAGCTGCTGCGTCTTGGCGCTGGGGTAGGTGCGGGCGAAGCGGTAGATCATGGACGGGTAGAAGAGGTCATCGCGGCGCAGCTCCGCACCGGCTTCGTGGAACGCCCACACGACGTACCGGCTCGCGAAGGTCAGGAGGATCCTCGTGTAGAGCATGTCGTGGGGTTTGGCGTCGAGGACGCACGCGAGCGTGAAGTCCCGAACGGGCAGCCACTTGGTCGGGGCGATACGTCGCGGCTGATAGCGCAAGATCGCCTCCTGTAGCTCCAGCGTGGCGTGGTCATTAGATTGACCAAAGTGTGCTACGGCACGCTCGAGTTGGGAAGAGGGGGAAGTCGGAGGCTGTGTCTCGTCAGGGGTGGTCACGAGAGATGGACATGAGACAAGACAAGGCCATCAAGCGGTCTGGTGCGCTTTCAGCGCACATCTAGACTGCGGAGGTGCCTGATCCACGTTTCGAGCCGCGGTCCTACCTGCGTGAGCCAGGCCGCTTCGGTCGCGACCCCGAAGCTCAGTGGGTCTCGGCGGTGTCGTTCTCGTCAGGCCAGCTCGACCAGTGGGGCGCTGCTCGCATTCAGCATCGCCTGGCGTGCAGCATCCGAGTCGAGATAGCGAGACAATTCCGCTCTGTCGGGACGTACGCGGCTGCCTCTGGGCAGAGTCCTGAGCGGCTGGGGCGTCTGCTTAGGGGTGAGGTCGTGATGCGTCTGGAAGACGTGGCAAATGCCCGTCGCCATTTGGGCGTCTGAGGGAACCTGGCCGACGCGGGAAGTGATCGTCTTGTCCCTATACGGGCGTCATGGCCGCAGCCTCGGCTCGCGCCGGGGTGGTAACCATCAGCGAAGTGAGTACCGCCGGGGGTCGTCGTCCGCTCTGGCGACGTAAGGCAAGAGCCGGTCGAGCGCTTCGGCTGACTGCAAGCCGGCGACCTCCAACAACAGGTCGAGGGGCGTCCCCCGCCGGAGGTGTTCCACGATCCAGGTCGCTCGCATGCGTCGGGACTGCAGCTCGACCGCAGGGCGTGGATTCCGGCTGACGAAGTCCGTGACGAGATTGATGTTCCCGCCTCGCTGCCCGCTCCGGAATGCCCACCGGGAGGCTGCCTTGGACGCCGTTCGGCGCTGCAGGAAGGGGGCCCACTGAGCAAGAACCGGGACGTTTCTCGCCTCGTCACCCGACACGCGCACCGCGACGCCCCGACTATCTGACGTGATGTTCACGAGTTCTAGATCGATGATCTCCCGCCCCGTCAGTCCTGCCCCGAGTCCGAGCGCGAGGAGCGCGCCGGCGCTGGTCGTCCGTTCCTCGTCGTGCTGGCTACTGGCCCACGACAACAACGACGCCACCTCGCTCGGGGTGTACGGACGTGACGCCTCAGCCTTGCCCAGGGCCCGGAATGTACCCGCAGCTTCGTCGCCCAGGAGCGCCTCCGACGTGCGTCTCAACCGAGCGCGCAGGGTGTTCTTTCCTGCCCTGCTGTACTGCCCGAGGTGATGCTGCACGAAGCGGTTGATGAACCTCGGGTCGAAGACGTTGTCATCTTCGAGGGGAACGTTAGCTACCGCCCAGGCGAACAGGGCGAGACGGGAAACGGCCGGGTAGAGCTCCTTCTCGGAGTACGGCGTTCTGGGGGCCGTGTCGCGGACGACGCGCCGCACGTAAGGGCGGATGGCGGCCCACTGATCAGCAGGCATCTTCGGCGTGTAGTCGTAATGAGCCGCAGCCAGCACCTCGGGCTCCCTCTCGGCCATGCGCTTCATTACCTCGAGCTGCCGTTCGCGGCGTTCGTCAGCTTCATCGCTCACCGGCGCTCATCTCCAAGCTCGAAAGTGGTCATTACAATGACCAATTTGTGATACGTTCGACGGGGCGGCCGTGCGCGCGAGCTGGCGCGCCTAGCCTTGCGGCATGGGTAGAACAGCGCGTGCGAAACCAGCCGCGCTGGCCCCGTCCCCGTGGCCAGACGTTCGCTCGGACGACCCGATCGGGGAAGTGGCTCGCAGATTCGCGCAGAACCTTCGTCAGGCCGTCGGCAGTCGCAGCATCCGGTCGGTAGCCGAAGCTTCAGGTGTCACCCATACGACTCTGCTCAGCGTCCTGGCGGGCCAGGTGTGGCCGGACCTCGAAACGATCGCGAAGCTCGAGCGGGGGCTCGGCGTTTCCCTTTGGCCGCGCCACAGCTGATCGTTCCAACGTGACGGTCTTGGTCATGTCGATTCATCAGGCCTTTGCCCGCCCCCGGGGTCTGTCTGCGGCGAGGGTCTGTCGGGAATGTCCACCATGGTCACCTCGTCGGCCCTGGGGATTGGTGCGAACCGTTGCTGGTTGGCAGTGGGAAGTTCGTCGAGCCAGACTGCTCCTCGCTCTACCAGCCGGGCTCGAAGTGACGTTCCGGTGATGTTCTCTGCGGCGTCAGTGACCGGAGTTGCCTCGAGTTGGAACTCACCGAGCCTGAGGCATAGCTCGAGATAGGTCAGATAGGTCTGTCGCACATGGGCCAAGAGCTCGTCGGGGGCATCTTCGGTACTCGTCTCGCGGAGCACATCTGACGTCGGCGCCCAGCTGATCGACGCCTCGTGCTCATCTATGGCTGCTGTGAGGCCCGAGAGTGGGCCGGCAGGGTGAGCTCTCCATGTGACGCTGCTGCTTGGTTGGGCTATGAGCGAGTCGCTCAGGTCCAGGAAAAGCCCTTGAATCGTGATGATGCCGAAGGCCTTGCGCTGCCCCGAGGTCGGCTTCGCTTGTTTGCTTGCATCCATGGTCATTACTATTACCACCATCCATGCGGAGGGTCCAGGATCACAAGAAGTTAGAAGGTGGCGGAGTGGCCGAGGGCGAGCAGACTGCAGGGCAATACACGATTGTCGGATTAGGCGCGAGCCCGCCGAGCGTGGTCGTCTGGAGAGCGGATGTCTCGCGCGTGGCTCAAGATTGGCGACTTGCCGGAGTCGATCTGGGAATGAGGGATGGGAGGCCTTTCGGGTCTCTCCACTTCGAGGAGGTCAACGGATCGCGCCGCGCTCGGGTCGCTGTCCGGTGGGACCACGTGTACGACCAGTTGCAGTGCTTCGTCACGGATCGGAGCTTTGCGGCGGAGGGGGAGCGCCTCGAGCGAGATGCTCGGCACCGTGTCGGCACGCTGATGGCCGCGTACGCGCAGATCGGGCTTGCAATCACCGCTGGAGCTGTCGCAGAAGGCTCATTGAGGGCCGCTTCGAACCTCGTGCCGATTGGTCCGAGGCATCCCGGTTGATTGCCACTCGGGGTGGCGCGGTTAGCCCAGAACCTTTCGAAGAGCATCGGCCCAAGGTGGTCACTCCTCGTAGTCGACCGCGCCTTCGATGACGAGAAACAGCATGAATAGCTGATCTGCGAGCACTGCCAGGTCGTAAGCGACGTCTTCCACCTGTGCCACGGTGAATGTGCGATCCACGGTCCCCTTGGCCTTGACCCGGCTCGCCGAAGCTGGTCCTTTTCCCGGTGTTGTCCACGCGCCGTGCAGCAGGTGATTCCGGCTCTCCATCGCAACTTTCGAGTCGGCGGACAGTCGCGTGAACATGTCGCGTACCTGCCCCTGGAAGCGGTGCAGCTTCACGAGCTTCGCGCCCAATTCGAGCAGGCCGCTGAAGGAGACGCCACGGGTCACCACAATTCCTATGTCATTTGTCTCGCGGTCATCGTCGCTGACGAGGGCCATGACGGCGAACGCTAGCGTGCGCTCCAGTCGAGCAGACCAGTACGCGACCTCGCCCATCGCGACTAGGTGCTCTCGATCAAGGCCGGTGGCGCGTACTCGGGCTCGGTGTTCGGGAGAGGGGCGCTCGCTCATGCATCAGATCCGAGGGAGGTAGCCCCGATGCTAACGGGCTGACAGTCAACGGCTTGACTGGCGATAGGCGCCCAGGACCTGACCGGGTGGTTCGGCTTCTTCAAGGCCCCGCCCGCGCTTTTCTGCATCAGCCGGGCCGACCCTCCAAGATCCGCCTGGGCGTCACGCGGGGCTGTGAGGTAGGAAGCGTCGATCGGCGAACAGGCGCTCCTAGGGAGGGGTGACGATGTCATGTCGGCAGTGTCACATAGTGCCCCGTCACCGGAACCTGTCTCGGACCACCTATCTGAGACGGTTAGATCCGCGCAGCCCCAAGGGGGTGGTCGAGGCTGGCGATCGTCCGGCTAACGATCCCCCACTGGATCACTTGCTGTGGGGCGAGCGCACTCGGAGAGGACGCCGTCGTGGTCGTTCCGTGTCGTCGGTGAGCGTGGGCGGAAACGGTCCCTAACGTCGTAGCGTCTAGGGATGCAGCAGCCCAGGGGCCTCGATCAGCTCGTATCGGAATGGCGGAGCTCCGGACCAGGACGTGCGCGCTTCGTGCCGGGCTTCGACCCATCAGGTGGAGGAGCAGCGGCGACAGTTCTCGTGCTGATGGAATCACCCGGTCCTGCCACGATCAAGCAGGGCGAGGACGCGATCAGCAGTGAGGACAACCCGGGGCCGACGGCGTCTGCGTTCAGGCGAGCACGGATCGAGTCGGGTCTGGGCAGGAACGTCTACCTGCGATGGAACATCGTCCCGTGGGCCCTTGGTCGGGCGCCGACCGTCACCGATCTCGACGAGGCACGCCCTGCCCTGGCTCAGCTGCTCGTTTCTCTGCCGCAGCTGCGGGCGATCGTGACCTTCGGCACTCCGGCCCTGACGGGCGTGATGAGGTACTTCACCCTGGAACCGCGTGCGAGGGTCGTGCCCGTGCTCGCGGCACCCCATCTGTCGCCGGCGAACGCCACCCGCGCCGGCGAGAAGCACCTGCGGGCCGTCACGGCCCTACGGCACGCTTCGCTTCTCTGATCATCTCGGCGAGGAGTCGGGGCTGTGCTGCGACGCGGCGATCACGGCCAGGAGATCCTGCGCCCCGGCGCTCAGACCGGCCGACCACACGGCGCGGAACGGGCGCCTCAGGTCGACGGCTGCCGGGACGGTGACGAGGCGCCCGGCACGGAGGTCGTCCTCGACCAGCAACGAGCTGATGACTCCCGGACCCACACCGCCGGCGATGGCCGCCCGGATGGCGCCCGTCGACGACAACTGCGCAGCGGGTTCTGCCATCAGGGCAGGGTCGATCCCCAGGGCGAGCTCGAGGGTCCGGCGGGTGCCCGAGCCCGACTCCCGAGACACGAGCGGTGTGGATGCGAGATCCGCTGCCGTCACGGGTTCGGACTTCGATGCCCATGCGTGCCTCGGCGAGACGACGACGAGCAGTTCGTCGACACCCAGGACGGTCGTGGCGAGCCCGTCGGCCTCATCAGGGGTCTCCGTGAACCCGAGGTGCGCGCGCCCCGAACGGACCTCGTCAACGACCCAGTCGCTGTTGCCCGATTCCAGGCGTACCCGGACACGATCCGCTGCCGCTGTCATCCAGCGTGGCATCAGCGCCTCTGACACCGTCTGACTCGCCGCGACGAGGAGAGCGTCGGAGGCGCCGGTCATCAGGGTGTGCAGCGATCGTTCGAAGGTGGTCGCCGCCTCGAGCAGGGGTCGGCCCCACTCGCACACCAGGAGTCCGTGCTCGGTCAGCGCCGAGCCCGCCCGAGAACGGACGAGCAACGTACGACCCAGCCGCCGCTCGGCGCCCGTGATGCGAGACGACGCCGCCTGCTGGCTGATGCCCACCGATGTCGCGGCCCGGCCCAGACTGCCCGATCTCGAGATCGCCTCCAGCAGTCGGAGCGTCTCGAGATCAACAGGGAGTCCGGTCACAAGGATCGATTGTGACACCACAAGCATCCGCCCGTATCGGCAGCCGGACGCACGTACGAAGATCGAGGCATGCCTGCCGCGATCACACCGACTGTCGCCCCTCCCCGCACGCACGGTCTGTTCCGCCAGCTCGAGCACCGCGGGCAGATCGTGTCGAACCTGACCCCGAACTGGTTCGCGTCGATCATGGGGACCGGCATCGTCGCCAACGCCGCGGCGACCCTGCCGTTGCAGTTCCCGGGGCTGCGCCCTGCCGCGACCATCGTCTGGGCACTGGCCAGCGTGTTGTTGGTCGCTCTCAGCACGGCGACCGTCATGCACTGGGTGCGTTACCGAGCCACCGCGCGGGGGCATCGACTCAATCCGGTGATGGCGCACTTCTACGGGGCACCGCCCATGGCGCTGCTGACCGTCGGCGCGGGCACCCTGCTCTTGGGCAGAGACGTCCTCGGTACGCCCCTGGCGGTCGGCATCGACTGGGTGTTGTGGACCATCGGTACGGTGCTCGGCCTCGTCAGCGCGATCGCGGTCCCGTACCTGACGTTCACCCGGCACGACACGGCCCCCGACAGTGCGTTCGGCGGCTGGCTCATGCCCGTGGTTCCCCCGATGGTGTCTGCCTCGACCGGTGCGCTGCTGCTGCCCTTCCTGCCCGCGGGGCAGGCCAGGCAGAATATGCTCTGGGGGTGCTACGCGATGTTCGGGTTGTCGTTGCTGGCGTCGATCGTGATCATCACGCTGATCTGGTCACGCCTGGCCCAGCACAAGATCGGCCCGGCCGGCATGGTCCCGACCCTCTGGATCGTCCTCGGCCCCCTGGGGCAGTCGATCACCGCGGCCAACCTGCTCGGTGGCAACGCCCACCTCGCCGTCGACCAGGGAACCTCGCACGCCCTGTTCGTCTTCGGGCTCGTCTACGGTGTGCCCACTCTGGGATTCGCCCTGATGTGGGCGGCACTGGCATCGGCCATCACCCGCCGCACCATCCGCCAGGGGCTCCCGTTCTCACTCACCTGGTGGTCGTTCACCTTCCCCGTCGGCACCTGCGTGACAGGCCTGAACGGTCTGGCCCTGCACACGGGACTCGTCGCGCTGCAGGTACTGGCGGTCGTGTTCTACATCGGGCTCGTCGGGGCCTGGGTCACGGTCGCCGTGCGCACCTTCCACGGCAGCGTCATACGCGGAACGCTCCTCGCGCCTCCCCGTCCCCTGCCCTGACCGCGGACGACGAGGGTGCGTGGGGGAGTGGCTCAGATCGAACAGGCGTCGTTCCAGTCACGGCGATAGGCCTCGGGGTCACTGACGTCGACGATGGCCGAGGCGGCGCCCTTGGGCTCGTCACGCGACCGGTAGCTCTCGAACGCCACCGCACTGCGGTCGTTGCTCGCCGGATCACGCACCCCGGAGGCTTCAACCCACAGAGTCCAGTTCCACCGCGTCCGGACGCCAGGCTGCAACGCGCCTTCGCCGACGACCAACAGCACGTCCGTGCCGGCGGGTGAAGACTCGAAGTCTGCGCCCGTGAATGATCGGACCGACGACGTGAGGCCTCTCGCGCTGATCTCCCGAGCTAACTGACTGCCCATGTCCGAGAGATGCTCGCCAGCATCGCCATCCACAGCCACGATGCCTCCACCGGACGGAAGCTGACTCAGCATCTCGGAAACCAAGTCATGGATGACGGTGTTGCTCATGATGCTTTCTCCTGCTCACTCGTTCGTCGAAACGGAAAAGGGAGTCGGCGGCCGCCGACTGATGCGGCTGCACGAAGCGGTCGCGAACCTGATGCAACCACGAGCATGCGCCGACGTTCAGCCCTGTAGAAGCGCGTGCTTGGAGCGCCCGATAGGGGATCGTCTATCGGACACCTGCGAACTGGTGGACGCGCTAATGGTCCGTGCTCTGAAACGACGAGATGGCTTCCTGAAGCTGAGCCAGCGACGGAGAACCTGCAAGACCATCGGGAGTGAGGTAGACGCGGCAGGCCAAACCAGGAGGCGCGTCCGGGGCCGGGAAGAGCGGGGTGCCGTCGATGAGCAGTGTTGGCGAGCCTCGGAAGTCCAACGCTTCTGCGTCGGCCTGCGTTTCAACGCGCTGCTCGATCACGGTGAAGTCATTCCGATCTGCCTTAATGACGGCCAGACGCTCGGCTGTGGTTTCCCAGTTCGGGCACCCGTCGAAGTACTGCAAGGTGATTTGCATCTCTCGACGCTAAACGCTGGCGAGGGCCGGTGGCCTATCTCGGACTACTTGCCAGTTTTCGTGACGGGATGGGCCTTTGTGGTTTGACTGCTCACGAGGCGGGGGATGAGTCGGACGAAGATCACCATGCCCATGAGTTCGACGAGCGTCTGGGTCACGACAACGACCGGGGCAAGCGACAGTGACGCCGGCAGGGCCAGCGCGAGCGGCAAGACCACGAGCGAGTTCCTGGTCGCGCCGCTGAACACCAGGGCCCGGGTTGCTGGCACGTCGAGTCGGAAGGTGCGAGCAATGCCGATTCCGATCGCCGCCATGACGACGAGGAACCCGGCGTAGATCGGCACCAGCACGAGCAACTGCCCCAAGGAGTCCCCAACAGCTCCCGCTTGGGAGGCCACGACGGTGAACAGGGTCGCCATCATCAGCGGCACCATCACGCCCAGCATCGTCCGCTCGATCACGACACCGGATCGGTGTCGCCGGGCGAGTGCCTGCACGAGCGCGGCCGCGGTGAGCGGGACAGCGATCAGGAGAAGGAAGGCCCGGGCGAAGGGGCCGACCTCGACCACGGCGACGCCCTCGGGGCCGATGAACACCAGCAGGTACAGCGGCAGGAGGAGGATCTGCGCCAGCATCAGCAGCGGTGCAGCGGCGAGGAGCCGTTCCGACGCGCCGCCAGCAAGGCCGGCGAACACGATCACGTAGTCGATGCACGGGGTCAGCAGCACCAGCAGCACCCCGAACAGCAGCGCCGGCTCGTCCGCAACAAACCGGGACAGCCCGTACGCGACGACCGGGACGACGGCGAAGTTCAGCACCCCGACCGCGGCGAGGAACCGTCCGTCGCGGAGGGACTTCCCGATCGCGGCGAACGGGACCCCGAGGAACGTCGCGAACAGCAGGAGCGCGAGCACGGGCTCGATCGCTGCCTCTAGGTGGTTTGCTCCCGGCACGGTGAGGCCGACGACGCCGGCAGCCAGGATCGCCGCCAGGTAGAGGCCTATCTGCCGGTGTTCGAGCCAGGAGACGACCGCGTTCACGGCTGGACTGGTGTGGAGGAGGAAGGCACGTCAGTGACCGTAGAGGTTCGAGCCGCTTGAAGGTCAAGTGGCACCGGCGGCTCTATGGTCGCGGTGTGCGAATCTCCGAGGTCAGCAAGCGCAGCGGCGTCCCCGCCACGGCGCTCCGCTACTACGAGTCCATCGGGCTCTTGACTGCTGCCAGGACCTTGAACGGGTACCGGGATTACAGCCCGGACGTTCTCAGTCGGCTCGACCTGATCGAGGCCAGCAAGGAACTCGGGCTGCCTCTTGATCAGATCGGCGTGCACCTCAGCACCATGGAGTCGACGTCCTGCACCGATGTCCGCGAAGCCTTACGGCCGCTCCTGGCCGAGCAGGTGCGTCAGATCGAGGAGAAGCAGGCCCGCCTCGACCAGCTCCGATCGCGTCTCTCGCGCGCCGAGCACGACCTGGCCGAATGCCCTGACCGGTCTGAGCGGTGCTCGACCGAGTGCGTCTTCCGCACCAGCGCCTAGGAAGGGTCGGTGGGTGAGCGTCGTTCGATCAGAACGGTGTCGCGCCACACGCCGGCATAAGGGCCTGCTTCGGAGCGCGCGATCCGTTCCCGCGTCCCGATCCGGCGGAACCCCGCCCTGTCGTGGAGGGCCAGGCTCGCCCCGTTCTCGGGGAAGATCGACGACTGAACGGTCCAGATGTCCGAAGCATCCACCGAGTCGAGGAACGCACTCAGCAACTCCCATCCAATGCCACGTCCTCGCGCCGCGGCGGTGACGTAGACGGAGTGCTCGACGACACCTGCATACGCTGGCCTGGCCGACGTCGCAGACGCCGCCACCCAGCCGAGCACGGCGCCCGCGGTGTCGTCGACCGCGACGAACCGGTGCGCGGCGAGCTTGCCTGCATCGAACGCGTCCCAGGTCGGGGTGCGGGTCTCGAAGGTGGCGTTACCGGTGTCGATACCCTCCTGGTAGATCTGCTCGATGGCGGGCCAGTCGTCCGGGGCCATGGCCCGGACGGTGACGCTCACGAGCAGCACCCACCTGCTGCCGGCCCGTCGACGGCGCACCCGGAGGCGTCCGGGAGGTTCGTCGAGCAGACACCCGTCTCGGGGAGTTCGAGCTGCACGAGGCGGGCGGCTTCGTGATTGCCAGCGAGTTCGTCCGCGATGGAACGCACCTGCTCGTAGCCGGTGAGCAGCAGGAACGTCGGGGCACGGCCGTACGACTTCATGCCGGCGATGTAGAAGTTCGGCTCCGGGTGCCCGAGCTCTGCGACCCCGTGCGGGTAGACCGTGCCGCAGGAATGCAGGTTTGGGTCGATCAGCGGTGCGAGCTGCCGAGGTGCTTCGACGATCTCGTCCAGGGATACCCGGATCTCACGGAGCATGTCGAGGTCAGGGCGGAACCCGGTCGCGTTCACCACCACGTCCGCGGCGACCGTCAGGGGCTCACCGCGGCGACGCCCGACGAGCTGCACGCCGTCAGCGGTCTTGGTGACGTCGTCGACCTCGAACCGGTCGACCAGGGCGATCGCGCCGGCACGGACGAGGTCGCGGACGGCGCTGCCGAGGTCACCACGGCCTTCGAGCTGGTCGGCTGCTGACCCGTAGACCCGGGCGGGGGTGCTGCTGCGGATCGCCCACGTGATCGTCGTCCCGGGGGCGTCCTTGGCGAGGGTGGCGAGCTTGAGGAGGGTGTTCGCCGCCGAGTGGCCAGCGCCGACGACGACCGTGTGCCGGCCAGCGAACCGTTCCCGGTCGCGGCCGAGGACGTCGGGCAGGGCGTGGCTGATGCTGCCGGCGACGTCGTCGCCGTGGGAAAGGCCGACCCCGGAGGAGGTGAGGGTGTTGGGGGTCGTGTAGGTGCCTGAGGTGTCGATGACGGCGCGGGCGAGTTCGTCGCGCACCTCGCCGTCGTGGTCGAGGCGCAGCAGAAACGGCGTCTCGGCCCGCCCGGTGGAGCGGGTGCGGTCCATGCCCTGCCGGGACACTGCGGCGACCCGGTGCCCGTACCGGATGCGGCCGGACAGCTCAGGGGTCGCGGCGAGGGGTTCGAGGTAGTCGCGGACGAAGTCGGCACCGTAGGGGAGCTTCTTCGCTGCCGGGGCCTCCCAGTCGGTGGTGTCGAGGAGGCGTGCGGCGGCCGGGTCGACGAGGTGCTCCCACGGGGTGAACAGGCGCGTGTGACCCCACGCGCGGACCGCCGTCGCGGCACTCGGGCCGGCTTCGTAGATCACGACGTCGACGCCGCGTTCGAGGAGCTGCGCGGCAGCAGCGAGGCCAACAGGGCCGGCGCCGATGACGGCGACGGGGAGCCCGGCGAGGGTCGGTGCGTCGGTGCGGGGCGGGACAGAGAGGGTGAGGCTCATGCGGGGAGACCCTTCGATTCGATGCCGAGTTCGGCCAGGAGCGATTCGACGAGCTTGCGAACGTCGTCGCGGATGAGGCGCACCTGCTCGAGGGGGAGCCCGGCGGGGTCGGTGAGGTGCCAGTCGCGGTAGGTCTTGCTGGGGTAGATCGGGCACGCGTCGCCGCAGCCCATCGTGATCACGACGTCGGCTGCCTGCACGACGTCGTCTGTCAGCGGCTTCGGGAACGCCTCGTCAAGGTCGAGGCCCAGCTCTCGCATCGCTTCCGCGACGACGGGGTGGAGGTCTCGGGCGGGCATAGACCCGGCGGAGCGGACGTGGACGGCACCGCCGGAGAGGACGTTGGTGAACACGGCTGCCATCTGGGACCGGCCGGCGTTCTGCTCGCAGACGAACAGCACCTCCGGCACCGTCCGCTCGATCGCCCCGGTGGCCTGCCCGAGAGCAGTCAGCCGGTCGATCGCGAACCGGGTCGCATTGGTGGTCAGGTGCGCCCGGACTTGCGCTGTGCGAAGGAGAGCCGTGTAGGACTCGAGCACGTACCGCTCGATCGTCTCCGGTCCGAAGATGCCCTCGAACCGGGTGGCGAGGTCGCCCGCGGCACGCTTGAGTGCGTCCTCGGGGAAGGCAAGGCCCGGCAGGCCGCGCCTCGTGGTCAGGTCCGTCATCGTCGTTTCCTCACAGCTCAGGGGGTTAGGCGGTCGCGGGTGCGATCTCGGCCAGGAGGGCCTGGATGCGGCCCTTGATGTCGTCGCGGATGGGGCGGACGTCCTCGATGCCGCGGCCAGCGGGGTCGGTCAGCTCCCAGTCCTCGTAGCGCTTGCCGGGGAAGATCGGGCACGCGTCGCCGCAGCCCATCGTGATCACGACGTCGCTGTCCCGGACGGCCTCGGTGGTGAGGACCTTGGGCTGGTTCCCGGCGATATCGATGCCTTCCTCGGCCATGGCCTGGATCGCGATCGGGTTGATCCGGTCCTTGGGCTCGCTGCCGGCGGAGAGGACGTCGACGCGGTCGCCGGCCAGGGCCTGCATGTAGCCGGCGGCCATCTGGGAGCGGCCGGCGTTGTGGACGCAGACGAACAGGACGGTGGGCTTGGTGCTCATGACGGGTTCCTTCGGGTGAGGGGTTAGACCCGTTCAGCGATGCGCGCTGCCGGGGTGGGGGAGGGGAACAGGCGTGGCCGGAGCCACAGGGACAGGTACACCAGCGCCACGAGCGCCGGGACCTCGATCAGGGGGCCGACGATCCCGGCGAGGGCCTGGCCGGAGGTCGCCCCGAACGTGCCGACCGCGACGGCGATCGCCAGCTCGAAGTTGTTCCCCGCAGCGGTGAACGCCAGCGTCGCCGTCCGGTCGTAGGCGAGGCCGATCGCCCGTCCGGTGAAGAACGCGACGAGGAACGTGACGGTGAAGTACACCAGCAGCGGCAGGGCGATGCGGACGACGTCGAGGGACCGGTCGACGACTTGCTGGCCTTGGAGGGCGAACAGCATCACGATCGTGAACAGCAGCCCGTAGAGGGCGAAGGGGCCGATCTTCGGCAGGAACCGTGTCTCGTACCAGGTACGTCCCTTGGTCGCCTCGCCGATGCGGCGGGACAGGTAGCCGGCGAGGAGGGGAATGCCGAGGAAAACCAGGACGCTGAGGGTGATCGACCAGATGCTGAACGACGCGCTCGTTGTCGGGAGTCCGAGCCAGGCGGGGAGGATCTGGAGGTAGAACCACCCGAGGCCGGCGAACGCGACGACCTGGAACACCGAGTTCAGGGCGACGAGGAACGCGGCAGCTTCTCGGTCGCCGCAGGCGAGTTCGTTCCAGATCAGCACCATGGCGATGCACCGGGCGAGCCCGACGATGATCAGCCCCGTGCGGTACTCCGGCAGGTCGGGCAGGAACACCCACGCCAGGGCGAACATCAGGGCAGGCCCGACGACCCAGTTCATCACCAGTGACGACACCAGGAGGCGCCGGTCGCCGGCTACGGCGCGGGTGTCGGAGTAGCGGACCTTCGCCAGCACCGGGTACATCATCACCAGCAGCCCGATCGCGATCGGGACGCTCACCTGCCCTACCTGGAACGAGTGCAGCAGCTCACCGAACGCCGGGACGAACACCGCCAGCAGCAGCCCCGCGCCCATGGCGGCGAGGATCCACACGGGGAGGAAGCGGTCAGCGGTCCCGAGCCGGGCAGGCGCAGTGGTGGTGGTCGTCATGCAGCTCCATAGATCGATGAGTGTCGATGCGTTGAGCCTGCCCCAACCCATCGACGGCTGTCAATCTGTGTGGAAGAGTGTTCACATGCCCGTCGCCGAACTCCTGCCCCTCACGGACGTGACCGCGTGCTGCGCACCGCTGGCCCGTGAAGCGATGGACGCGGAGAACGCCGAGAAGCTGGCCCGCAGCCTGAAAGCGATCGCGGACCCGGCTAGGCTCCGGCTCATCTCGATGGTCGCCGCGCACGACGGCGCCGAGGCGTGCGTCTGCGACCTCACCGAGCCTCTCGGGCTCAGCCAGCCCACGGTCTCGCACCACTTGAAGGTGCTCGTCGACGCCGGCATCCTCACTCGCGACAAGCGCGGGATCTGGGCGTACTACGCGCTCGTCCCTGGGGCCCTCGATTCCCTCGGCAAGCTCCTTGTAACGGCCTGAGTTCTGCTGCGTTTTCCCTCGTCTCTTGGCTGGCGCATGCACTCAAGATGCCGCATGGCTTACAGCTGGAGGGAATCAACATCGCGTAGTGTGAGTTGATCTCGTTGATGGGAATCATGACGAATGGGGGGTTGACCGTGGAGCGAACCGTTGCTGCTGCATCGATTGCGTCACGTCTGCTCGTCGCCGCGAACCACGATGGTCGAAGTCTCACCAACCTGCAACTGCAAAAGCTCGTCTTCCTTGTTCAGAGCAAGGGGCTGTCAGAGCGACATGCGCCGACGTTCCGAGAGCCGGTTCAGGCCTGGAAAAACGGCCCCGTGGTCAAGCCTCTCTACGGCTTGTACAAGGAGTACCACGATCAGCCAATAGCTCACATCGACACCTCAGCCATCAGCGTTGAGGAGTTGCGTGAGGAAGTCATCGATGACGTCGAAGACGTGTGGTCGCTTTTTGGAGATATGACTGGGGGCGCGCTCTGGGCACTGACCCATGAGCCGGGCCGAGTGTGGGACAAGCATTACCGCGAGGGTTCGCTGAACATTGAACTGCCTCAGCCGGAGATCGGAAGCGACTGGGCCGCGTACCGGCGGGTAGCGGAGCTTCGCAAGGCTGGGCGGTTGCGGGCCTCCGAACATGCCGCGATTGAGCATCCGTCGCTCGGCACTGCTCAATTTGCTACGACATCTGGTCCCGCCTACGAGGCAGCAAAGTCACGATTCCGCCTTTCGCGGCCCGTTAGGCGTGCCAACTGACGCAGGGACGGGATCGCCAGCTAGGGCTTCACGCCTTGTAGTCATCCTGGACGTGAACGTCTACCTCGACGCCGCCCGAGTCGTCGGCGCGCCGTTCACCTGGGAGCGGCTCGAAGCAGCAGGGGTCCGGGCGCGAGCCGATGGAGTTCCGCACCGTAGGGATCCGGGACTTGACAGCGTGTTGACCATCCTCGCCTGCGCGGGCGGCCAGCACGCAGACGGGCGCAGCCTGAGTGTCTGGACGAGCGACCACATCAACCTCATGGTCGCATCTAAGGCTGCCCATCCCACATCGGGCGTCGGGAACCCAGGTCTTGGATGGCTAGACGCCGATGCCCAGACCTTGCTCGAGGACCTCGTTTGGGAAGTCGTCATTCGCTCGGAGGGTGACACGGTGGGTGAGATCGTGAGCGCCTACGGGGACCCGCCGCTCGATCATGAAGATGGGACGGTGTACGCAACCGCCCGGGATGCCGACGATCCTGATGATGGCTACGTCGACCGCGTGTGCATCACTCGTGACACCGGCTTCCTCAACGCTTCACTCCCAGGCCTGATCCAGGTTGTTTCGCCCAGCACGTGGATCCTGGAATACCAGGCTGAAGAGCGGAAGCGAGCTATGCGTCGTCTTAGCGCCGCCCGTCCGCGTTGAACCTCACCATTCCTTCTGGCTTTGTCGGACTCAAGAATCCGAAGGTAGTTCGGACAGCACAAGGCGAGCTTCGTAGGGGTTGTAGCCCACAGCGGCATACAGCTGCGGGAGATCATGATCAGGCAGCCCCATCATCTCGAGAGCTGTTTTGGCGAGATCGTGCGAAGCGCCGATGGACTGTCCGTCCGCGATGGACGCATAGAAGCGCGCCGCGTAGTTGATCGCATCAGAATCTCCGATCGAATCGGAATGACCGATAGCAAAGGCCGCAATGCCTTCTGTGAGGCGACGAGCCTGTTCCGCGGTCTTGCACGCATTCAGGACGACGAGAAGGGGAGTTTCGTCGACAGCTTGTAGAGCACGGCCAAGTAGCCGGCCGGACATCGCGCGGCCGTCATTGTGGGCGTCGACATCCTCTTCGAAGACGATGACGTCCTCGTTGCCGTGGCCGGAGAAGTGGACGACGTGAGGGGTGCCCTGCGTGAGACCGTTCAAGAGGTCCTCACCCGTCGCAGCCGGCCGGACGTCTAGCCGAACCTGATCGCGACCAGACGCGAACCGAACTGCATCCTGGATTTGCTTTTGCTCGCGTCCGACACGGAGGTCATCTCGGCCTGACGAGGTGAGGACGAGGATGCGGAGGCGCTCTTTCTTCGGCTGTCGAAGTTCGGCTATCGCTCTCTCGTGCACGTCGAAGCGCATCGCCGTCTCGTCGCGCAGACGGCCCGTCTCAGCTCTGGCTGCCGTCACTTGCTGAGCTCGTTGCCGTTCTAGGGCTGTGTCGGTCTGCTCACGCTTCCGCTCCGACGCCTTCTGTTCCGACCTCTCGGCGGTTGACAGCTGCTTTTGTAAAGCCACTTCCTCAACCAGGTACTTGCTCGCCTTGGTCTGCCAAGCGGCGGCGTCCTTGCCAGCGGCATTGGCGTCCTGCTCGTACCTGTCCGCGTCCCGCGATCGTGACTTTCGCGTCGAGTCGTTGCTCGTCTTGGATGCCGCAGCCCGAGCCTTCGTTGCATCGGCGCGCTTGGCGTTCTCCTTCGTTCGCGCTGCCTACGCCTTCTTCTCGGCATCGGCCTTTTGTGCGCGCTTCCGCTCGAGTTGAGACCGAATCGTCGAGCTGCTCATGGGACGAGGTTAAGGGAACGGCCCGACTCTCGAACGCGAAAGCGTCCGAGAGGCCGCACGGCGCGGTGACCTCGGTGCGCCCCCTGCGTCCGCGCATGGGGTGCTCATGCTCGAGGATCCCCCACTGGGCCGCGGGGCGGCCCGCCACCGCCCAGGTCAACTCGTCAACCATCTGGCGCCGTGGGGAGGCTTGCCCGATCGCAGGCGCGGCCACGGCAAGTCCAGTGCGCTTACGAGGTTGAGGGAGCCCGCAGGGGAAATCGCAGCGACGCTCGGGGGAAATTCAGCTTCAGTCGGGTGTCCAAGGCCCGACTCCGCGGCGATTCAGGGGTTGTGCAAACAACCCGCCACAGAAAACCCCTGGTCATCCAGGGGTTTTCGCTTTTATCCGGCGGGCCGTGGTGCACACGCGGTGCATAATCGGCGAGAACTTGGTCGGGTGACCCCGTACCGGATCAGCAAATCGGCGTTTCGCGTCGAGCTGGCACGCTCCCGGTTTCTGGGCTCGCGGCCCCGACGGACGCAGAATGGGCGGCGCCATCTGCGACCTCGGTTGTGCCGCATTCGAAGGGTTCGCGTTACCGGCAAACTCCCGACTGGCAGAGCCCGGCGGCCTCCTTGGTGCCTTCTGCCTTTCCGGCCCCTTCACTCTGTCGCGAGTCGATAGTTCAGCGCAGGCAGGTTTTTCACAATGCGCATAGTTTCGAGACTGACCGTAATCATTCGTTGAACGAGTTCGAGGATGTAGTTGGGGTCGTCGTGCTCGGTACCCCAGTCGTTTGGGTCATTCACGATCCCGGATGCCTTGTCGGTCTTGACTTGGTACCGCTCCAGGATCCAGTCCAGCGCCGACCGAGAGCCCAACCTATATTCGTGTGCTTCCTCGGGGATACCGGTGATGGTGAGCGTGCTCGTGACCCGGATCGAGGTGCGGTCCAGATTCCCGGGTTTCCCGCCGTACCGCATTTTGTCGATGCTGAGGTCAGCGGGCACCGGCCTCGAAAGGCCCACGGGGAAGAGCTCTGCCGACTCGTAGCCGAGGTGCAATTTGGAGAGGTCCCGGCCAGCGGCAGTGAACGCGTGAAAGTCGGCCACATCTTTCAGCTCAGGAATTCGAGGCAGCATCTTCTTCAGGTCTGCGGCGAAGTCGCGCCTGTAGTCCTCGGAGTGCAGGAGCCCGTAGACGGCAAAAAACACGTCATCCGCTGTGACGTCTGCCCCGTAGACCTGCCGGTACCGCCTTAGAGCGCTCGCCGTGATGTTGTCGTGCCGCTGAGGCGAGTCGAACAGCGAGAAAGCGCCGTCCTGCCGCTCCTGGTCGTAGACGTAGCGTGGGAAAAATTGTCCGCCGGATCCGGCACCGGTCACGTGTAGATCGGGCAGGGTGTCGAGCATCAATACGGAAAACGGAACAGACGAGCCAGCACCGACGTAGTAAAAGCCGAAGTTCTGCTCTTCCGAGGGGAAGAATTTGGGCTGCTGGCCACGTTCGTGGTTCATAAGCGGGGAGAAGTAGACGCGCTGCTTGTTGAAGGGCCGGTAGGTGCCAACGGTCATTGCTCCGTTTGAGTAGGCAAGGCGTTCCCCTTTTTTCAGAGCATTACGCAGGCTTCGTGCCCAGCTGATGCGCTCCGGGTCTGTGTCGATAAAGGTTTCGATGGGTTCTGGGCGCCCGGCTGCCCCCCAGCGGTCGATCTCCGCGTTGTAGGTCTCGATCATTCGATTCACGTTGGCACGCAGGGCCGGTGCAGAGGAGTTGTAGACCCAGGAGTCACGGCCAGTCTCGAGACCCCTAGAGAACGAACGGAAGAGACCGCTATCTGGTGCCTTGCGGTCGCCCACAGGCATGAAGGTCGAGAAGACGTCGTTGCGTTGATTGATCCAGTCACCGTGCTCATTCGGCATGAGCTGCTCCCACGGAACGCCGTCCACACCCTTGAACTGCGCCGTTAGGCCAAGCTTCTGTTCGGCGGTTAGGTAGTCGCCGATGTCGCGGTAGTGGATAGTCCCCGTGGAGGTGCGGTCGGGGTTCTTTACAAGCAGCGAGATGGCTACCGACGCGCGGCTGCCTGAGCCAAAGACTTTGCCGCCCTCGCGGCGGGATTCTTCGCCTGCGGTTCGTTGGTTGCCTCGGAGATTGAGAATGTACAGCTCTGAGAACTCGTCCTCGAGGCTCAGGCGTAGCCCGGACGCGGTGTTGCCGTCGAGGAAGCCGCCGTTGGTGACGAAGGCGACAATGCCCCGGTCCTTGATCCGATCAGATGCCCACCGGATGGCACGGATGTAGGAGTCATACAGACTGTTCTTGTTTTGCCCCGTCGACCGTGCTGCGTATGTGTTGGAGATGCGCTGGTCGAGAGAGGGATACTTGAGATTCTGGTTGTTGTCGTTGGCTGAGTCTTGCCCAGATGAGTACGGCGGGTTGCCGACGATGACGCGAATATCGAGTGCGTTCTGGTCTTTCACGCGTTGGTTGTTGTCGCCGAAGATGCCTTCGTCGTCATACTTGTCCTCGTCTTCGGAGGACTGGAAGGTGTCGGTGAGGACGATTCCGGGGAAGGCGACGTACTCGCCTCCCTGCATCGAGTTGTAGGTCGCCTCGATGTTCACGGCGGCGACGTAGTACGCCAGGAGCACGATCTCGTTGGCGTGCAATTCGTACCGGAACTTCCGTGCCATATCTTCCGGCTGGATGAGCCCGGACTGCAAGAGCCGCACGATGAAGGTGCCGGTGCCGGTGAAGGGGTCCAGGACATGGACGCCTTTGTCGGTCAGGCCGGCGCCGAAGTGGTCTCGGGACAGTTGGTCGGCGCTGGTGAGGATGAAGTCGACGATCTCGTTGGGTGTGTAGACGATGCCGAGGCGTTCGGAGGTGCTCCGGAAGGCCCCGGTGAAGAACTTTTCGTAGAGCCGCTTGATTGTCGTCTGCTTACCTGCGGCGTCTGTGATTCCGGTCACGGCCCGCTGCACGCCTGCGTAGAACCCAGCGAGGTCTGCGGTCTCGGTGTCGAGGTTCTGATGCTCGAGAGCGTCGACCATGGCCTGCATCACTTGAGACACCGGATTGTGGTCGGAGAACGCGTGCCCAGAGAACAGAGCGTCGAACACTGGCTGTGTAATGAGGTGTTGGGACAGCATCTCGATTGCCTGCGACTCGGTAACGCCGGGGTTGAGGTTGTCTTGCAGCCCTTTCACGAATCGAGTGAATGCGGTGCGGAGCTCGGCGTTGGACCCGTCCACTAGGCCGGTGATGCGGGTGATCTGGCGTCCCGCGATCTCAGCGACGTCTTTGGCCCAGTTCTCCCAGTAGTCACGTTCGCCGACCTTGTCGACGATTTTGGCGTAGATGGCGCTTTGCCAGTCGGCACCGAGGACCGACATGTCCAGCGGGACTTGGGTCGAATCGGGTGTCGCATTCTCCGACGAGCCGTTCGGCAGGTCCGCGTCGGACTGCCAGGTCGCGATAACGGGGCCGGTGTCGGTCCGGGCGTTTAGGTCGATCTGTTCGATCTTTGCCTCGAAGCGTTCGTCGTGAGCGCGGAGGGCGCGGAGAACGTCCCAGACAACCTTGAACTTACGGTTGTCATTTAGGGCCTGCTCGGGTGTCTGCCCGGCAGGAATCGCCATCGGAAGGACGATATAGCCGTAGTCCTTATCGGGGGCTTTTCTCATGACTCGGCCGACCGACTGGACGACGTCGACTTGGCTGTCACGGGAGTTGAGGAAGATGACCGCATCCAGGGACGGGACGTCGACACCCTCGGAAAGGCAGCGGGCGTTGGTGAGGATGCGGGCAACGTTGTCGCCTTCGGTATCCGCCTTCAACCAGTCGAGGTGCGTGTTCCGCTCGAGCACGTTCATGGTGCCGTCTACATGCCGCGCTTCGAGTGCGTATGTCTGCTGCCCGTAGTCGGTGTCGTCGATGCGTCTTCCGGCGATGCTGTCCGAGCGGACTCCGTCGACCCCGTCGTACCCGTCGAGGAGCCCCTGGACAGCCTTGCTGTCTTTGATGGAGCGCGAGAAGGCGACCGCCCGGCGAAGCGGTTGATGCGCATTAGGTGCGGTGGTGTCGATTCCGTGCACGCCGCGCTTTGCGAGGCCGTTGTAGATGCCGACGATGCGGGCAGCGTCCGGAATGTTCAGCTCACCGTTCTGGGCGAACTCCTCTTGAAAGGCACTGCTGATCGAGTCCTCATCGATGGTCAGGACTAGGACCCTGTAGTCGGTCAGGAGGTCGCGTTCGACGGCTTCTCCGAAGCCAAGACGGTGGAACACGGGACCGTAGGTGGCCTCGTCGTCCATGGACACCAACACGGCTGCTTTCTCGTCGGCTTCCATGCGGACCGATTCGGCATAGATCTTCGGCGTCGCCGTCATGTACAGGCGCCGCTTGGTCTTGATTGCCTCGTCAGAGTGCACCCGCAGGAATGCGGACTCGTTGCCGTCTTTGAGCGTAAATCCGGCTGTGCGGTGCGCCTCGTCGCAGATGACAAGGTCGAATTCGGCCAAACCTTCTGCTTGGGCTTTTGCGACAACGTCGATGGACTGATAGGTCGAGAAGAAGACTGTGAGCCCGTCCGGGGTGCTGGCCTTTGCCACCTGGTCCAGCAGTTGGGGGGTGGAGGTAGTTGCGGGGTAGGCGAGGTCGGAGACGGTGAAGTCCTCGTTGCTCTTGCCGACCTTCGTGTCGGAGCAGATCGCGAACGCTCGTAGGTCCATCCGTCGTTCTTGCGACCATTCTCGAAGCGTCTGAGACAGCAGTGCGATCGAGGGGACGAGGAACAACACTTTGCCACCGCGGCCGGCAATTTCCTCCGCGATGCGGAGGCTGGTGAAGGTCTTTCCCGTCCCGCAGGCCATGATCAGCTTCCCGCGATCATTGTCAGCAAAGCCAGCTTGTACTGCGGCAAGAGCCTGCACCTGATGCTTCCGGAGAGTTTTGATCTTCGGCGCAGCAACTTCGTCCGGTTTGGAGAATGAGTATGTAGACCAGTCGATGTCGGACTGATCGAAGTCGTCGACCCCGAGCCGCAGCGTCGTGATCTGTTGACCGTTCAGGGCCTCCTCCGCGTGCTTGCCCCACTTGGACGAAGTGGACACGAAGATCCGCGACGAGAATGGATGCTTGCCGGACGCGGTGAAGAACGAATCGAGGTCTGACTTCTGCATGGTGTGCTCAGGTGCATAGAACTTGCACTGGATCGCGCAGATGTCGCCGGTGTGCCGCTCTCGGGCAACGAGGTCGATGCCCGTGTCTGGCTTCCCGTCGCGGCCAGGCCAGTCTTGCCACAGCCACACCTCGTCGTAGAGCGCTGTCCACTTCGGATCTGTTGTCAAGAACGTCCGCGTCAGTCGTTCCAGCAGCAGACCCTTCGTGCGCTTGTCGGGCGCGATCGAGGCGTACTCGGCCAACAGGTCATGAATCGTCTTCACAGGTAGCGCCCCTCAACTACCGGCGTCGGGTCACCCGGTCATATAGAGCGTACCGGGGCCTCCATTAAACGAGAATTGGCCACACGTTTTGCTTAATGCCAGAGTCCTCCCGATCACTGGTGTCGGCCAAGGCATAAGAGAGAACTGACGCATGCCTGAGAACAGTCGCATCTGGCTCATGCGATGGGGAGAGGGTCTCGCTCGTCTGATTGGGCTCCGGCATCAGTCGTATCGAGTGCTGCAGCGGCGGTGTCTGAGGAAGGCCCTACGGTCTCTGCATGGTGAGTGGGCGGATCTGGGGACGCGATGCGGACTGCACTGAAGTGCTGGCCGTGTCGGCAACCTTAGGCGTTCCCGGCCTTCCTCAGCGCACAAGGTCTGTGGCTCATTCAAGTCAGCCCGGCTGACCCGCTGAGCTACCTCCAAACCCGCACCGTCCGCGGTGGCTCCGTGTTCAGCGTCTACGCGCACTGCCGCGACGGCTCCGGCGGCCGGCCCTGGTTGCACACTACGGCCTTAGTTCACTCGGCCGTCGCCTGGACCATACAGCACGCCACTGAGATCCGTTACTTCATCGCGGGCTGCTCTCCGGAGCCCGAGGTGAGGCCTCCGATTCGGTAGTCGGCCCTTCCATAAGTCGTATTTTGGGGCCGGGCGTGCCCGCGGACGGCGGCTGGCAGGCTGCGCCTTTCTGCCCTAACACGGCATTACGCAGCCTTCACGGTCTGACCAAATGAGCCCATCATGAACAAGCCCCTCATCTCGCTAGCCTCCGTGGCCCTCGTCTCCGTCCTCGCCCGCACGGGCTGCAGCGGCTCCAAGTCTTCTGACTCATCCGGCTCTGACTCGAACGCTGGGTCGAGCAGCGAGCCCTCCGCAGAGGCAATTACCGAAGCAGCTGCGGCACCTGACCTCGCAGGGACGTGGAAGCAGACCAATTCCGGAAGTGACGACGCCTATCAGGCGGCTGTCATCACCGGCGATACGATCACCGTTAACTGGGTCAGCGACGGCGGTGACACGGAGTCGATCTACTGGGTCGGCACTTTCACGCCTCCCCCTGACGACGCCTCGGCGTGCACGTGGACGTCGACGCGCGATGCTGCCGCGACCGACTCGGCAATGCTTGCCTCGACCGATGACGCGAAGGACTGCACCTTCGAGGAAGGCGAGGTCAGCTACAAGGCCAGCGCGATGGGAACGACGACCACCGTGCGCCTCGAGAAGGCATAGCCGAGACGCGAACGCGGGCTGTTTCACGCCACCCCTTCAAGCCCCGCCGTGCAACGCGTTTGGCGGGATCTTGCCTTGCAGCCGGCGGCCGACCTCGGTTCTGCTGCGGGTCCTGACACACCCGAGCGGACAGCCGGAGGCGAGGGGTGCGCGCCTCAATGTCGGTAGCTGGACGTAGGGCAAGACGCAACAATTGGCACACCCGTTCTGCCTCAGACGTTCCCCCGACTGGAGCGGCGGCTACCTACAAGTGCCAGTAAGCGGCATGATTTGCATGCGTGCCACGACACAACCACGCAAAACCAGGGGGAACCGACCATGACCGCACCCACACCCACACCCACACCGGCTTGGGAGACGCATGACTCTTCGTCATCACAGATCAGTGGCGCGATCGTCATTTCGACCATTCTGGGAGTTGCGGTCGGAGGCATCGGGACTGTCCTCCTCATCGGGAAGATTGACACGTCTACAGCAGAACACGCTGCTCAAGGCGTCCCCATTGTCCTAACCGCTTTTGGAGCGGCAATGGTGGCGATCGGCCTCCTCCTAAGACAGTGGGAGCCTGCCAAAGATGCCGACGTGCGCTACAAGGAGTGGCGACTCACGACAGCCATCTCAAGGCGACCTGACCTGACAGACCCAGCTCTCGTCAAAGCAGGCATCCTCCTGAAAACGTTCACGAACCACTACGAGAAAGAAGCTCAGCTGGACACGCAACTCAAATCTTCCAAGAAGAGAGCGGCACGAATTCGCGGGACAGCTTCCGGAATCGAATTCGCAGGAGCGATCATTTTGCTTACCGGGGCCGGCTTTGGTGTTTTCGTGTGGGATCTCATTTGATCTGCTCGCGAGCAGATCCCTGACACTGCAGTCGCTGACCTTGACAGGTGACCGCATGGACACCAGCATCTCCTGGGGTTGGGGCAGTAAAGCTAGTCAGCGCCGAGCCCACTAAATTCCTAACTCGAAAATTGGCCGACGACGGCCAAAAGGAGTTACACCCCATGCGCAAACCGCCGCCAACGTGGGACGAGTTCAAGTCCGCCGTACGCAAGGTAGATCGCGAAAGTCTGCTCATCCAGGCCGCCGCGGCAAGTGCGCTCCTTGCGAAAGACGCGATACCCGATGAATGGCGGCGTGGGGGTGTCACTCCGTGGAACGTGGCAGACGTGGCGCGCACCGCGCTAGCTTGGGGACGATTTCAGGGCAAACGCGCCGACGCCGAGACTCTTATGCGGCTTGCCAACATGAACGTGCAGATCGCTGATGGGCCATCCGAGGACATCGATTCCTCTGAGCGGCTAGCCAGAATTCTCGCGCGCACCTTCTTCGAACAATTTCCCTCGCAGCGCTCAGTTTTGCCGGAGTTCGCCCGAACAATCCTCCTCTTCGGATCGGCCGTCACGACACCCCGCGAATTCACCCCCGAGGCAATGCACCCACGGTGGTTCGAAAACGCCACCGCCGGACTCACCCTTCATGACTATGTTGAGTCCATTTTCTTTATCTCGGTCGGAGCGATGGAGAATCGGGGCCAGTTCGATCCCGAGTGGCTTGACGGCCCGCAGTTTAAAACGTTGGCAGACGTGATCTCACTCGAAGTTGTGACAAGGGTTTTCACGGAGCGTCTTCTGACTGGGGTGGATGAGTTCAAAGCTGAGAACAGATCTCGTCAAGAATCACTCCCTGCCTATGAGAAGAAGTACGCATTCGATCCTCTCGATAACAAGCCCTTCATTCACGGCATTGCCGAAGCGCCTATCACGCCCGCAGTCCATGCAGTGATCGCAAAAGCGCTACCTCCGGCGGTTTACCACCTTGGGCTCGCTGCTTACGGCGAGGCGTTCACGCGGGACCTCGGGACAGTTTTCCAGCACTACGCCGGACGGCAGCTTGAACTCGTGAAGGGCGATCGATCGGTCGTGCCCGAGGTCGCATATGGGCCGCGGCGCGAGCAACTCGACTCCTGCGATTGGTTCCTCGACCTTCCAGATCTGCTCGTGCTAGTCGAATGCAAGGCAAGGCAACCAATTGAGTCGCTCAGGACCGGGAGTTCTGATTGGTTGAACTCAGTCGAGGGAAGTATCGGAAAGGGTATTAAACAGATCAATCGTTCGAATGCTCATATCGACCGCATTAGTGACGCTTCGGCGGCCGTGGATCGAAATAAGCGGCGGGTGGGGCTAGTAGTAACGCTGGAGCCGTTCTACTTGAACCAGAACCCCTTTATTTGGGATCGACTGGGCAAACGAGACCTACCAGTCGGCGTTGTCTCAGTGAGTGAACTTGAATTGTTAGTTTGCCTCGACGCTGAAGAGCTCGCACGAGTTCTAGCTGACGCTGCTAACGCAGCTCAGAACGGGACACTCCTGCTGCACGACGCCCTTGATGCTGCCGCGGCTACAGGCCGTGATAACTCACTCCTCGTCGGAACGTGGGACGCGGTCGGCTTGTTCCGTCGCTTGGACAATGCCGCCGAAGGACTTGGAATCTCACCGGAGTAGATCGGCCATGACGCTGCGCTCCTTATCCGGCTGAAAAAGATCGAGACTGGCCACCGCTGTTGGCCAGGCCAGGCCAGCGCCTCAGTCGCCTGGACGCCTACGCCTACGCGGCCGAGCATGGTGCCGCCATTGATGCCGTGCCGTGCACGTCATACGAGTACTGCGCGGGACGCGGTCCGACGCTGTGGGCCGGGAACTCGGGTACGTCGATCGCGCGTCCTGAAACGGCTGTGAGGGCAAGGGCGGCTGCCTGGCGTCCAGGCCAGCTTCGTCCAGGACAATGGCGGCTTCGAAATTTAGCGACGGGTACAGGCAGTCGCTGCAATGTCGGCGATTGTCCGTACATTCGTCGACGTCAGACCCAACGCTACGGAAGGATGCACGATGACCCTTACGATCGCGCTCAGCCACTAGGCCGAAACTCTCGTCGAGGGCACCAGCAATGGCGACAGCAGCACGGATGTCCTCAGGCCGGCTGAGCGTGCAGCAGAGCTACCTGTACTCGCATGGGTTCCATAGAACGTCCTTCATGTCGACCTCGGCTTCAGACAAACGGGAAGATGTCGTGGTCCGAAGAGGTGATGCCGCACCTCCGCTCCATGGGCGACGCGTACTTCACCAACTTGCTCGATTTCCTCGCCGCGAGCGGACGCTTCCCCAGCGGACTGGAACACCCCCTCAGCAGATACTTAGCGAGGGAGGCTCTGCCTGGACAGTCGTGCGGTGGAACCGAACCGAACCGCAGCGCGGCTGGCGAAGCGAGTCCGCAATGGTGTTCTCGAAAGCGTCCAGGGCGTCCTAAAACGCTAAAGATGCCGCGTCCCTGAAACTTCAAGAGGCCTGGCTCGACGCCTATGGCACCAACCCTCGAGTCTCCGTTGCGTACAACCACGCGCTCGTTGCCGTCGAGATTGCGGCACTGTCCGTTATCCCACCAAGGTCCCTGAACCGACCCTCGCCAATGTCTTCTCCATCCTCGAAGCTGACACACCGACCTGGCGACTCGTCTTTCGGCGCAACGACAAAGCGCCAGGAGCCAAGAGTCTCGCCGTGATGCTTCGCACTCTCTGGCGCGGCCACGAGAGCGGACATGGCCGGCCCGACTATGCCGATGCCACAGTCAACGAGGCACGCGCCGCTGTCATCCTCGCTGCCACCTTGGTGCAGTGGTTCACCTCGGGGGTTGTCGCGCCTGTCAACTAGAATTGATGGCCATTCCGCCCGCTGAGACAGGCAGGCGCTCTACGCAGATCATGGCCCGTTACGTCGGTGTCGGTCTCGCTGGACTGAACCCAAAAGAGCAGATTAGTAGAAGCGCGACACTAACGCTAGTTCGCCCCTGTGCCGATAGATTGCTACGTGATCAAGCTCAGAGTCTCTACTTGATGTCCGGGTCTTCTCTCGCTGCAGCTCCGACAGCAATCAACGCCAAGCGCGTGCAATATCGGGTAGGGCACGGAGGGTTCCACGCGAGCATCGTAAGACCGATCAAGACAGGTGATTTTGCACCCCTGTCATACGTGTATGACGTCGGTGCCAGTCCGGACGTATCGCTCCTCGGATCGGCGATCGGCGAGTTCGTTTATGAGATGACGAGTGCCTCTCTCCTTACCTTGGATTTTGTGGTCATCTCACACGTCGACGAAGACCATGTCAATCGCCTTCCGGCACTCATTAGCGCACTCAAGCGGGCGAACATTTCCGTAGGAACCCTTGTGCTGCCCTGGCTTGGGGGTGCATCAAAGTTGCTCGGTCTCATGAGGCTTCGCGATAAAGACACGACGGCCATCGCCGCGCAATTGTTACAGTCCGATTCGGCCGTGACACAGTTCGCGGCGAGTCTCGGATTCAGGGATGTGACCTTCGTCAAGGCGTCGTCGGGCACCATCGACGACAGCCCGGCACCTGACCCCATTCCAGACGGGACCGGAGCAAACCACGTGCCGGTACCAGCGCGGGTGGTCGACTCCGGAACCGATGTGGCTCCCGCCCACGCTCCGTGGGAAATGCTCGTGGCGCAGCTCGCCGTTCCTGCGGCCATCCTTGACGGGCTAGCTGCGGAGATCACGAAGGCCACCGGACTGGATGTCGAGAACGAGGCTGACCGGAGAAAGCTTGTCGACACGAGCAAGACTCGAGCGCAACTTAGAGAGATCCTAGAGGTGCTGGGGCGGACGCATGATCTTGCGCGCCCTGGAGTGACCCTGACGAACTGGTCGTCTATAAGTTTGCACAGCACATCCACGAACCCGTATGCCCGCCACACGGTGCCAGAGGCGTCAGCACTCAGTTTTTCGGTCAACTGTGAGCATGCGTGGCTTCACACGGGAGATCTACCGTTACACCTCGACGACGTCTGGCAAGAGTTTGAATCAGAGTGGGACCGCATAGGGGTGGCGCACGAGGTCTGCACCGTGACCGCTCCGCATCATGGGTCCCAACATGGGCACAACATCAATCTCTATACACGATTCGTGACGAGCGCCGTTGTCTTCACGTTTGGACTAACCGTCGGGACCCAGCGAGGGGTGCCAAAATGGTCAAAGCTGCTCGACCCCAAGCCGGTAATGAGACACCTCAGGCTGCACGGCGCTCTAAAGCTCCGCCTCCTAAATAACCGTCCATAGGCAAAAAAATCGCGAGCATGTTCAGGGAGGTTGGAGGCACTGCGCTCGGGGGTGAGGCCAGTAATAATACCGGCTGACGTTCATCCCTCGGGCCCCACCTCAGGGGCCGCGCCAGGCTCAGCTGCAGGTGTAGGTGACGCCGTCGACGACGTGGGTGCCCGGGCCGAGGTCCGCGCAGGTCTCGAGGAGGGTCGAGGCACCGACGATGGCCGCGACGATGAACGCGAGGGTGAGCAGCAGCACCACGATCGAGATGATGATGCCAGCGAGCGAGAGGCCGCGGGGCTGACCGGCTCGGCCGAGGCGGCGGAACGAGATCGTGCTCATGATCAGGCCCGCGATCGCCAGGAAGCCGAAGAACGACAGCACGAAGCCGGCGATCTCGAACCCCCGCGACGGACGCTGGACCGCGCCTCCGTCGGGCCCCGCCCCAGGCGCCTGCGGCACGCCCCCGTATTGCTGCCCGCCGTACTGCTGGCCCTGCTGCCCCTGCTGCCCGTTCTGGTCGCGTCCGTCAGTCATCTCGGTCCCCCGTCGTCGAGTGGTGCTGGTGCCACGACCCTACCGAGGTACTGAGCGAGCGTCACGACCTCCACCTCAGCGTCGCGCCAGGCCCCACCGAACCTGGCCCCGACAGGGCCTGGTTGCGCCGAACCCCCGTCCGTAGGGTCGGAGGCATGGACAACCGAGCCGAGGTCCGCGACTTCCTCGCCACCCGCCGCGCACGCCTCTCGCCCGAACAGGCCGGCGTCGTCAGCGCCGGCGGCCAGCGACGCGTCCCCGGACTCCGCCGCGACGAGGTCGCCCGCCTCGCCGGCGTCAGCGTCGACTACTACACCCGTCTCGAACGCGGCAACCTCGGCGGAGTCTCCGACAGCGTCCTCGACGCCATCGCCCGCGCCCTCGGCCTGGACCAGGCCGAAACCGACCATCTCTACGACCTCGCCCGCGCCTCCGTTCCCTCCCGCCGCAGGCCCCCGGTCACCAGCGAACAGAAGATCGCCCAGTCCCCGGTGCAACACATGCTCGACGCCATGACCGGCGCCGTCGCGATGGTCACCAACACCCGCATGGACCTCGTCGCCGCCAACGCCCTCGGCTTCGCCCTGTACTCCGACATGTACCGCAGCACCCTGCGCCCCGCCAACCACTCGCGCTACATCTTCCTCGACCCCGGCGCCCACGACTTCTACCCCGACTGGGAGCGCGCGGCCGCCGTCAACGTCGCCATCCTCCGACGCGACGCCGGCCGCAACCCCCACGACGCCGGCATCGCCGCCCTCATCGGCGAGCTGTCCATCCGCAGCGACGAGTTCCGCGCCCGCTGGGCCGCCCACGACGTCCGCCGCCACTACACCGGCGCCAAGGAGTTCCGGCACCCGGCCGTCGGCCTATTCGCGCTGGACTTCCAGGTGATGGAACTCCAGGACACCCCCGGGCACTCGCTCACCGTCTACACGGCCGTCCCGGGCTCCGCGTCCGACGAGGGGCTGCGCCTCCTCGCCTCGTGGGCGGCGACCGAGAACGTCGTCGAACGCGCCCGGTCCGCCGACCCCGTCACCTGACCCGCGCCTCCTTCTTCCTCCCGCACCACTGGGCCCACCCCCAGGAGGCGCATCCCCGCGCCCGAAAGGACCTCACCATGTCGACAGCCCCCGTCCCCACCCGCGTGCCCCGCGCCTCCGTCGCCGGAGGGCCCGGCGAGCGGCTGCCGGTGTTCTCGCTGGTCGTCCTGGCGACGATGGGGTTCATCCTCGTCGCGATGGAGACGATGCCGGCGGGCCTGCTACCCGTCATCGCGAACGGCCTCGACACGAGCGAGGGGGCCGTGGGACTGCTCATCAGCGCCTACGCACTCGGGACCGTCGTGGCGACCGTGCCGGCCATCACGTTGACCCGGGGGATGCGTCGCAAGCCGCTCCTCCTGATCGCGATCACGGGCCTGGTCGTCGCGAACACGGTGACGGCGCTCTCGCCCGTCATCGCCCTCGCCCTCGTGTCGCGGTTCGTGGCCGGCGCGTTCTCGGGCGTCATCTGGGGCATGCTCGCGGCCTACGGTCGGCGGATCAGCCCGCCCGACCGTGCCGGCCTGTCGCTCGCGATCGTCTCGGCGGGTGCGCCCGTCGGCTTCGCGTTCGGGACGCCGCTGGGCTCGTGGCTCGGGACGGCCTTCGACTGGCGGTGGTCGTTCGGTGGGCTGACCCTGCTCGGGGTCGTCGTCTTCACGCTCGTGGCGAGCATCGTCCCCGACGCGGCACCGGCACCGGCGGGGGCACGGCTGTCGCTCGGGCGGGTGTTCCGCATCCCGGGGATCGCCGTCATCCTCGCCGTCATCGCCGCGTGGATGCTGGCGCACAACACGATCTACACGTACGTCTCGCCGTACCTGCGGGCCGGTGGGTCGGGGCTCGGAGTCGACGTCACGCTGCTGATCTACGGCATCGCCTCGATCGGCGGGATCGTCGTCACCGGGGCGCTGCTCGACCGGCACCCGCGGGCACTGCTGCACGGCAGCGTCGCGCTGTTCGTCGTCGCGGGGGTGATCCTGCTCGTCGGGCACGCCTCGGTGCCGGCGGTGGTCGTCGCCGCGGTGCTGTGGGGCGTCACGTTCGGCGGGGCCTCGGCCCAGCTGCAGGCGGCGCTCACCACGGCAGGTGGCGACAACGCCGACGTCGCGAACGCCTTCCTGCCGGTGGCGTTCAACGTCGCGATCTTCTTCGCGGGGATCGTCGGGGCTGCCCTGCTGACCGTGGCGGACGGGCTGGTGTTGCCCGTAGTGATGATCGGGTTCGGGGTCGTGGCGTTCGCGCTGACGGTGTACGGGCGGCGCAACGCGTTCCCCGGGACGCTCTGACCGGCTCGGCCCTGGGCATCATCGATGCTCACCTCCTCAACGGCAAGGGGAAGAAAGTGCAGCAGATGCAACATCTCGAGGGGGGTTGAAAAAAAAGCAGACCCCTTTGTATGTTTGGGGCTTCAACGCACAGTTCAAGGGGGAATTGCATGAAGAAGCAGATGGTAGGCCTCAGTGTTGCGGCAGCAGTTTGCGTTTTGGGGACCACGTTGATGGGAGCGCCGGCGATCGCCGCCCCGGCGGGTGTGAGCCAGGTCGAACTCGAGAAGACGAAGTCGTCTCTCGCAGCTTCCGACATCGCTCCGGCGCAGCAGGCCGAGTTGTTGCAGAAAGTCACAGACGGCGAGCTGTGGGACGCCGCGTCTGGCAAGGCTGCGGTGTCGTCGACCACGAAGCAGCAGGGCGACTACAAGGTGACGAAGGACGTCTACGCAGACGGTTCCTACACCGAGATGGGCATTGAGCAGGGGCGCCAAGCTAGTCCCGCCGAACTGCAGGCCATGATCGCTCAGGCAAAGCCGTTCTTGGACGGAACCGCCAAGAGCAATGTCGTGCTGCCCCCCAAGACGGGTGGAGTCTTCACTCAAGCCCAGGGCGTCAGCAACTGTGTCTTCGGTAACAATGGAGGCGTTCGCTACGCGCAGAGCTGCCACGTCCACTACCACGGTGTCACGTGGAGTAACAGTTTCAACGCGAATTACCAGATCACCCCGACGTCGTCCAAGTCGCAGCTCATCGCGAATTCCAACAAGGTCGTCACCGTGCTGGCCGTCTCGAATGAGATCGCGTTCTCACGAAACAACGGCCGCGACATCCGTCACCAGTTCAACCTGTCTGCCGGGGGATGGGGCAACACCCCGTTCTGGCTCGACCTGCGGACGACCACCGGTGGGGCATCCGTCGCCCGCGCCTAAAATAGAACGTAAGTTAGGAAGAAGGAGAACTTCATGTTCGGACTCGCACCACTCGACCTTTTCTGGTCCGTAGTCCTCTTGGCTGGCTTGGTTCTCCTCGTCAGTGCCATCGTCTCCATCGTTCGCGACAAGGCGATGTCGGCACAGATGATGACCATCTGGCTCATCGTGGTCGTCGTGGCCCCGGTTGTCGGGCCACTGGTGTGGTTCGCCCTTCGGGGATCGCTTCACAAGAATGCGGCGAGGACCAGCTAACCCGCAGATGCGACCGGGGAGACCGCCATCCGTGCCCGGATGGCGGTCTCTCCTGTCTGCGGCACGGCATGCGACGCGACGCCCTGCTCTGTCGAACGGGCGCGCGTCGTGCCGACGTGACCACCGCAGGGGGCGCCTTCCTGCCGGTGGCGTTCAACGTCGCGATCTTCTTCGCCGGGATCGTCGGGGCCGCCCTGCTGACCGTGGCGGACGGGCTCGTGCTGCCGGTGCTGATGATCGGGTTCGGGGTCGTGGCGTTGGCGCTGACGGTGTACGGGCGGCGCAACGCGTTCCCCGGGACGCTCTGACCGGCAGTTCCTCGACCCGGTGGTCCGGCGGACGGCCGGGATCACGACGACGGCGAAGGGGCTCCGCAGATCGTGCGGAGCCCCTTCGTCGAGCCGGTGTCGCAGCGGCGGTCAGCGCGGGCTGATCTTCACCGTCGCCGCGATGGTCTTCGCGGTGAGCATGGGAGGCAGGTACGGGCTGCCGTGGTACTTCGCCTCGTACGCGGCGTCGACCAGGTCGTCGGCGACCCCCGCAGCGGCCTCGAACGTGACGTCGTGTTCGTCGCCCGCGGCGCGGATGCGTCCTGCTCCCTGCTTCATCGCGGCTCGGTACCACCGGGACGAGGTCCCGTTGTAGGCGCGGACGAAGAGCGCGTCGTCGACGACCACGGACCAGATCCAGGTGGGGGTGCCGTGGGTCACGCCGTCGTCCCGCAAGGGAGAGACGTGCAGGTCGTCGGTACCGCCGATGGCGGCCAGGGTGGCTGGGTCGAAGGTGGGCACCGTGAGACTCCTTCTGAGCTCGAGGGGAGGGGGAGGTGCGAGACCGTTCGTCCGCGGGGAGGAGGAGGCGCCCGCTCGCTGGACAGGCGCCTCCTCGGTCGTCACGGGCGGATGAGAACCTTGAGTGCCTCGCGGGAGTCCATCAGGCGGTAGCCCTCGGCGATCTCCGACAGGGGCAGCTCGCGGTCGAACACCCGGCCCGGGTCGATGGTGCCGTCGAGCACCTGCGGGATGGCGGCCTCGAGGTAGGCGCGCACCGTGGCGGGGCCACCGGTCAGGGTCGCGTTCTTGCCGAACAGCGAGGTGAAGCCGACCGGCGCCTCCTCGTATTGGGGCACGCCCACGCGGCTGATGGTGCCGCCGGGACGGACGATGCCGTAGGCCTGCTCGTAGGCGGGCATGTGACCGACGGCCTCGAGGACGACGTGTGAGCCCTCGCCGCCGGTGATCTCCATGACCTTCGCGACACCCTCGTCACCGCGTTCGGCGACGACGTGGGTGGCGCCGAACTCGCGACCGAGGTCGGTGCGGGCGGTGTGGCGGCCCATCAGGATGATCGTCTCGGCACCGAGCTGCTTCGAGGCGAGGACAGCGGAGAGACCGACGGCGCCGTCGCCGATCACGGTGACCGTCTTGCCCGGGCCGACCTGCCCCTGCACCGCGGCGTGGTAGCCCGTGAGGTAGACGTCGGACAGGGTCAACAGGCTCGGCATGAGTGCCTCGTCCGTGCCGGCAGGGACCTTGACGGCGGTACCGTCGGCCTCGGGGACGATGAGCTTCTCGGCCTGGGTCGCCGAGGGCGCACCGTCGAAGAAGCCGCCGTGCACGCACGAGGTGGTGATGCCGTCACGGCAGAACGGGCAGGTGCCGTCCGACCAGGCGAAGGGCACGATGACGGTGTCACCGACGGAGAGGGTGCGGACGTCGTCGCCGATCTCTTCGACGACGCCGATGGCCTCGTGGCCCATGCGGCGGCCCTCGGGGGTGTCGCCGAGGTCGTGGTACGGGTGGAGATCCGAGCCGCAGACGCAGGCGTAGGTGACGCGGATCAAGGCCTCGGTGGGCTTCTGGACGACCGGGTCGGGGACTTCTTCGACGCGGACGTCGCCGGCGCCGTACATGACTGTTGCCTTCATGGTGTTCCTTTCAGGGGTGTCGAGTCGGGGTCGACGGTAGGCGGGGCGCCACGAGGCAGGGAGGCCCGCTCAGGGCCTCCCTGCCTCGGCACGGGTGGACGGCGGAGGCATCGGAACCGGTGCGGGTGCCGGTGCCGGCCGGGGTCAGCGGACGCGGGTCCAGGTGCCGTGCAGCTGCACGAACTCGCCACCGATGACGGAGCTCGCCATGCAGGCGCCGTTCGTGTAGTCCTCGATGTGGGTGACGTGGTCGCCCGAGTCGGGCTCGGTCCAGCGGACGACGTGCAGACCGTCGCGGACCTTCGTGGTGGTGTACTCCATCGTCTCGTGGCGGCCCTCGATGGCACCGCCCGTGACGAGGAACGAGACCTGGGTCTCGGTGTCGAAGGTGATCTCGACGGTGAAGTGGCCGAGGGGCGTGTCGGGGCCGAGGTCGGCGAGCCAGGTCTGTCCGATGCTGGGGAGGGGTGCGGCGATGTCCATGGGATGTCCTTGTCTTGTGGTGGAGCTGGGTTCGGGAGTGGGGATCGGGTGGGTCAGAACTCGAGGATCAGACGGCCGCGGAGGCCGCTCTGCTCGAGCCGGGAGTGGGCGGTCGAGGCGTCGGCCGCGGGGAGCGTGCCGGCGACACGGGTCGCGATCTCACCTCGGTCGGCCAGCTGCGCGAGTGCGCTGATGACGTCGTGGCGACGGTGGGACCGCATCACGTACGACGAGAAGACCTGGACGTCGCGACCGGGTGTGCTGTCGGTGGGGAGGTAGAACGCCGCTTGTCCTCCGTCGCGGACGGCACCGAAGACGGATTCGCCGACGATCGCCGGGTCGGCGAGGGCGTCGGCGCCACGGCCCCCGGTCAGGGCCAGGACTCCGGCGGCGAAGTCCTCGCCGCGGTCGATGACGTGGGTCGCCCCGAAGCCCCGGACGAGTTCCGCTTCCGCCTCGGATGCCGAGGCGATGACGGTGATGCCCCGGCGGGTGGCGAGCTCGACGAGGTAGCCGCCCACGGCTCCGGTGGCACCGGTCACGGCGAGGGTCGCTCCGGGGTCGAGCGCGAGGTGCTCGAGCGTGATCTCGGCGGTCAGGGCGTTGGAGAGGAACGACGCACCCTCGACGAACGTGAGGTCGCCGGGCAGCCGGGTGACCGACTCCGCCGGGAGGACGACGTGTTCGCTGTAGCCTCCGTGGCTGCCAGCGGGGACCACGAACCCGATGACCGCGTCACCGAGCTGCAAGCCCTCGTCGGTGGCGAGGTCGTCGCCGAGCTCGTCGACCACGCCGGTGACGTCCGTTCCGGGGACGACCGGTTCGACGACGGCGCCGTCGTTGCCGGCGAAGCCGCCGGAGCGGATGATCGTGTCGACGGGGTTCACGGCCGCGGCACGGACGCGGATGCGGACCTCTCCGGGCCCTGCGTGGGGCTCGGGGACGTCCACGGGGTGGAGGACGCTCGGTCCTCCGAATTCGATGAGGCCGATGGCCTTCATGGTGTCCTCCTGTCGCCGCCGGAAGGGGATCTTCCGGTGTCGTGAGATCACGTTGCCACTCGCATCCGGCGCTCCACAGGGGAAGGAAAATGACCCCCCAGCTCGTCGCTCGCGGCAGGACCGGCGCTCCCGCCGTCACTCCGGTGGTCTGGCAGGATCGGCGCATGGCAGCGGCACCGAAATGGCGAGAGCTCGGCGACTTCCTCCGTGCCCGGCGAGCGGAATTGCAGCCCCACGACCTCGGTCTGACGGACGACGAGCACCCCCGACGCGTCCCCGGACTGCGCCGCGAGGAGGTCGCGCGAGCCGCCTCCATCAGCACGGATTACTACACGCGTCTCGAGCAGGGACGACTCCCGGCGTCGGCGCCCGTGCTCGACGATCTCGCTCGGGTCCTCCGACTCGGCCCGGATGAGCGGGCTTACCTGGCCGGACTGGCCGGGAAGGTCCTGCCCGACGACGCGCCTCCTGTGTCGGTGGGCGTCGCCCCCTTCGTCCTGAGGATGATCGAGGACCTCGGCGCCACGCCCGTCTTCGTCATGGGCCCCCGGACCGAGATCGTCGCGTGGAACCCCATGGCGGCGTCCCTCATCACCGACTTCTCGGCCGTCCCCGAGGGCGAGCGGTACTTCATCCGCCTGTTGTTCACCGATCCCGCCCTCCGCACCCTGTACTCGGACTGGCTCGGGGTGGTCGACCTCGCCCTCGCGCAGTTGCGGATGGACAGTGCCCGGGACCCGGAGGACCCGCGGCTCCAGGCCCTGATCGCCGAGCTCGTCGCCCTCGGCACCGAGTTCGCGGATCTCTGGACGGCGCACGAGGTGGCGACGCGCGGCACGGGCACGAAGGTGTTACGGCATCCCGTCGTGGGGGAGCTGACGCTCGACTGGGGAGCCCTCGATGCCGGAGGCGGCCACACGGCCATCGTCTGGACGGCGGAACCCGGGTCGCCCTCGCAGGAGGGGCTGCGGCGTCTCGCCGACCTCGGAGCCGCCGCACGACGCTCATGATTAGCGGTGAGCGCCGCGCGCGCGGTCGACCCGCACCGCGCCTCCTCGGCGTTCAGGCCCCAGGAAGTCGCCGAGACCCCTGCTCGCGAGTGGGGGTCTCGGCGACTTCCTGGGGTCTCGGCGTCACCGCCGACGCCTCACCCCTCCCGCAGCACCTTCGCCATCGGGCGGCCGCGCGCGACCTCGTCGACGAGCTTGTCGAGGCGGCGGATGTTCGCGGTCAGCTCGTCGTCGAGGGCCTCGATGCGGACGCCGCAGATGACGCCGGTCACGAGTGAGGCGCGGGGGTTGAGGTCGGCGCCGGCGAAGAAGTCTCGGAAGGTGGTGCCGTCGGCGACGTGCTGGTCGATCTGCTGCTGATCGTAACCGGTCAGCCACGTCACGACCTCGTCGACCTCGGCCTGCGTGTGGCCCTTGCGCTCGACCTTGGCCACGTACAGGGGGTAGACCCTGGCGAACGGCATGTCGTCCAAGCGGCTCATGCCGAGATCGTACGCGGGCCGGTCGACCGGCACCGCGCCTCCTCGGCTCAGACCCCAGGAAGTCGCCGAGACCCCTGCTCGCGAGTGCGGGTCTCGGCGACTTCCTGGGGTCTCGGCCGACCTAGGGTGAAGGCGTGCCCTACGAACCGGACGCGACCGCAGCGGCGGCCGACGACGCCTCGCCCTTCGCGCATCGGCTCGCCGACCGCTTCCTCGACGACTACGTGACCGGCCTCACGCTGGAGCACGGCTCGTACCGCGTCACGGCGGACGAGATCGTCGACTTCGGCCGCCGGTTCGATCCGCACGACATGCACGTCGACGCCGAACGGGCCGCGGTGACTCCCCTCGGCGGACTCGTGGCCAGCGGCTGGCACACCACCGCCATGATGATGCGCCTGATGGTGGAGTCCTACCTCAACCAGGGCGCCAGCGTCGCGTCGCCCGGCGTCGACGAGTTGCGCTGGTCGGCGCCCGTCCGCCCCGGCGACGTGCTCCGCGCTCGGTTCACCGTCGTCGACGCCCGCCCGTCGGCGTCCCGTCCCGACCGGGGAGTGGTCCGCACCCGCATCGAACTCCTCGACCAGCACGACCGGGCCGTGATGACGCAGGTCATGACGAACCTGATCCTGGCCCGCCCCGCCGCCGGCTGACCCCGCCTGCAACCAGCTGATCCCGGCCTGCCACCGGCCGACCCCGGCCTGCGACCAGCTGACCCCGGCACGGCCGCGAGGGCCCGGGTCACCCGGCCCGGGTCTCCGGACGCTCGACGCCGGCGTCCTCGAGGGCGCCGAGGTAGCTCGTGAGGGCGTCGCGGTTCTGGGTGAGGAACTCGATCTTCTCGGTCATCCGGTCGCGCTCGGTCTCGAGCAGTTCGACGAGCCCCGGTTCGGCGTTCTCGACGACGATCGTCTGCGGCTGGCCGAGGCAGGGCAGGATGTCCGTCACGATCCGGGTGGGGATGCCCGCGTCGATCAGGCCGCGGATCTTGCCCACGCGGTCGACGAGGTACTCGTCGTAGTCGCGGTAGCCGTTCGCCAGCCGGGTCGGGGTGATCAGGCCCTGCTCCTCGTAGTAGCGGAGCATCCGCGACGGGACGCCCGTCCTCGTCGACAGCTCACCGATGCGCATGCGTCCTCCTCCGACTTGACCTTCACACTAGTGGCAACGTTCACACTGGAGCCATGTCTGACGTACGAGAAGAAGAACGAGCACACCTGACGATCGGGATCATCGGGGCCGGCTCCATCGGTTCCACCATCGCCCGCCGCCTCGCCCGCCACGGGCACGACGTCGCCATCGCCAACTCGCGCGGCCCCGAGACGATCGACGAGGCGGCCCTCCGCACCGGCGCCCGCGCCGTGGACGCCGCCGAGGTCGCCCGGGGCGTCGACGTCCTGATCGTCTCGGTGCCGATGAACCGCAACGCCGACATCGCCGAGCACGTCCGCTCGGCCCCCGAGGGCGCGGTCGTCGTCGACACGTCGAACTACTACCCGATGCGCGACGGCTCGATGCACGACTTCGAGCAGGGCGTCCCCGAGAGCGTCTGGCTGTCCGAGCTGTTCGGACGCCCGATCGCCAAGGCGTGGAACGCGATCATCTCGCAGTCGTTCGACGCGAAGGCCACCGAGCCCGGCGACCCCGCCCGCGTCGCCATCCCCGTGGCCGCCGACCGCGACGCCGACCGCGCCGTGGCCATGCAGCTCGTCGAGCAGACCGGGTTCGACGCCGTCGACGCCGGCGTCCTCGCCGAGTCGTGGCGCCAGCAGCCCGGGGCGCCCGTCTACTGCACCGACCGCACGCGCGCCGAGATGCCCGGGTGGCTCGCCGCCGCCGACAAGGAACGCGTCCCGCAGCGCCGCGACCTCGCGATGGAGGTCATCGGCGGCCACGTCGAGGCCGGCGGCACCGTCGACGGACCGTTCCTCGTGGCGATCAACCGCGCCTGCTACAGCTGACGCGACCGAGCGCAGGAGGCGCGGTGCCGGTCGGGCCGGCACCGCGCCTCCTGAATCCCACCGGTCAGCGCGCGGCGAGCTGCGGGTAGAGCGCCTCGAGCGGTGCCGACAGGCCCGCCTTCACCTGGCGCGAGGTCTCGTCGGCGAGGACCTCGTGCTCGCCGGCCTCGAGGGCGTCGAGCACGTCGGCGACCAGGGCCGCCGGGTCGGTCTTCGCGTCGGTGACGCCCGCGGCCATCGCGGTGTCGACGTAGCCCACGTGCACGCCGACGACCTGGACGCCCGCGGGCTGCAGCTCGAGGCGCAGCGAGTTCGTGGCCGACCACAGCGCGGCCTTCGTCGCCGAGTAGATGCCCGCGACGGCGAACCACGACAGCGCCGAGTGGATGTCGATGATGGCCGTGCCGCCGCCGTGCGCCGAGAGGAGCGGTGCGTAGGCCCGGGCGAGGAACAGCGGCCCGAAGAAGTTGGTCTCGACGTTGGCGCGGATCTCGTCGTCGGTGTGGCTGAGGATGCCGGGCGTGGGGGTGTTCGCGCCGGCGTTGTTGACCAGCACGGTCACGTCGGGCGCCGCCTCGACGACGGCGGCGATCGAGGCCGGGTCGGTCACGTCGAGGGTGAGGGGCACGACGCGCTCGTCGTCCCAGGTGCGCGGGGTGCGGGCCGTGGCGTAGACCTTCGCGGCGCCGCGGGCGAGGGCGGCCTCGACGAAGCGGGTGCCGATGCCCCCGTTCGCTCCGGTGACGAGGACGACGGAGCCGGTGATGTCGGTCATGGGTGTTCCTTCCGTGGGTGGTGCGAAGATGAGGCGACCCGTGATCGAGTCGCCCCGTTGCTGACTCCTGTCATAATTGAGTTCAGTCAGTTTTTATTCCGACCGCCGGCCTCCATCTCTTCGACCGTCGTCCTTCCGTCCACCGTCACCCCAGGAGAACCCATGTCGTCGACCGCCTCGTCGCTCGGCCGCCGAGAGCGCAACAAGCAGGAGAAGCTCGAGCGCATCACGCAGGCCGCGTCCGACCTGTTCAGCCGTCACGGGGTCGACGAGGTCACGACGCAGCAGATCGCCGAGGCGGCCGACGTCGGCGCCGGCACGCTCTTCCTGTACGCGAAGACCAAGGGCGAGCTGCTGCTGCTCGCGCAGAACGCGGCGTACGCGCGCTCCCTCGACGAGGGGATTCGCGCCTCCTCGTCCGCCTCGACCGCGCTCGACGCGGTCGTCGCGGTGCTCGAGCCGATCGTGCACTGCAACCGCGCGCAGGTCGAGAACGGCCGCACCTACCTGCGCGAGATGGCGTTCGGCGACGCCGCCGAGCCGCACCACGCCGAGGCGCTCGCCATCGTCGCCCGGACCGAGGAGGCGGTGGCCGGGATCGTCACGCGCCTCACCTCGGCGACGCCCTCCGACGCGGCCGCGTTCGCGCACGTCGTGTCGGCCGTGATGATGCTCGCGATGTCGTCGGCGGTCGACGAGTCCGTGCCGGACGACGAGATCGTCGCGGGGGTGCGGCGCCAGCTCGAAGTGATCCTGCCGCGCTGACGGACGTTGACGGGCGTTGACGGGCGCCGGCGGGTTCGTCGGCCGCGGTGCCGACCGTCACGGGAGGGTGACGACCGCCTTGCCGCGGATGCGGACCTTCCCGAGGCCGTCGAGCGCGGTCGCCGTCTCGGCGAACGGGTGGGTCGCGCCGACGACCGGGCGGACGGCCCCGGCGTCGACGAGGGCCGCGATCTCGCGGAGCTGGGCGCCGTCGGCGTGCATCCAGAGGAACTCGTAGCGGACGCCGAGCGTCCTCGCCCGGGCTCGGACCCCGCGGCTGAGGGCCGCGACGGCGAGGCGGACGACCGGGTTCAGCCCTGCGGCCTTCGCGAAGGAGGGGGTGGGCGGGCCCTGGATGCCGACGGCGATGCCGCCGGGGCGGAGCACACGCAGCGACTTGGCCAGGTTCTCGGCGCCCAGGCTGTCGAGGACGAAGTCGTAGCCGGACAGCTCTTGTTCGAAGTCCTGGGTGCGGTGGTCGACGACGACGTCGGCGCCCAGCTCGCGCACGAACTCGGCGTTCGACGCGGAGGCGGTGGTCGCGACGTACGCGCCGAGGTGCTTCGCGAGCTGGATCGCGATCGAACCGACCCCGCCGGCACCCGCGTGGATCAGCACCTTCTGGCCGGGCTGCACGTCGCCGCGTTCGACGAGGGCCTGCCAGGCGGTGAGGGCCACGAGGGGGAGCGATGCGGCCTCGACGGCGCTGATCGAGGTCGGGGCGAGGGCGACGTCGGCCTCGTCGACGGCGATGCGCTCGGCGAACGTGCCGATCCGGTGGTCGCGGGGGCGGGCGAAGACCTCGTCGCCGGGCTTGAGGTTGCGGACCGAGCCGCCGACCTCGATGACCGTCCCGGCGACGTCGTGGCCGAGGACGAGGGGCGTCCGGTACGGGAGGATCAGCTTGAACTCGCCCTCGCGGATCTTCGCGTCGAGGTGGTTCAGACCGGCGGCGGCGACCGCGATCAGGACGTCGTGGTCACCGACGGTGGGCTCGGGCACGTCGACTTCGTGCAGGGGCTTCTCGTAGGCGTCGAACGCGAAGGCTCGCATGGGGTGCTCCTGGGGGGCTGGGGCTGCGGGTGGTGGGCTCGCCGGCGCGGCCCGTGACGTCCTCGGTCCGAGGGGTCGCGGCTCGAGCATCCGAGTGTGCTCAATTCTGAGTGCACTCAGCAAAGTTGTCAAGCGCGGACCTCGACGGTGACCGACCCGTCGCCGACCGTCGGCGCGCCTCCTCGGCTCCGCCGTCCCCAGCCCATGGGGCCGTCCCCAGGCCGAGGCGTCGGGCCCAGCCCGCGGGGTGCCCCGGCCGGGGTGCTCAGTCCTTGGGGTGGAGGCTCTCGTCGGCGGCGGACGTCGTCCACGAGGTGAAGTGCACGGTGAGGTCGGCGCGCGAGGGGGCGCAGCAGAAGGGCCCGGCGCTCGCCGCGGCGTCGGGAGCGAGCGGGGCGACCCGGACCAGACGCCACGGCTCGGCGTCGACGCGGGCCCGCACGGTGAGGGCGTCTCCCGAGCGGCTGGCGCGGATCGTCACGGTGCGACCGGTCCACTCGACCGGGGAGAGCGACCAGTCGGACTCGCCCCGCGTCACGACGGCACCGAGGCTCTGCTCGCCGTCGCTGAGTTCGACCCCGGCCTTGACCCAGGTCTCGGGGTCGACCGAGACGAAGATGCCGGCCTGGTCGAACTGGGCCGTGAAGTCGAGCACGAACGACACCTCCATCGCGGTGCCCTGCTCGAACGGCGCGACCAGGGCGTGCTCGGTGTCGTGCACGAACCCGTACGACGTGAGGCGCCAGGCGTCGCTGCCCTCGGCCGCCGTGACGCGCAGGCCGTCGTCGGCGACGTCGACCGCGGTCGGCTCGGTGGTCCAGGTGCCGGTGGCCCAGGCGATGTCGGTCATGGCGTCCTCGTGCTCGATGGTCGTCGGGGGTGGCGTCAGTGCCGGCGTCAGCGCTCGTGCGTCGGGGCGTCGCCGGCCTCGAGGGCGGCGTGCTGCCTCTCGACGCGCCGGGTCACGGCCATGGCCCGCAGCCCGACCACGATCGAGGCCGAACCACTGATGATCATCAGCACGCCCACGAGGTCACTGCCACCCCTCGTCAGCAGCGCGCCGCACACCACCACTCCGGCGGAGAGGATGAGCTGCAGGGTCGTCCACGTCGTCGTCGTCATCCCTCGACCCTACGAGCGTTCGGCCACGAACGGCTCGCCCGCGCGGCGGAGCGACCCGACGACCCGGGGAGGCGCGGTGCCATGTCGAATCGCACCGCGCCTCCTCGGTGGGGTGCGGTGCTCAGACCCCAGGAAATTGCCGAGACCCCTGCTCGCGAGTGGGGGTCTCGGCGACTTCCTGGGGTCTCGGCGCCTCAGCCGGCGTCCGAGCCGGCGTAGTCGGCGTCGGTGATGCGCTCGAGCCAGGTCGTGGTGGTGGCCGGATCGTCGGCTGCCTCGAGGACGGCGATGTGCTCCATGAAGCTGCCCTCGGCGGCGGCGTGGAAGTGCTCCTCGCCCGGCGCCACGAAGATCGTCTGCCCGGGGTGGACGTCGACGACCTTCCCGTCACGGGTGCCGAACCGGGCGACGCCCTCGGTGACGTACAGGAACTGGCCTCGCGCGTGGTGGTGCCAGGCGGTCCGCGCGCCGGGCGCGAAGCGGACCTTCGCGACCGTCGTGCGCTGGTCGTCGGTCTGCGGGGTGACGATGGGGTCGAGCCACACCTGGCCCGGGAACTGCTCGTCGGGGTTGAGGGTCGTGGGTTGCGGGGGCAGGATCTTCACGGGTTCCTCACTTCTCGTCGGTGTCGGTGTCGGTGTCGGTGTCGGTGTCGTCGTCGTCGCTGTCTGCGTCGTCGGCGAAGAGCTCCTTGGCGACGCCCATGGCGGCCATCCCGCGGGGCCAGCCCGCGTAGAGCGTCACGTGGGTGATGGCCTCGACGAGCTCGTCCTGGGTGACGCCGTTCTCGACGGCGCGACCGAGGTGGAACCGCAGCTGCTCGGTGTTGCCGCCGGCGGTGAGCACCGCGACGGTGACGAGGCTGCGGTCGCGCGCGGACAGTTCGGGGCGGTTCCAGACGTCGGCGAAGAGGACGTCGTCGGTGAGCTCGGCGAGCTTGGGGGCGAAGTCGCCGAAGAGGGTGCGCCCTCCGCCGACCTGGACGGGCTGATCTGACATGGCTGAGCTCCTGGTGATGGGTGTCGGGGCCGGGACGTCCGGTGCCGGACGCCGACTCCGGGAGGCGGCGGGGTGCCTGCCGGTCCGGGCCGGGTCGCTCTCGACGCTAGGCCGGCGCGGACGGGGCAGGGAGGCCCCGCCAGGGTCACCCTGCCCCGACACGCCCCGCCCCGCCCCGGCGGGAGCCGGGCGCCGACGTCGCACCGCCGACTGGACGTCGCACCGCGCACGTGGGCGGTGCGACGTTCAGTGGGCGGTGCGACGCAGGGCAGCGACGCGGGGCAGCGACGCGAGGGGGGTACTGCTGGTACCGGGGGCGGCGGGACCTGACCGGCACCGCGCCTCCTTGGTTGTCTGGGGGGAGCGGCGCGTCGGCGACCGCGACGCACGAGAGAGAAGAGACCACATGTCGACCTGGTTGATCACCGGCTGCTCCACGGGGTTGGGGCGAGCCTTCGCCGAGGAGGCGCTGGCCCGCGGACACGACGTCGTCGTCACCGCGCGCGACGCCTCGGCCGTGCAGGACATCGCCGACGCCCACCCCGACCACGCCGTGGCCACCGCCCTCGACGTCACCGACCCCGACCAGGTGACCGCGGCCGTCCGCCTCGCCACCGAGCGGTTCGGCGGCGTCGACGTCCTCGTCAACAACGCCGGCTACGGCTACCGCTCCGCCGTCGAGGAGGGCGACGACGCCGACGTGGCGCGCCTGTTCGACACGCACTTCCACGGCAGCGTCCGCACCGTCAAGGCCGTCCTGCCCGGCATGCGCGCCCGCCGCAGCGGCACGATCGTCAACCTGTCGTCGATCGGTGCCCGCCGCACCGGCCCGGGCTCGGGCTACTACGGCGCCGTCAAGGCCGCGATCGAGCAGATGACCATGGCCCTGCGCACCGAGCTCGCCCCGCTCGGCATCACGGCGACGGTCGTCGAGCCGGGCTCGTTCCGCACCGACTTCTCGGGCCGCTCGCTCACGCAGTCCGCCACGCCGATCGCCGACTACGCCGAGACGGCCGGCAAGCGCCGCATCGAGGCCGACACCTCGGACGGCAGGCAGCCGGGCGACCCCGCGGCGGGCGCGCGGCTGCTCGTCGACGCGGTCGAGTCGGGCGAGGCGCCGTACCTGCTGCTGCTCGGCTCGGACGCCGTCGAGATCGTCACGGGCGCACTCGACGACCTCCGCGCCGACGTCGACGCGTGGGCCGACCGCAGCCGCGCCACCGACTTCGACGCCTGAGCCGGACGCCTCACCTGCAGGAGGTGCGGTGTCGGTTCAGACGACCCCGCGCCTCCTGCAGGCCGTCACCTCCGGAGTGCCCGCGACCCCCCGCGGCCACCCCGGCCCGACCGGTGACGCCCCTGCCACGACGACCCGACGGCGCCTCGTCGCCCGGGCTGGCCCACGCCGGTGACGTCGGCTGCCGGCGACGCGGTGACGCGATCGGCTGACGCGTGGCTTCGAGGTCACGCTAGTCCAGTTGGTACTAGTCATCAATGGACGGGACGAAAAAAGGGTGCCCCGCTCTCCGGGGCCCTGGGTGCACCGATCTCGCCGTCGCGCGAGTAGTCCTCGACCCAGGCCCGCTCGCTGCGCAACTGGTCGAGCAGGTGCCGGAACATCGCGACGGACTGCACCGGGAAGCGCGTCGCGTCGTCGTCGCTGGCGTCGAGATAGGCCTGGGCCGTCGCCATGCGCTCGTCGAGGGCCCGGACGCGCGTGGCGAAGATCGTCGCCCGCGTCTCCTCGTCGACCAGGTTCAGCAGCGCGAATCGGACGTAGAACTCCTCGTCGTCGCCGGCGCGGGAGAGTGGGAAGTCGGCGATCCGCCCGATCAGCAGGTCGCGCCCCGCGTCGGTCAGCGAGAACACCTGGCGGTTCGGCCGACCCGTGGTCTCCTCGGTGCGGCGGTCGAGCGCACCCCGGTCGTGCAGGCGCTTGAGCGTCGTGTAGACGGCGTTGTTGTTGACCACGCCGAGGCCCGGGCGCCGCACGTTCCGCTTGATGTCGTACCCGTGCTGCGGCCCGGCGAGCAAGTTGCTCAGGATGAGGATCTCGGTGACCATCCCCACATCATGGTGCGTGTCCGGCCCGTCGACGTCCCGACGACGTGACCGGACGCAGGAGGCGCGGTGCCGGTTCGACCGACACCGCGCCTCCTGCAGGCCCCGACGTCAGTCGGTCGGGGGCGTGTAGAACTGCAGGTCGTTGCCCTCGGTGTCCTTGAAGGGCAGGATGCGGCCCCACGGGTGCTCGCTGATCGTGCCCGTGACGTCGGCGCTGCGCGACTGCAGGTCGGCCAACGCGTCCTCGAGGGTGCCGTCGGGCTGGAATGTGATGACCGCCCCGCCCTCGCTCGAGGCCGCGGCCTCTTCGCGACCGTTCAGGCCGATCATCAGGCCGTTCGCGTCGATCTCGGTCCAGTCGTCGCTCTCGCTCTTCACCGTGAGGCCGAGCGCGTCACGGTAGAACGCCGTCGCCCGCCCCATGTCGGTCACGGGCACCCACACTGTTGCCACTCCGCTTGCCATGTCGACTCCTTCGTCCGGCACCGGACCACCCGGTGCTGCGTCCGGTCCTTGCTACGCCGTCCACCGCGCGAGCCGTGTCGCGAGTCAGGGCACTTTCCCACCCGGAAGCGTGTCTCACGGGTGCCGTCGCCCTGCCGGGCCACCCGCAGGAGGCGCGGTGCCGGTCGGACGCGCACCGCGCCTCCTGCGGGCCGTCGCGTCGGGGGCCCTGCCAGGGCCTCCCACGATCGGCGCGGGGGCGTAGCGTCGAGGACGAGGAGCCCGTCGTCGAGCACCGCGTTCCGACCCGCCCCTCGTCCCCGTACCGAATCCACCCCCAGGAGACCCATGCGCACCGTCAACGCCTACGCGGCACCGTCCGCCACCGAGCCCCTCGTCAAGACGACCATCGAGCGCCGCGACGTCGGCCCGAAGGACGTCATGATCGACATCGCCTACGCCGGCATCTGCCACAGCGACATCCACACCGTCCGCGGCGAGTGGGGCGAGATCCAGTACCCGCAGGTCGTGGGTCACGAGATCGTCGGCACCGTCTCGGAGGTCGGCTCCGAGGTCACCAAGTACGAGGTCGGCGACCGCGTCGGCGTCGGCTGCATGGTCAACTCGTGCGGCGAGTGCGAGTACTGCAAGCGCGGCGACGAGCAGTACTGCGCCAAGGGCAACACCGGCACCTACACGAGCGTCGACCCGGCCGACGGCACGGTCACCCAGGGCGGCTACTCGCAGGCCGTCGTCGTCACCGAGGACTTCGTGCTGCGCGTGCCCGAGTCGCTCGACTACGACAAGGTCGCACCGCTGCTCTGCGCCGGCATCACGCTGTACTCGCCGCTGCACCACTGGGGCGTCACCGAGGGCACCAAGGTCGCCATCGTCGGCATGGGCGGCCTCGGCCACATGGGCGTGAAGATCGCCGCCGCACTCGGTGCCGACGTCACCGTGCTGTCGCAGACCACCTCGAAGAAGGAGGACTCGCTGCGTTTCGGCGCCAAGGCGCACTACGCGACCAGCGACGAGCAGACCTTCACCGACCTGGCCAACTCGTTCGACCTGATCATCAACACCGTCTCGGCGAAGGTCGACATGGGCGCGTACCTCGGCCTGCTCGCCGTCGACGGCACGCTCGTCAACGTCGGCGCCCCGTCCGAGCCGCTCGAGGTGCCCGCGTTCGCGCTGATCCCCGCGCGTCGCAGCTGGGCCGGTTCGGCCATCGGCGGCATCCGCGAGACCCAGGAGATGCTCGACTTCTGCGCCGAGCACGGCATCGTGCCCGAGACCGAGCTGATCGACGCCGACCAGATCAACGAGGCCTACGACCGCGTCCTCAAGTCGGACGTGCGCTACCGCTTCGTGATCGACGCGGCGACCTTCGCCTGATCCGACCCCGTCCCGCCGGACGCCCCCGCACCGTGTGTGCGGGGGCGTTCGTCGTCCCCGGGGGCCGCTCTTGCCGGGTTGCGGTTCGCCGGACCGCATCGCTCGACGCGCCATGCGTGACTTCCTTCGCCGATGAACCCGCTTTCGAACGATGCACCCGGAAGCTTCTGGGTGCATCGTTCGAAACCGGGTGTCTCGAGGCGGGCGTCGGCGGCTCAGCCCTTCCGCTGTGCCCGGTACGCCGTCGGCGAGACCCCGTGGACGGCCTTGAACTGGCGGGCGAAGTAGAAGGGGTCGACGTAGCCGACGCGCTCGGACACGAGGCCGACCGGCGAGTCGGTCGTGTCCAGCAGCTCGCGGGCCCGCGCCATGCGCAACTGGGTCTGGTACCGCAGCGGCGTGACGCCGGTCTCGCGGCGGAAACGGGTGGCGAAGTGCGAGGGGCTCAGCCGGGCCATCGCGGCGAGCTCGTCGACCGAGACGCGCTCGGTGACGTGCTGGCGCAGGTACTCCTGGGCCTGACCGACCGCGGACACCCGTGGTGCCCCGGCCGTCCGCTCGGACGACACGAGCGCCATGAGGTGCCACGCGGCTCCCGAGGCGGCCAGGGCGCTGGCGAAGGTCTGGTCGCGCTCCATGGCCTGGACGACCTCCTCGACCAGGGCCACGATGCGGTAGACGTCCGACAGCTCGCGCACCGGGGCGCCGGCCCGGACCCCGGCGACGCGGAGGAACTCGGCGAGGTCGTGCCCGGCCACGTGCAGCCACCAGAGGGTCCAGGGGGTGGCGTCGTCGGCACCGTAGGCGTGCGCGACGCCCGGAGGCACGATCACGACCTGCCCCGACCGTACGGGGTGCCGCACCCCGGCGACCTCGCACCAGCCCGAGCCCCGGGTGCAGACCAGCACCACGCACTGGTCGACGCCGTCGGGCCGGGTCATGCCGTGCGCCCGGGCCCGGGGGAAGTAGCCCGCGTCGGTGACGACGAGGTGGGACGTGCCCGGCCGCGAGAGGGCGGCCCGCACCCGGGGTCGGGGCATGACGAGCAGGCGTTGACCGGGGAAGCCGTCCTCGAGGAGCATGTGGACGAGTCTGGTCCGCCGCAGTGGTTTCGTCCAGGCAGTCGGCAGGATCGGTCGTTCCGACGGGCTCGGGGCCTCCGTACGCTCGGACCATGCTCACCGCCGAGTCGAAGATGGCTCTTCCCCCCGTGCCCACTGATCAGGCCGCCGCCGGAGTCGCCGTCTGGTCGGAACCCCTCGTCCTCGACACCTACCTGCCGGGCGAGCCCGACCGGTACCCCGCCTTCCTCGACGCCCGCGTCTACCAGGGATCGTCCGGGCGGGTCTTCCCGCTGCCGTTCCACGAGCGCATCTCCGCCGAGAAGCGGCCGCACGAGTGGCAGGCCGTCCACCTCGAGAACCGCTGGCTGCGCCTGGTGATCCTGCCCCAGCTCGGAGGACGGCTGCACGTCGCCTACGACAAGACCGCCGACTACGACGTCTTCTACCGCAACAACGTCATCAAGCCGGCCCTGGTCGGCCTGGCCGGTCCGTGGATCTCGGGCGGCGTCGAGTTCAACTGGCCCCAGCACCACCGCCCCGCGACCTTCCTGCCGACCGACGTGTCGATCGAGCGAGAGGCCGACGGGTCGGTGACGGTGTGGTGCTCCGACCACGACCCCTTCGCCCGGATGAAGGGCATGCACGGCATCCGGCTGCGCCCCGACTCGTCGCTCATCGAGGCCAGGGTGCGCCTCTTCAACCGCAGCGACGAGACGCAGACCTTCCTCTGGTGGGCCAACGTCGCCGCCGCCGTGGGCGACGACTACCAGTCGTTCTTCCCCACCGACGTGCGGCACGTGGCTGACCACGCCAAACGGGCCGTCGTGACCTTCCCCCGGGTCGAGGGCGACTACTACGGCGTCGACTACCCGGCCCGCGTCGACGACGAGCACCCCGACGCCGACCGCCTCGACTGGTACCGCAACATCCCCGTGCCGACCTCGTACATGGTGACCCACACCGACGACGACTTCTTCGGCGGCTACGACCACGGGCGGCGCGCGGGCTTCGTGCACTGGGCCGACCGGGCCATCTCGCCCGGCAAGAAGCAGTGGACCTGGGGTGACGCCCCCTTCGGCCACGCCTGGGACGCGAACCTCACCGACGGCGACGGCCCCTACGTCGAGCTCATGGCCGGCGTCTACACCGACAACCAGCCCGACTTCTCGTTCCTCACCCCGGGCGAGACGAAGACCTTCAGCCAGTACTGGTACCCGATCACCGAGATCGGCCCCGCCCACCAGGCGACCCGTGACGGGGCCCTGCGCGTCGAGCAGCTCGACGACCCCGCCGGGGCCGGGAGCGCCCTGCGCATCGGTCTCGCCGTCACGGCCGTCCACCCGCGGGCCGAGATCGTCGTCCGCACGGTCGACGGCACCGTCCTCGACTCGGTCACGGTCGACGTCGAACCCGGCCTGCCGTCGGTGCTCGACCGGTCCCTGCCGGCGGACGTCCTCCTCTCCGACGTCGTCGTGGAGGCGCGCTCCGCCGGACGCACGCTCGTCACGGTGCTCGGCTCCACGGTCCGGGCGAGCCTCGACGCGGTGGCCGCGGCCGGCACCCCGGAGGCCGACACCCCCGTGGACGGCACCCCCGAGGCCGCCCCCGAGACGGCCGCCCCCGAGGCCGCCGTCGCCCCGCCCGCCCCCGCCGACGTCGAGACCGTCGAGGAGCTCTTCCTCATCGGCCAGTACCTGCGGCAGTACCGTCACGCGACCCGCTCGCCCGAGCCCTACTGGCGCGAGGCGCTCCGCCGCGACCGGGGCGACGTCCGCAGCAACGTCGCCCTGGCGACCCTCCTCCACGCCGCGGCCCGCTACGACGAAGCCCTCGCGCTCCTCCGTGTCGCGGTCGGCCGTCAGTCGGCGTGGGCGCCGAACCCGGCCGACGGCGAGGCCCTCTACCGTCTCGGCCTCACGCTCGTGCGCCTCGGGCGCACCGACGAGGCGAAGGAGGCGCTGGAGAAGTCCGCCTGGAACGCCGCCTGGGTGGCTCCCGCGTCGCTGGCCCTGGCCCGGCTCGCCGGTCCGGCCGACCCCGTCCGGGCCGAGGCCCTCTTGCGCACGGCCCTGTCGCACGGCACCGACAACCTGCAGGTGCGCGACCTGCTCGCGCTGACCCTGCGCGGCCTCGGCCGGCACGACGAGGCGGACAGGCTGCTCGCCGAGACCCTCGAGCTCGACCCGCTCGACCAGTGGGCGCGACACCTCGCGGGCCGACGCCTCACGGACGACGCCCCGACGCTGCTCGACGTCGCGCTCGAGTACGGCTCGTCCGGGCACGTCGACGAGGCGCTCCGCGTCCTCGACCTCGCCCAGGGGGCCGTCGCGTCCACCGCGCTCGGGCAGGTGGCGGTCGGTCCGCTGCTCGCCTACCACCGCGCCTCCTCGTTGGCGAGGACCGGCCGCGTGGACGAGGCGCGTCGGGCACTCGCCGCGGTCCACGCCCTCGACGCGACCAACTGCCTGCCCTCGCGCCTCGACGACGTCGCGGCCCTGCTCGACGCCGTCGCCCTCGAGCCGGCCGACGGCCTCGCCTGGTCGCTGTTGGGCAGCTGGTGTTACGACCGGGGCCGCGGGCAGGACGCCGTCGACGCCTGGCGACGGGCCGCCGCGACCGACCTGGACGACGCGCAGGCCGCCGTCGTGCAGCGGAACCTCGGCGTGGCCGCCTACAACGTGCTGGCCGACCCCGACCTCGCGGCTCGTCACTACGACGACGCGCTGCGCGTCCGTCCCGACGACTCCCGGCTGCTCTTCGAGTCCGACGAGCTGGCCGGGCGGCTGGGGGCGTCCGCCGACGACCGGCTGGCCGAGCTCGAGTCACGGATCGACCTCGTCGCCGAGCGGGACGACCTCTGCGTGGTGCGCGCCCGACTGCTCACCGAGGTGGGACGCCCGGACGACGCGCTCGCCGTGCTCACCTCGCGCAGCTTCCAGCCCTGGGAGGGTGGCGAGGGCCAGGTGCTCGGCGCCTGGGACGACGCCTGCCTCGCCGTGTCCCGTCGGGCGCTGGCCGAGGGCGACGCCGAGCGGGCGCGATCCGCCGTCGAGGCCGCCCTCACCCCACCCGCCACCCTCGGCGAGGCGCGGCACCCGCTCGCCACCACGGCCGAGCTGCACCTGGCCCTCGGCGACGCGCTCGCCGCGGCGGGAGACGCCGACGCCGCCCGGGCCGCCTGGGCCGAGGCCTCCCGGTCGACCGGCGACTTCGCGGGCATGGCCACGCAGGCCTTCACCGAGCGCAGCGCGGCCACCGTCCGTGCCCTCTCCCGTCTGGGCGAGGTCGAGCGGGCGGCCGACCTGCTGGGGGACTTCGACTCGTACGTGGACGAGCTCTCGCGCACACCGGGCGAGGTCGACTACTTCGCCACCTCGCTACCGTCGATGCTGCTCTTCCACGACGACCCGCAGGACGTGCGCGACGCCGAGGTGGCGACCCTGCGCCGCGTCGTCGCCGCCCTCTCGGCCGAGCTCGGGGTCACGACCGACCCGACCCGCGCCTCCTCCGACCCGACCGCACCCGTGGTCACGCCCGGCGACGACGCCGTGCGCCCCTAGAAAGGAACCCCGACCCATGTCACCCATCACCAGGACCCGACGGCGCGTCCTCGCCGTGGCCGCCGCGCTCGCCGCGTCGGTCGCGCTCGCGGGCTGCTCCATCCCCAGCGCCGACGGAGGCGACGGCGGCACCGAGCGCATCGGCGCCCTGTACCTCGACTCCCAGGGCTTCTACGGCGGCGTCAAGAAGGGCGTCCAGGACGCCGCGGACGCCGACTCGAAGAACGTCGACTTCCTCGAGTCCACCTCGGCGGGCGACGTGTCGAAGGAGAGCTCGTTCATGAACACGCTCACCTCGTCCGCCGTCAGCGCCATCATCCTGTCCGCGGTCTCGACCGACGGCAGCGTCCCCGCGGTCCGGCAGGCCAGCGAGGCCGGCATCCCGGTCATCTGCTACAACACCTGCGTCAGCGACGACGCCGTCGACCAGTACGTCACGGCGTGGGTGCTCGGCGACCCGCTCAAGTTCGGCGGCGACCTCGGGAAGCAGGCCGCGACCTACTTCACCGAGGCCGGCATCACGGCGCCCAAGATGGGCGTCATCAACTGCGAGCAGTACGAGGTCTGCCAGCAGCGCTACAAGGGCTTCTCCGAGGCGCTGACCGCGGCCCTGCCCGGCACCGTGTTCGTCGCCAACCAGGAGGGCGCCGAGGTCGACACCGCCGTCTCGACCGCCGAGCAGATGCTCAGCGCGAACCCCGACCTCGACGGTCTCTACGGTGAGGCGGGCGGCGCGACCGTCGGCGCCTACAAGGCCGTGCAGACCCGAGGGCTCGTCGGTCAGGTCGCCGTCTTCGGTTCGGACATGACGAGCGACATCGCCGCCGAGCTCGCCGACGGTTCGGTGCTCAAGGCCGTCGTCGACATCAGCGGCATCGAGGCGGGCAAGCTCGCCTTCGCCGCGGCCCAGGACGCCATCGACGGCAAGACGCCCGCCGAGAAGGTCGTGGCCGCACCGATCGACCTGTACCTGCCGGCCGACGCCGCCGGGTGGACCGAGACCCACCCCGACGGCCTCCCCTGATCGGCGCCGGGGGCCCCGGCACGACGCCGGGCCCCCGCCGCCCCTCACCCCGTCCCCTCGATCCCAGGAGGATCCCCTTGTCAGAGTCGACAGCTCCCATCCCGGACGCGCCGCTCGATCCCGCCCGTGACCGCGGCGCCCCCATCGCCGAGGCCCGCGGCGTCAGCCAGGTCTACCCCGGCGTCACCGCGCTCGACGGAGTCGACTTCGCCGTGCACGCCGGCGAGGTGCGGGCGCTGCTCGGCCAGAACGGTGCCGGCAAGTCCACGCTGATCCGGCTGCTGAGCGGGGTCGAGACCCCCACGACCGGCGAGGTCCTGCTCGGTGGCGTGCCGCTCGGCGCCGGCGGCGTGACCGCGGCCGCCGCAGCCGGCGTCGCCACGTGCTACCAAGAGCTCAGCCTCGTGCCCGGCGTGACCGTGGCCGAGAACCTGGCCATGGGCCGATGGCCGCGCGGTCGTTTCGGCATCGACACCCGGGCCATGGTCGAGCGGGCCCGTGCCACCTTCGAGCGCCTCGGCGCCGACATCGACGTGCACGCCGAGGTCGCCGGGCTGACCCTCGCGCAACAGCAGATCGTCGAGATCGGACGGGCGTTGCAGGACGACCCGCGCCTCCTGATCCTCGACGAGCCCACCAGCGCGCTCGCCGCCGCCGAGGTCGACCTCGTGCTCGACACGGTCAAGCGTCTCGCGGCGCAGGGCGTCGCCGTGCTCTACGTCAGCCACCGCATGGACGAGATCCGGCAGATCGCCGACACGGCCACGGTGATGCGCAACGGGAAGGTCGTCGAGACGGTGTCGATCGCCGGCAGCGACACCGCCCACATCATCGAGCTGATGATCGGTGCCGACCCCGAGGAGCGCGGCGTCGTCACACGCCCCGTCACGAGCGGCGAGGTGTTGCTCGCCGTCACCGACCTCGAGGTCGCCCCGAAGCTCTCGGGCGTCACCTTCGAGGGTCGGGCCGGCGAGGTGCTCGGCATCGCCGGCCTGCTGGGCTCGGGACGCACCGAGCTGCTCCAGGCGATCGCGGGCTTCCGTCCGGCGACCGGGGGCACGATCGCGATCGCGGGCTCCGTCGTCGACCGGCCCAGCGCCTCCCGCATGCTCTCGCTCGGGGTCGGCATGACGCCCGAGGACCGCAAGGGCCGCGGCGTGATCCCCGGCCTCGGCATCGACGAGAACATCGTCATGAGCGACTTCGGCCGGGTGACCCGGGGAGGCGCGCTGTCGTCGGGTGCGATCGCGACGGCCACGAAGGCGCTCGCCGAGCGTCTGAACATCAAGGCACACGACCTGGGCCGGCCGATCGGCACGCTCAGCGGCGGCAACCAGCAGAAGGCGGTCATCGCGCGGTGGCTGCACGCCGACAGTCGCGTGCTCCTGCTCGACGAGCCGACGCGAGGCGTCGACGTCGAGGCGAAGGCGCAGATCTACGAGATCATGCGCGCCGTCGCCGACACCGGCAAGCTCGTCGTCTTCGTCTCGAGCGAGGTCGAAGAGCTGCCCCTCGCCTGCGACCGCGTGCTCGTGCTGCGCGACGGCGGCCTCCGCGAGGAGTTCCGCGCCCCCGACATCTCCCTGCCCGTGCTGCTCCAGGCCTCCATGGTCTCGAGCTGAAGAAGGACGACCCGATGACCACCACACTCGACCCCACGACCACCCCGACCGGCGGACCAGGAGGCGCGCCTCGCGACTCCGCGCTCGGTCGCGTCCGTGACGCCTTCCGTCGCAACACCACGCTCGTCAACATCGTCGGCCTGCTGGTCGCGATCGTGCTGCTGTACCTCTACCTGATGTTCAACGCGGTCGGCTTCTTCACCGTGGCGAACCAGAGCGGCCTGCTGCGCGACGCCGCGCTGATCGGCATCGCCGCCACCGGCATGACCCTGGTGATCATCGCCGGCGAGATCGACGTGAGCACCGGCCCCGCCGTCGCGCTCTCGTCGGTGATCGTCGCCGTCGCCATGACCCAGTGGGGGCTTCCCGCCCTGCTGGCGATCCTCATCACGCTCGTGGTCGGAGCCGGCTGGGGTGCCCTCGCCGGCGTGCTGCGCGCGAGGTTCCTCGTGCCGTCGTTCATCGCCACCCTCGGTCTCTGGAGCGTGCTGCGGGGCCTCGGCCAGTTCGGCACCGACGCCCTGCCCGTGCCGCTGCCGCTCGACGACCCGGTCATGCCGTTCCTCACCGGCACGGTGTTCGGCGTCCCGACGCCCGCCGTCGTGATGATCCTGGCCTTCCTCGTCTTCGCCTTCGTCGCCCGCAAGACCGCGTTCGGCCGCTCGGTCTTCGCGATCGGCGGCAACGCGGCGGCCGCCCGGCTGGCCGGCATCAAGGTCGCCCGGGTGCGGATCGTGCTGTTCGCGATCATGGGCATGCTCGGCGCGCTCAGCGGCGTGCTGCTCGCGGCCCGTCTCGGCTCGGGCAACGCCGGCGCCGCCAACGGCCTCGAGTTCGACGTCATCGCCGCGGTCGTCATCGGCGGCACCGCGATGTCGGGCGGCCGGGGCAGCCTGATCGGCACCTTCCTCGGCGTGATCTTCATCACCCTCATCGGCAACGGGCTCGTGCTGCTCGGCGTCGACTCCTTCCTGCAGAGCGTCGTCCGCGGTGTCATCATCGTGCTCGCCGTGCTGCTCAACGTCACCCTGTCCCGCAAGCGCGGGTCGATCGAAGAGAGCTAGACCATGACCACCACCGCACCCTCCGCCACCGCGTCCTCCGCCGGGGACGCGACCCGCGCCTCCTCGTCCCCCTCCGGCACCATGCAGGGCGTGTTCCTGCCCGGCGACGGCACCGCCGAGCTGCGGACGCACGACGTGCCGACGCCCGGCCCCGGGCAGGTGCTCGTGCAGGTCGGCGCGAGCGGCATCTGCGGCAGCGACATCGGCTTCATCTACCACGGCTACAAGACCCACAAGGGTCTCGACGGCGCCCCCGCCTACCAGGGCGTCGTCGCCGGCCACGAGCCGAGCGGCCGCATCGTCTCGACGGGCCCCGGGGTCACGCGCTTCGGCGTCGGCGACGACGTCATCGTCTACCACATCCAGGGCTGCGGACGCTGCCGCAACTGCCGCTCGGGCTACTTCATCAGCTGCACCGACCAGCCGAACAAGGCGTCGTACGGCTGGCAGCGCGACGGCGGCCACGCCGAGTACGTGCTGGTCGACGAGTCGACCTGCGTGCCCCTGCCCGACGGGCTGTCGTTCGTCGACGGCGCCCTGATCGCCTGCGGATTCGGCACCGCCTACGAGGGCCTGCGCCGCACCGGCGTGCACGGCGGGGAGGACCTGCTCGTCGTCGGCCTCGGGCCGGTCGGCCTCGCCGCGGCCATGCTCGGCCGCATGCTCGGCGCCCGCCGGGTGATCGGCGTCGAGCGGTCGCCCGAGCGCATCGAGTTCGTCCGGGCGACCGGCCTGGTCGACGACGTCGTCCTCGCCGACGGCGACGCGGTCGCGAACGTGCTGGCCCTGACCGACGGCGTCGGCTGCCAGGTCACGGTCGACTGCTCGGGCAGCACGCCCGGCCGTCTGACCGCGGTCGAGGCCGCGGCCGAGTGGGGTCGCGTCGGCCTGCTCGGCGAGGGCGGGCGCCTCGAGACCGAGGTCTCGGACACCCTGCTGCACAAGCAGCTCACCCTCACGGCGTCGTGGGTCACCTCGGTGCAGGGCATGGAGGACGTCGCGCGCATGATCGCCGCGGACGGCCTCAGCCCCGAGATCGTCGTCTCGCACCGGCTCCCGTTGACCGACGCCGACGAGGCCTACCGCATCGCCGCGGCCGGGGCGACCGGCAAGGTCGTGCTGATCCCGGCGGGTGCGCCCGTGCGCGAGGAGGTCGGCTCGCGCGAACCGGCTCCGCGCGCGTGACGTCCCGTCCGGTCGTCGTCGAGGCGGGCACGCCCGAGCTGCCGCTGCTGCGGGTGACGACGCCCGACCTCGAGCTCGTCTTCGCACCCACCCGGGGCGGTCGCTTGCTGTCGCTGGTCGCCCACGGCCGCGAGCGGCTCTGGCGCGACCCGGCGCTGATCGACGCCGACCTCGCACCGGTCGTCCCCGTGGCCGAGTGGCCGGCGGGCGACGGCGACATGTCGACCTGGGCCAACGTCGGCGGCTCGAAGACCTGGCCGGCGCCGCAGGGCTGGTCGGGACCCGACGAGTGGGCCGGCCCGCCCGACCCCGTGCTCGACTCGGGGCCGTGGGCGGTCGGGTGGCACCTCGACGACGGAGCCGTGACCGTGGTGCTGACCAGCGCCGACGACGTCCGCTCGGGCCTCCGAGTCGAACGCCGCTTCACGGTGCCCGCCGTCGGTGCCGCGTTCCGCCAGACGGCGACCTTCACCAACGTCTCGGACGTCCCGCGCACCTGGTCGATCTGGGAGGTCTGCCAGGTCGACACCCGAGGAGGCGCGGGTCGCCCCCTCGAGGACGCCGCGGTCGTCGTCGCCCACGCCGCGCCTCCCCTCGAACTCGACCTCGGCGGCTGGGAGGGCGACGTCCCGTCGTCACGCCACGGGGACGACGTGCTGCTGCCGGTCGGGACCGGCGTGGCCAAGCGCGGCTACCCCGAGGCGTCGGGCTCCGCGGCCTACCGCGACCCCGACGGCACCACACTCACGCTCGCCACCGAACCCGCGGCCGGGGGCACGTGGCCCGACGGCGGGTCGAAGGTCGAGATCTGGCTGCAGCGCCCCACGGCGTCGCCGATCGGCGAGCTCGGCGACCTGCACCCCTCGGCGCACCTCGTCGAGCTCGAGGTGCTGGGGCCGCTCGTCACCCTCGCGCCGGGCCAGGCGACGAGCCTCGACGTCGCGTGGTCGGTGCGGCAAGGCTGAGCCGCCCCGCTGCCGCCTCCGCCCCGCTGCCGCCTCCGCTCCGGTCCGCTCCGCGCGAGCCGCCCTCGCACCCGGTTCCGAACCATGAACCCCGAAGCTTCCGGGTTCATCGTTCGAAACGGGGTTCATCGCGACACGAGTTCACCCACCGGACACCCACCGCCCCTACGCTCGCCACGACAGCGCCTAGGGTTCCGGGGTCCCACGATCCGACTGGTCCGAGCGGCGCCACGGTCGGGCGCCATCGCCGGGCCGTCATCTGAACGGACAAAAGCCTGGAGGACCCGTTCGGCGCGCCCCGCGCCGAGCCGATGGGTCCTCGCATGTCCACCACCGCCCTCCTGCTCGTCCTCGCCGCCGCCGTCTGCCACGCCGGCTGGAACGTCGTCGCCCACGGCGTGAGCCGCCTCGGCACGCCCTTCCTCTGGTGGGGTGCCGTCGCCAGCACCGTGCTCTGGCTGCCGGTCGTCCCGTTCTCGGGCGGCCTCGGTGCGAGCGTCGGCGGGCTCGCGGTCGGGGCAGGCGTCTCGGCCGTGCTGCACGTCGTCTACATGACGGTGCTGCAGCGCGGCTACGCGGTCGGCATTCTGTCGACCGTCTACGCGACGGCTCGCGGCAGCGGCCCCGCGGTCAGCGCCGGCCTCGCCGTCCTGCTGCTCGGCGAGCAGCTCTCGGTGACGGCCGTCGTCGGCATCGCCGTGGTGGTCGCGGGGGTCGTGGCGACCGGACTGATCGACCGGCGGCCGACGGGCTCTCCGGCACCGCGCCTCCTGCACGGGCCGTCGACCGCGTCGACGCCGTCCGCCCCGGGCCGCCGGCGCCGCCTCGACCCCGGCATCGCCTGGGGCCTGCTCACCGGCCTCGCCATCGCGAGCTACACGATCTGGGACGCCCACGCCCTGCGCACCTGGGACCTCTCGCCCGTGTCGTTCATGGTCGGCGTGACCCTCGTCGAGGTCGTCTTCTACAGCGCGTCGCTCGGTCGGCGTCGGGGCGAGCTCGTCGCCGTCGCGCGCGCCCACTGGCCGCGCGTGCTGGCCTTCGGGGTGCTGTCGCCGCTGTCGTACATCCTCGTGCTGACGGCGATCCGGACGGCTCCGGTCGCCCTCGTCGCCCCGGCGCGCGAGACGAGCGTCGTGATGGTCGCCGTCTTCGGTGCCCTCGTGTTGCGCGAGGGGTCGCTCGTCAAGCGCCTGGCGGCCTCGGTGGTCGTGCTCGGCGGCATCGCCCTGCTCGCCCTCTGACGGGCCTCGCCCGGGCCGCCGCCCACCCATGAACCCGGGTTCGAACCACGAACCCAGAAGCTTCCGGGTGCATCGTTCGAAACCGGGTTCACGGACGCATGAGCCCAGGAGGCGCGGGTCGGCCTACAGGAACCCGGTCACCGCGACGGCGACCGCCGCCAGCAGCGCCACCGCGGCCAGCACCTTCGACGACCCCATGACGAGTCGGCGCCTCGGCCCACCGTCGTACGGCTCGTCGTCGGCGTCACGCAGTTCGGGCGGGAGCTCGGCCTCACGGCGACGGCGCTCCTGCTCGAGGCGGGCGGCGCGTTCGGCACGCTCGACCCGGGCGACGCGCTCGGCCTCGTGCCGGCGGGCCAGTTCGGCCTCGCGGTCACGGGCGACGAGCAGCTCGAGTTCACGGTGCGCCTCGTCCGACCAGGCTTCGAGGTCGTCGTCCGAGGCGTCGGGGGTGCCCGGAGCACCGGGGGTGCCCGGAGCGCCGGACGCGCCCGGAGCATCGGGGACGCGGGGCGCGTCGGGCGGAAGGGCCGGGTCGTCGGGGGTGCCGTCGTCGTGTCGCATGCGGAGGCCTTCGTCGCGGGAGCAGGGCGGGGTGGTCGTCCGAGGGTAGACCGCCGCACCTGGACCCGTCATGGCCGCGACGGCACTCCGTCTCGGCCCGGCGGCCACCCCCTCCGTCTCGGCCCGGCGGCCACCCCGCCCGGGTTAGGCAGACAAGAGGTGAACTCTCGTTGAACGAGGCCGAAGGTAGGTTCCTATGTCGGTCGAGCGCGTGCCACCATCGTCACGTCCTGCTCCCACCCGAAAGGCCGTCATGACCCTCCGCCGTCCCCGCGCCGCGACCGCCCTCGTCGGCGCCGCCCTGCTCGCCGTCACGCTGTCCGCCTGCTCGACCCCCGCCTCCTCGGCCACCGGCTCGTCCGACGCGGCCGGTGGCTACGCGGTCGACGACAGCACGCTCGTCTTCGGCGTCGTGCCCGACTCGGTCGACACCGAGACGAACTACCAGCCGCTGATGGACTACATCGCGAAGGAGACCGGCAAGACGGTCGAGTACCACGAGTCGACCGACTACGCGGCCCTGATCGAGGCGAGCATCGCCGGCCAGATCGACGTCGCGTCGTTCTCGGGCTTCACCTACGTCACGGCCACGAACAACGGTGCCGAGCTGACCCCGATCTCGTCGATCACCACGGCCGAGGGCCAGGAGCCCGGCTACTACTCGCAGGCCATCGTGCCGAAGGGCAGCGACATCGAGTCGATCGCCGACATGAAGGGCAAGAAGATCTGCTTCGTCGACCCGTCGTCGACCTCGGGCTACCTGTTCCCGAGCTACGCGCTGCTCGAGGCCGGCATCGACCCCGAGAAGGACATCACCCCGGTCTTCGCCGGCAAGCACGACGTCAGCGTGCAGAAGGTCGGCGAGGGCACCGAGTGCGACGCCGGCTTCGCCGAGGACAGCGAGGTCGCCAAGAGCGACGCCGTCGAGGTCATCGACCAGCAGATGGTGCCCGGGGCGCCGATCGTGGAGTCGAACTCGCTGCCCAGCGACGTCAAGGCCCAGCTGAAGGACATCCTCTCGAACGTCACCGCCGACGACATCGTCGCCGCGGGCATCGAGGGTGCCGACAGCGAGGGCTTCCGTGCCGTGTTCTTCCAGACCACCCCGGTCGACGACGCGTACTACGACCAGATCCGCGACATCTGCGAGAAGACGAACGCGTCGCAGTGCAAGGCCTGACCCGCACGACCTAGCACCTCTCACACCCCAGGAAGTCGCCGAGACCCTCGCGCGCGCATGAGTGTCTCGGCGACTTCCCGGGGTCCGAGCACGACGAACCGGAGACGAACATGAACCCGCACACCGCCCCCGCCGAGACCGTCGTCCGGCTCGAGGGCATCACCAAGCGCTTCGGTGAGACCCTCGCGCTCGACGACGCCTCGATCAGCGTCCGACGCGGCGAGGTCGTCGTGCTGCTGGGCCTCTCGGGCTCGGGCAAGTCCACCCTGTTGCGCCACGTCGACGGCCTCGAACGGCCGACCGACGGCCGCGTCACGGTGCTCGGTCGCGAGGTCACCGAGCTCACCGGGCGGGCGCTGCGGCGGCTGCGCAGCGAGGTGGGGTTCATCTTCCAGCAGTTCGAACTCGTGCCGTCGCTGACCGTGCTCGAGAACGTGCTGACCGGCTCGCTCGCCACCGTGCGCGGGCCCCGCCTCGGGCTCTGGTCGTACGGCCGGGCCGCGAAGGCCGAGGCGCTCGCCCGGCTCGAGCGCGTCGGCCTGCTCGACCGGGCCTACCAGCGCGCCGACACCCTCTCGGGTGGCCAGCAGCAGCGCGTCGCCATCGCCCGCGCCCTGATGCAGCGTCCCCAGGTGCTGCTCGCCGACGAGCCGGTCGCCTCGCTCGACCCCGAGTCGAGCGACCAGGTGATGGCGCTGATCCGCGAGATCGCCGCCGACGAGGGACTCACCGTGATCTGCAGCCTGCACCAGGTCGACCTCGCCCTGTCGTGGGCCGACCGCATCGTCGGCCTGCGCCACGGCCGGGTCGTGCTCGACACCGAGACCGAGGGCCTGTCGAAGGCCCAGGTGATGGAGATCTACGGCCGCGTCGCGACGAGCACCGACCAGATGGCAGCCATCGAGCTCGAGCTCGCCGGGGACGCCGTCCGATGACCGCCGTCACCGAGCGCCCGCGCACGACCGGGGCGGCCCCCGCTCCCGTCACCGCGCCTCCTCGTCGCCGGGTCTCGCCCGAGCGCGTCGCGGCGGGCCTCACCCTCGTCGCCCTGCTGGTCGCGAGCCTCGTGGCCCTGCGCAGCGTCGACATCGACCCGGCGCGGATGTTGCAGAGCTGGGCCAACGCCGAGCGGTTCTTCGGTCGCGTCGGGGCGATCGAGTTCCCCCCGCTCGGCGAGCTGCTGCAGCTCACCGCGCTCACCCTCGGCCTCGTGATCTGCGGCACCCTGCTCGCCGCCGTCCTGTCGGTGCCGGTCGCCGTGCTCGCGGCCTCGAACACGACCCCCGGCCCCGCGTGGCGCGCGGCCGCCCGCTTCGTCACGGTGCTCGCCCGGGCCGTGCCCGACGTCGTGCTCGCCATGGTGTTCGTGCTGCTCTTCTCGCTGGGCACCCTGCCCGGCATCCTCGCCATCGGCCTGCACTCGGTCGGCATGATCTCGAAGCTCTTCGCCGACGCGATCGAGCAGATCGACGAGGGTCCGCGCACGGCGATCCGCGCCGCCGGGGGCAGCCGACTGCAGCAGTTCACCGCCGGCGTGCTGCCCCAGGTGCTGCCGTCGTGGGTGGCGACCGTGCTGCACCGCAACGACATCAACCTCCGCGGCAGCGTGATCCTCGGCTACGTCGGTGTCGTCGGCCTCGGCATGGAGATGTCGTTCGCCTTCAAGTCGCTCGACTACGGACTCGGCCTCGGCTACGCCCTCGTCATCTTCGTGCTCTGCGTCGTGATGGAGATCGTCTCGAGCAGCGTCCGCGCCGCCATGCTCGGCATCGCGCCGACCGGCCGCGGTCTCGGCGACCGCGTCGTCCGACGGGCCACCAGGAGGCGCGGTGCCGGTCGCCCGGCCCCGTCGCGTCCCGCGATCACCACCGTCGAGTCCGCGCTCCGCCGCCCGTGGGACCGCGCCCGTCGGCGCGACGTCTCGTGGGGGTGGCTCGCGGTCGCCGTGGTCGTCGCGAGCATCGCCGTCTGCGACATCGCCTGGTCCGACCTCGTCACCGTCTGGGCGAAGGTGCCCGCCGTCGCGACCCAGTTCTGGCCGCCGTCGTTCGGCAGCTACGAGGCCTCGACGATGGTCGCCGCCATGGGCGAGACGATCGCCATCGCGCTGGCCGCGACCGTGCTGACCCTCGTCGCCTCGATCGTGGTCGGGTCGCTCGCGGCCCGCAACGTCGCCCCGAGCCGAGGGGTGCGCAGCGGCATGCGCCTGCTGCTCGTCGGCATCCGCGGGGTGCCCGAGGTGATCCTCGCCATCGTGCTGATCGTCGTCACCGGGCTCGGCACGCAGGCCGGCACCCTCGCCCTGGCGCTCGGCGGCGTCGGGCTGCTCGGCAAGCTGCTCGCCGACTCGTTCGAGGAGGTCTCGCCCGGCCCCGAGCGCGCCCTCTCGGCCACCGGCGCGAGTCGCGTGCAGGTGTACGCCGGAGCGACCCTGCCGCAGGGCACCCGCGCCCTGATCGGCCACACCTTCTACATGCTCGACACCAACCTGCGGGCCGCGACGCTGCTCGGCATCGTCGGTGCCGGGGGAGTCGGCTACTACCTGCTGAACGCCAGCCAGGGCTCGAACTACGGGACGGTCACGGCGATCGTGCTGATGATCCTCGTCACGGTCCTGGCCGTCGAGGGGCTCGCCATCTGGATGCGGAGGGTCTTCCGATGACCGCGACACACCACACGGCCCCCGGCGCGGCCCGTCACGCCGCGGCCCCGACCCCGGCCGCGGGGCACGCGGCGGCACCGCACGACGTGGTCGTCGTCGGCTCGGGCATCGTCGGCCTCGGTGCCGCCCTCGCCGCCGTCGACCGGGGGCTCTCGGTGCTGGTCGTCGACCGCTCGGCGGTGATCGGCGGCTCGACGGTGCGCAACTTCGGCCACCTCTGCCTCACCCCGCAGAGCGGCGAGGCCCGCCGGCACGCCCTCGCCGCCCGCGAGCTCTGGCTGCGGCTGGCCCGCGACGCCGGCTTCTGGCTGTCCCGGCGCGGCACGCTGGTCGCCGCCCGACACGTCGACGAGCTCGACCTGCTCGACGAGCTGGCCCTCGCCCGCACCGACCGCGTGCTGGGAGACCGGCCCGAGATCGAGCGGCTCGACGCGGCCGAGCTGTCGCCACTGGCCCCGGTCGCTCCCGGTGCGGTCGTCGGCGGCGCCCTGCTCCCGTACGACCTGCAGGTCGACCCGAGGGACGCGGCCGACGCGATCCGCCGGCACCTCGAGACGCGAGGGGTGCGCTTCCTGACCCGCACCTCCGTGGGGTCGGTCTCGTCGGGACGCGTCGAGACGAGCCGCGGCCCGATCGACGCCGGGACGGTCGTCGTCGCGACCAACCACGACCTCGACCAGCTGCTGCCCGACCTCGCCGACCGGCACGCCCTCGAGCGGTGCGGCCTCGACATGCTGCGGGTGCGGGCCGACCTCGTCCGACCGCTCGTCGCCCCGCTGCTGACCGGCTGGTCGCTGATCCGCTACAGCGCCTTCGCCGGCACGGGCGCGGCCGAGGCGGTGCGGTCCCGACTGCACGCCGAGCGCCCGGACCTCGCCGCGATGGACCTCAACCAGATGTACACGCAGCTGCCCGACGGGTCGGTGATCGTCGGCGACAGCCACCGGAAGGGCGCCGCGATCGCGCCGTTCCAGGACGAGCGGATCGCCGACGCCTTCCTCGACGAGTTCCGCGTGCTGTTCGGCGCCGAGCCGGTCGTCACCGAGCGGTGGCAGGGCGTCTACGCCTCGGGCCGCGACGAGTTCGTCGTCGACGAGGTCACGCCCGGCGTGCTCGTCACGGTCGTCTCGACCGGCATCGGCATGACCACCGGGCTCGGGCTCACCGAGCACGTCGTCGGGGCGCACCTCGACGGCGGGCGCGACCGGGCGCTCGACCCCGCCGCACCCACCTCGACCGTCACCTCGACCGTCTCTTCGCCCCTCACCTCGCCCCTCACCTCGCCCCTCACCTCGCCACTCACAGAGAGCCTCACCGCATGAGCACCACGACCGCCACCACCCCGTCCGGCACCCCCGCCCCCGAGGCCGTGACCCCGATCGGGCTCGTCGTGCTCGACATGGCCGGCACGACCGTCGTCGACGACGGCGTGGTCGAGCAGGCCTTCGCCCGCGTCGCCGACCGGGTCGACCTCGGCCCGACGCTGAGCCGCGACGAGGCCCCGCAGTACGTCCGCGACACCATGGGCCGCTCGAAGATCGAGGTCTTCCGGCACCTCACCGGCGGCGACGAGGTGCTCGCGCAGCGGGCGAACGACGAGTTCGAGGTGGCCTACGGCGAGCTCGTCGACGAGTCGGGAGTCGAGCCGATCGAGGGCGCGGGCGACGTGATCGACGCCCTCCGCGCCTCCGGGGTGTCGGTCGTCCTCACCACGGGCTTCTCGCCCGTCACGCGCGACCGCCTGCTCGACGCCCTCGGCTGGACGGTCGACGCCGCCCTCTCTCCCGTCGACGCCGGCCGTGGACGCCCGGCGCCGGACCTCGTGCTGACCGCGCTGTTGCGCACCCGTGCGTCGTCGGTCGCCGCCGTCGCGGTCGTCGGCGACACCGTCAGCGACGTCCTCTCGGGGCGCTCCGCCGGGGCCGGCCTCGTCGTCGGCGTCACGACCGGTGCCCACACCCGCGAGCAGCTGCTCGCCGCGGGCGCCGACGTCGTGCTCGACAGCGTCCGCGACCTCGTCGGGCTGCCGGCCTTCGCCGGGGTCGCGGCCGCCGGCGCGTCGACGACCGCGGTCGCGTGACCACCGCCCTGCCGCGGACGGCAGTGCCGCCGCGGACGACGGACCAGGAGGCGCGGGTCGCCTCCCCGACGCCCGTCGCCTCCCCGGCCGCGCTGCCCCTCGACCCGGCCCCGACCGCCATGGTGTGGCTCGAGCCCGATCGTCCGCACGAGGCCGTCGCGGTGCCCTCGGTCGTGCTCGCGCCCGGCGACGCCCTCGTCGAGGTCGAGCTGGCGACGATCTGCGGCTCGGACGGGCACACCACCCGGGGCGACCGGGCCGCGCCCGCGCCGCTCGTGCTCGGCCACGAACAGGTCGGCCGCGTGGTCGCCCTCGGGCCGGGGGCGGTGGCCGTGGACGGGACGCCGCTCGCCGTCGGGCAGCGCGTCGTCTGGTCGTTGACCGTGTCGTGCGGTGACTGCGCGACCTGCCGACGCGACCTGCCGCAGAAGTGCGGGTCGGTGCGGAAGTACGGTCACGAGCGGCTCGTCACGGGCTGGGAACTGAGCGGCGGCTTCGCCACGCACGTGCACGTGCGGTCGGGCACGGCGATCGTCCCGGTCGAGGCCGACCTGCCCGCCGAGCTGTGGGCCCCGGTGTCGTGCGGCACGGCGACGGCCGTCGCGGCCCTCGACGCCGCCTCGGCCATCGTGCCCCTCGACGGCGCCGTGGTGCTCGTCACGGGAGCCGGGCTGATCGGCCTCACGGCGACCACGCTGGCCACCGACGCCGGGGCCCGGGTCGTCGTCGTCGACCCCGATCCCGCCCGCCGTCGACTCGCCGTCCGCTTCGGCGCGGTCGCGACGGCCGACCCGTCGGCTGCCCCCGACGCGGACGACGGCCTCACCACCGCGCTCTCCGTCGCGGGCGGTGCCCCGCTCGTCGCCGTGGAGGCCTCGGGGTCGCCGCACGCGGTGGCCTCGGCGCTCGCCGAGCTCGGCGTCGGCGGCGTGGCCGTGCTGGTCGGCAGCGTCTTCCCCGCCCCGGCGGTACCGTTCGACGCCGAGAGCGTCGTCCGACGACTCGTGACCGTCCGCGGCGTGCACAACTACGCCCCGCGGCACCTCGTCGACGCCGTCCGCTTCGTCGAGGAGCGGCACGCGGCCTGGCCGCTCGACGGGCTCGTGGGCGAGACGGTGGCCCTGCGTGACCTCGACGCCGGGATCGCGGCGGCTGCCGCGGGCGGGTCGGTGCGGGTGGGCGTCCGACCCGAGTGACCGGGCGCGGTGGCGGCCTGCGGGGGGCGCGCCGCGCCTCCTGCGTCCTGCGTCCTGCGTCCTCGGACGCGGACGCGGGAGGGGTGCGGGTCGGCGTCGCTCAGGGGCCGATCGCGCGGATGAAGTGGTCGCCCTCGCGGGCCCGGCCCGACGCCGAGACCGTGAAGCGGACGATGTCGCTGCGGTACCGGTCGTCCGAGGCCTCGAAGGTGCGGCCGTCGGGGCCGCGCGTGATGCGGTGCAGCCGCAGGATCGGCGTGCCGGGCTCGACCCCGAGCAGCTCGGCGTCGAGCTCGTCGGCGGCGACCGCGTCGATCTCGTGGTCGATGTCGGCGTAGCCGAAGCCCCGCGAGTCGAGGTACTCGGTGATCGACACCGTGTCGAGATCGACGTCGAACAGCACGCGGCCGACCTCCTCGATGAAGGTCAGGCGCTCGAGCATGGTCGGGCGGCCGTCGACGAGTCGCAGCCGGACGACGTCGACCACGAGGGCACCCGGCTCGATGCCGAGCGACCGGGCCTTGTCGTCGTCGGCACGGCGCAGCGACACCTCTTGTGTGCGGGCACCGGGCTCGCCGCCGACGTCGCGCACCCACTTGGTGAAGGGGATCGACACGTCGACCGGGTGGTGCGCCTTGCGCGCGACGACCCGTGCCGGACGGCCGCGCCGCGTCTCGACCAGGCCCTCGGAGCGCAGGGCGGCGAGGGCGTTGCGGATCGGCCCCCGTGAGGTGCGCCACTGCTCGGCCAGCTCGCCCTCGCTCGGCACGTCGTCGCCGACCGCGAGGTCGCCGCTCAGGATGCGCCGCCGCAGGTCGTCGGCGATCTGCTCGTAGAGGGTCGAAGGCACGTGCGGATCTTACCGAGGGGCATGGTCGGCCAGGGGCGGTCTTCGTGCGATGCTCCGTGTCGCCCTGCGTGATGACCAGCACCGTGGTCGGTACGGCGCTTGTCGGATGCTGTGGTGGTCATCACCGAGGGAGGCCCCACCAGGGCATCCCACCGCGACCCGCCCCTGTCGTAGCGTCGTGGGCATGGACACCGAGAGCGAGATCCGCGACTTCCTGACCAGCCGACGGGCGCGGGTGCGGCCCGAGCAGGTCGAGCTGCCGGGCGGGCCCGGACGCCGTGTGCCCGGACTGCGGCGGAGCGAGGTGGCACTGCTCGCGGGCGTCAGCGTCGAGTACTACACGCGGCTCGAACGCGGGCGCCTCGGCGGGGTGTCCGAGGTCGTGCTCGACTCGCTCGCCACCGCCCTGCTGCTCGACGACGCCGAGCGCGAGCACCTGGCCGACCTCGCCCGCGCCGCGAACGAGTCGCCGGTCCGTGCCCGGCGCCGACGCCGTCCGCCCGAGACAGTCTCGCGCAGCATGCAGCTCGTGCTGGACGCCGTGACGGCCGGGCCCGCGTTCGTCCGCAACGGCCGCATGGACGTCCTGGCCGAGAACGCGCTCTTCCGTGCGCTCTACTCCGACCTGTACGCCCTCGACGAGCGGCCCGTGAACCTCGCCCGATTCGTCTTCCTGCACCGCGAGCTCGCCGAGGCCTTCTACCCGTCGTGGTCGGTGGCCGCCGACATCAACGTCGCGATCCTGCGCACCGAGGCCGGCCGTGACCCGCACGACCGCGCCCTGCACGACCTCATCGGCGAACTGTCCACCCGCAGCGACGAGTTCCGCGTGCGCTGGGGCGCCCACGAGGTGCGCCACCACACGTCGGGCCAGAAGCGCTTCCACCACCCGGTCGTCGGTCAGCTCGACATGGTCTACGAGGCCATGGAGCCGATGGGTCGCCCGGGCCTGAACTTCCTCGTCTACAGCGCCGAGCCCGGCTCGCCCACCGAGGAGCGCCTCCGCCTCCTCGCCAGCTGGGCGGCGCCGCAGGCCGACCCGGCGGTCGTCCGCGCCGACGCGCCGGACCGACCCGACGTCCCGAGCGGACCGCGCGAGGCGGCCGGATCGTGAGCCGTCTCGCGATGTGGTGGCGCGCCTCCTGCGAGATCTCCGACCTCACGCGCGACCGAGAGCAGGAGGCGCGGGTGCTGGACGAGATGGCGGTGCGTCTCGAGCCGGGCCCCTGGGCGATCGCCGCGCTCTTCCACCGACGCGCGCCCGGCGCGACCGATGCCGCGCACCCCGCCATCGAGACCACATCACCCCCGAACGCCGAGGAGGCACGACCGTGAAGTACACCCGTCTGGGAACCACAGGCCTGCAGGTCAGCCGCATCGGCCTCGGCTGCATGAGCTACGGCGACCCCACCCGGGGCCTCCACTCGTGGACCCTCGACGAGGCGGCCTCGGCACCGTTCTTCCGCCAGGCCGTCGAGCTCGGGGTCACCTTCTGGGACACCGCGAACGTCTACCAGCAGGGCACCGGCGAGGAGTTCGTCGGTCGCGCGATGCGCGAGTACTCACGCCGCGAGGACGTCGTGCTGGCGACCAAGGTCAGTGGTCGCATGCACGACGGCCCCGGCGGCTCGGGCCTGTCGCGCAAGGCGATCCTCGAGCAGGTCGACGCCTCGCTCACGCGACTCGGCACGGACCACGTCGACCTGTACCAGATCCACCGCTTCGACCCCGAGACCCCGGTGGAGGAGACGATGGAGGCGCTCCACGACCTGGTCAGGGCCGGCAAGGTCCGGTACACGGGCGCCTCGAGCATGTTCGCCTGGCAGTTCGCGAAGATGCAGACCGCCGCCGTGGTCAACGGCTGGACGCCGTTCTCGACCATGCAGGACCAGTACAACCTGCTGAAGCGCGAGGAGGAACGCGAGATGATCCCGCTCTGCGCCGACCTCGGCGTCGGGCTCGTGCCGTACTCGCCGCAGGGCAAGGGTCGGCTCACCCGACCGCGCGGGGCGACCACCGAGCGGTCCGCCGTCGACGAGGTCGCGAAGGCCTTCGACGTCGACGAGGACGGCCCGATCATCGACGCCGTCGAGCAGGTCGCCGCCGAGCACGGGGTGTCGATGGCCCAGGTCGCCGTGGCCTGGGTGCTGCGCAACCCCGTCGTCTCGGCCCCGATCGTCGGTGCGACGAAGCCGCACCACCTCGCCGACGCCGTCGCCGCCCTGGACGTCGAGCTGACCGACGACGACGTCCGCCGACTCGAGGAGCCCTACCGGCCGCAGGCACCGTTCTGGTGGTGAGGCGCCCGCCTCACGACTGCAGCGCCTCCGTCGGCGGGGTGCGTGCCGCTCGCACCGCGGGCCACAGCCCGGCCAGCGCCCCGATCACGAGCGTCGCGACGAGTCCGGCGACGAGCACCACCGGCGGGATCGACGGTGGCCACCCCCGCAGCGCGGCGAACACCGCGGTCACCGCCACGCCGAGCAGCACCCCGGCCACCCCGCCGAGCAGCGACAGGAACAGGGCCTCGGCCAAGAACTGCTGCCGGACGTGCGACCGCGTCGCCCCGAGCGCCCGCCGCAGCCCGATCTCGCGCCTCCGTTCGAGCACCGAGATCACCATCGTGTTCGCCACGCCGATGCCGCCGACCAGCAGCGCCACCCCTCCGAGTCCGACCAGCAGCCCGGTGAACGCCTGGTCCGCGGCCTGCTGCGCCGCCAGCGCGTCGGACGGCCGCGTCACCTCCACGTCGGACGGGCTCCGCGGCTGGATGGACCGCGCGAGCACGTCGCGCACCTGCGGCACCCGGGCGGGGTCGGCCCGCACGTAGACCGCGGTCGGGGGGACGGGCGAGCCGGCCAGCGCCTCCGCGGCCCGTTCGCCGATCAGCGCCGACGAGTCGATCTCGGGCGCCAGCGGCGCCGGTTCGAGGATGCCCGCCACCACGTACTCGGTGCTGCCGACGATCACGTGCCGTCCCGGTTCGGTGACGCCCAACCGGTTCGCCGCCTCGGCGCCGAGCACGACCACGGGGTACCGCGCCATGCCATCGGTCAGCCAGACGCCCTTCGCCACGCGGGCCTCGAGCACGTCCAGCAGCGTGGGTGACGCCGACCGCACCGTGATCCCGTTCGTGTTGCCCGCGGGCACCGCGCTGTTGCGGTACACGCCGACGTCGGCCACCGTGCCGGTCGTCGCGGCCGATCGCACCCCCTCGGTGTGCCCGGCCGACACCCCCGCCGTCAGGGGCAGGTCGACGGCCTCGCCGAAGAAGTCCTTCCCCTGGGAGGCCGAGAGCAGGTTCGTGCCGAGTTCGTCGAGGGTCGCCGCGAGCTTCGCCTGGCTCGACGTCGAGATGCCGACCACGGCGATCATGGCGGCGATGCCGATCGCGATGCCGAGCGCCGACAGCACGGCCCTGGTGGGTCGGGACGCCAGCCCCGACACCCCCAGTCGCACGACGTCCGACCCGAGGAGGCGCGAGGGCGTCCCCGAGGCGCTCATGCGGTCACCCCCGCGAGGGTCGCGCTGTCGTGCACCAGGTGCCCGTCGCGGATCGTCACCCGCCGGGGCAACCGCTCGGCGAGCTCGACGTCGTGGGTGATGACGACGATCGTGGTGCCCTCGGCGTGCAGCTCGCCGAGCAGCGACACGATGCCCTCGCCGGCCTTCGTGTCGAGGTTGCCGGTGGGTTCGTCGGCCAGCAGCAGCGACGGGCGGTGCACGACGGCCCGCGCGATGGCGACGCGTTGCCGTTCACCGCCCGAGAGCTGGTTCGGCCGGTGGGTCAGGCGGTGCCCCAGTCCGACCCGCTCGAGGGCCTCCCGCGCTCGTGCTCGGCGCTGCCGGAGCGGCACGCCCGCGTAGAGCAGGCCGTTCGCGACGTTGTCGGTCGCGCTGACGCCCTCGCTGAGGTGGAACTGCTGGAAGACGAACCCGATGCGGTGCGCCCGCAGGGCCGACAGCTCACGGTCGTTCTGCTCGGCCACGTCGACGCCGTCGACGAGCACGGTGCCCGAGGTGGGGCGGTCGAGCGTGCCGAGGACGTTCAGCAGGGTCGACTTGCCCGATCCCGACGGGCCGACGATCGCGACGAGCTCGCCGCGGTCGATCCGCAGCGACACCGACGACAACGCGGTCGTCGGGGGCCGGCCGTACTCGCGCGTGACGTCGTGCAGCTCGATCACGGCGCTCATGCGGGCACCACGACCTCGGCGCCGGCCCGGACGTCGCCGGTCACCTCGACCCGGTCGCCGGCGAACAGGCCGGCCTCGACCGGCACGGCCGTCGTCGTGCCGTCCGGCTGGAGCACCTCGACGACGAAGCCGTCGTCGACGGCCGCGCCCAGGGCGAGGACCGGCACGTGCAGCACGTCCTCCTTCACCTCCGAGACGAAGTCGACCTGCACCGACGCGTCGGTCAGGTCGCCGGCCGCCGCCGGATCGTCGAGCGACACCGTGACGGGGACCGTCGTCTTGCCCGTGGTCTCGTCGGCCACGGCCGCCCCCACGTCGGACACCCGCCCGGGAACGGTGCCGTGACCGGGCAGCGCGACCGAGACGACCCCGTCGACGGCGGCCAGCGGCGACCCGACGGGCAGGTCGACCGAGACGACCTTGTCGTCGCGGGCCGTGTCGTACAGGTCGCCGCCCGAGGCGTCGCCGACGGCCGCCGTCAGGGTGCTGACCGTGAACGACCCCGTGACGAACTGCAGGGCACCCCGGGCGATCGACCCGGTGCGCTCCTGGCCGGTGTCCTTCTGCCAGGCCGAGACGGCGTTCGCGGTGCGCCGGTCGAACGTGTCGTCCGGGGTGCCCGGGAAGTACCCCCAGGCCTTGAGGTTGTCCTCGAGCTGTCGCACGTCCGGGCCCTTCGCCATGCCCTGCTCGAACGCCCGCCACTGCGGCAGGGCGCCCTCGAACGCGGTGACCGGTTCGTCGTCGACCCGGAAGAGCTCGCTGCGTGCCGAGAGGGCGTCGCCGACCTTCGGCAGCGAGGTGATGGTGCCGGGTGCGGACCCTGCGATCGTGGGCCCGCCGAGGCGGCTGAGCCTGCCCGCCCGGGTCGTCGTGCCGGTCAGCGTGCCCTGTTCGACCACGGCTGTGGTGGGCCTCGTCGTCGTGTCCGCCGCGACCTCCGCGTCGGCGGCACGCGTCGTCCCGGGCGGTCCGACCATGAACACGGCGGTGACGGTGGCCCCGACCACGGCCATGCCGGCGACGGACGACCAGGCGACGGCTCGGCGCGACGGGCTCACCGGGTCACCGCCGTGGGCATGCTGCCGAACGCGCCGCACTCCTCGAGCACGCCCTCGGGGACGTCGTCCATCGTGTCCGTGCCGCCGGCTCCGTCGAGCTGGTCGGTCACGTCGTATCCCGCGTCACGGACGCACTCGGCGGACTCGCGCAGCATCGCGTCGAACTCGTCCTGGCTCTCCTTCTCGGACGCGGTCACGGGGCGCTCGCCGAGTTCGTCGGTCGTCGACTCCCGGCACGTCTCCGAGGCGGCCAGCAGGGCGTCCATGTCCAGACCGTCGCCCCGGGAGATCGCCATCCCGCCGCCGTCGCCCGAGGGGTCGCCGATGTCGACGCCCGCCTCGCGGAGGCAGCTCGCGTTCGCTAGATCCCACGCCTGGGCGTCGGCGGCGATCTGCGACTCGGACCCGGCGGGGTCGTCGGCGGCCGTCGAGCAGCCGGCGAGGGCGACGACGAGCAGGGGGAGGGCGGCGAAGAGGGTGCCACGGGTTCGGGGCATGAGAGGACTCCTGGTCTTTCACGGTCACGGGCCGCGACCGACGGTCACGGCGTCGCCCTCGTCGGGCGACGGGTCCAGACCACCGCACGGCTCGTTGCCAGCCCGTAAACGGCGATCTTTACGTTTCGGTGACATCCGACATGTCACCCTGGAGGAGGGCTTCCGCGTCCCGTCCGTCCCGACCCGAACAGGAGCCAGCGTGCGCGTACTCATCGCCGAGGACGAGGTCTACCTCGCCGAAGCCGTCCAGAGCGTGCTCGAGCGTCACGCGATGGCCGTCGACGTCGTGCACGACGGTGACGCCGCCCTCCGGGCGATCGCGGTGAACGACTACGACGTCGTCCTGCTCGACCGTGACCTGCCCGGCACGCACGGCGACGACGTCTGCGCCTCGGTGACCGCCGCCGGTGACGGCCCCGGCGTCCTGATGCTCACCGCGGCCGGGCGCACCCGCGACAAGGTCGACGGCTTCGAGCTCGGTGCCGACGACTACCTCGTCAAGCCGTTCGAGTTCCCCGAGCTGATCGCCCGGCTGCGCTCCCTCGCACGTCGCCCGCGTCAGGCCCGTCCACCCGTCACGGTCCGCGGCGACCTGCGCTACGACCCGTTCCGTCGCGAGGTGTACCGCGACGGCCGCTATGTGAAGCTGACGCGAAAAGAGTTCGCGGTGCTCGGCGTGCTGCTCGCGGCCGACGGCGGCGTGGTCAGCGCCGAGCGGCTGCTCGAGAAGGCCTGGGACGAGAACGCCGACCCGTTCACGAACTCGGTGCGGGTCACGATCTCGAACCTCCGGCGACGCCTGGGCGAGCCCTGGCTGATCCACACCGTCCCCGGCAGCGGCTACCGCATCGCCGCCGAGGCCGGCTCGTGACCGGCGGCGTCGACCCGGCGCCCACCAGGCCCAGGAGGCGCGGGCTGCGTCACCGGGGCAGCGCGCGTCTCCGGCTCACCGTCACCTTCAGCGCGGTGCTGACGGTCGTGGGCCTGTCGATCGTGGCCTCGGTCCTCCTCGTGATGCGTTTCGTGCCCGACTACCGCATCACCGCCCTGCGCACGTCGAGCGCCGAGCCGGGCGACCTCGCGTCGCCGACGGCCTCGTGGGCGCCCTCGGTCGACGCCGGCGTGGTCACCGGTGGGACGCCGCCCGCCGCCGAGGCGCTGCCCGTCCCCGAGACGCTGCCCGTCCCCGAGACCGCCGAGTTGCGCCCGGCGGTCACCATCTCGGGCGAGAGCGACCTCCTGCGCGTGCTCCTGACGACGTCGTCGATCGTGTTCGTCGTCGCGCTGGTCGTCGGCGTCTGGCTGAGCTGGGTGGTCGCCGGGCGCCTCCTCCGGCCGATCGAGCACCTCGCGACCGCGGCGCGCGAGGCCGAGCACGGCGCTGCGGGGTCGTTCCGGCGACGGCTCGCCACGACGGCGCCCGGGCGCCCCGACGACGAGTTCGGACGCCTCGCGTCGACGTTCGACGACATGCTCGACCGGCTCGACCGTTCGTACGAGGCCCAACGCCGCTTCGCCGCCAACGCGTCGCACGAGCTCCGCACGCCCCTCGCGACGACGCAGGCGATGCTCGACGCGGCCCTCGCGCTCGACCCGACAGGCGTCGGCGACGCGGTCGGCTCACCGCCGGCGGTGACGATCCGACGCCTGCGCGAGATGAACACCCGCAGCATCGCGACGGTCGAGGCGCTGCTCGCCCTGTCCGACGCGCAGTCCGGCGACGGCGTGGCCGCCGACCGGGTCGACCTCGTCGCCGTGGTCGACGAGGTCCTCGCCGCCACGGCGTCCGCCGCCGCCGAGGCGCGCGTCGAGGTGCGCCGCGCCTCCCGTCCTGCGCAGGTCACCGGAGACCGAGCCCTGCTCTCCGTGCTCGTCGGCAACCTCGTCCGCAACGGCATCGGTCACAACGTCCCCGGCGGCCGGCTCGACGTGACGGTCGGCACCGACGCCTCGGGGGCGGCGACCCTGCACGTGGCCAACGGCGGCGAGGTCATCGACCCGGCCGAGGTCACGCGCCTGACCGAGCCCTTCTACCGGTCGGCGGGCCGGGTCGCCGGCTCCCACGGCCTCGGCCTGGCCCTGGTCGCGGCCGTCGCCGAGACGCACGGGGCGACGCTGACGCTCGACGCGCCTCCTTCGGGCGGGCTCGCCGTGCGCGTCGTGTTCGCCGCGCCCGCGGTCGTCCCCTGACCACGCGGGCCGACGAGGCGACCGCGTCCGCTCGGCACCTCCGGGGGACACCGCGGTCGGCCAGCCAGCCGACTGTGCGGCGGACCGGGCGCTCCTAGGCTCGGTGGTGGGCCCGTCAGGCCGGGCCGACCGGCCCGGGAGGCCGGCTCCGCGACCGGGGGTGAGACGTTGACCGAGCAGGGTGGCGTCCCCGCGGACCGCCCGACGTCGACGGGGCGCCCGACGCCGGGGCGCCCGACGACGATCATGCGTCCGGGTCAGCCCCTCGGGCTGAGGCTCGACGCCCGGCACGACGAGTTCAGCGACCTGCTGCTCGACTGCTCGCTCGAGGACGTCGGCGCGACCGGCCGGTCGTGGTTGCGCGACCGGTACGCCGAGATCGTGCCGATCGTGCTCGGTCCGGCCCTCGCCGCGGTCGAGCACGGTCGTCCGGTGTCGGCCTCGTGCCTCGACGAGCTGCGTGCCGTCGCCCGCCGCAGCGCGGCCTGCCCCGACGTCGACCTGGCCGTCGTCCTGCGGGGCGCCCTGCCCGCGCTGCGCATCTTCTCGCTCGTCATGCACTCGGCGTCGGGCGGGCAGGCCGGGGCGCTCGTCCTCGCGATGGCGCGCGCCTCGCAGGTCGCCCACGAACTCGGCACCTGCTGGGCCGAGGAGTGGGCGCGGCACCGGCCCCGTCTCGTCGCCGCCCCGCCCGGCGCGGGACCAGGAGGCGCGGGCGGCCCCCAGCCACCCCCTGCGGCCCCGGGGCCCGACGTCGTGCTCGACCTCGTGGCCGACGCCCCCGACCTCGACGACGTCGAGCGGCAGATGCTCACGCTCACCGCCTACGGCCTCTCGAACGCCGAGATCGCCCGCGAGACGGCCTACAGCCGCCAGGCCGTGGCCTGGCACCTGGCCCGTCTGATGCGGACGTGGAGTGCCCCGAACCGGACGGCGCTCGTCTCGGTCGCGTTCGTCAGGGGCGTCATCCGGTCGCGCATCGTGCGGCGGGGGCGCCGTCGGGACGGCCAGGCGGCGGTCGAGGCGCCGAACCGACCCGCGCCTCCTGCCCTGCCGCCGGCCTGACGGCGCACGCGGAACCGCCCCGGCGTCCGGTGAGGACGTCGGGGCGGTTCCGCGGTGCCGCGGCGGGGTCAGCCGCCGTTGATGCTGATGACGTTGTCGGTCTTGACGTTGTTGCCGAGCACGCCCCAGTTCAGGTAGCCGCCGTCACCGTTGTTGGTGACCTTGCCGGGGCCGTCGAACCAGTAGATGACGTAGCTGCCGCCCTTGATGTCGATCGGCTGGGCGTCGACGATCGAGCCCTCGACGGCGATGTCCTGGTTCTTGTTCACGACCGCGACCGTGAGCCGGTCGGGGTTGCCGGCGTTGTAGTAGCCGACGTCCAGGGCGGCCAGCACGGCGCCCGACCGGTCGCCCTGGTCGTTGACGGCGGCGCTGATCGCGCTGACGATCGCCAGCGGGTCGAGGGTGACGCTGCCCGTGATCGGGCTGCCTGTGCTGGACTCCGGCGAGGCGGGGGCGGTGGTCGCCGCCTGTGCCGGGGCGGCGGCGAATCCGCTCAGCCCCGTGACGGCGACGCCGCTCACGGCGACGGCGGCGATGATCGTGGCGGTCTTCGACTTCAGCTTGCTCATGGTTCGTCCTCTTTCGTTGTCGTAGGAGTTCGAGTTGCGGTGCTTCGTGTTGTCGAGTGGAACTGCCTTGCGAGAACGATCCTGTGGCCGACGGCGGCGCGATGCACGCGTTCGCCGTCGACGTTGGTCGGGTGACCAACGATGGGTCCGGGCGGCGCGTCACCGGTGTACGACGCCGACGACGGCCCAGGTCACCTGCGCGTCACCTGTCGTCCAGACGTGTGCCACTCCGCTTCCCTACCGTTCGGCGTGGCCCCACCGGGCCGCCGACGCAGGTCGGTGCACGCACCCACGAGAGGCACGATCATCACGGCCACGACCCCCCGCCGCCCCCGACGCTCGGCCGACCGCCGACCCGTCCGCCGCGCCTCGGTGCTCGCCGCGGGCACGGGCCTGGGCGTGCTGCTCTCGGGCTTCGGTGCCCTCTCGGCCTCGGCGGCGACCCCCTTCGAGCCCGACCGGCTGAGCTACCCGTACACGTCGAACGCGACCTACGACTACGTGCCGATCATCGACCAGTTCACGACGCTGCGGGCCGAGCGCCCCGACATCATCGCGCTGAACGACGAGAAGACCGTCGCGATCAACCAGGGCGCCACCCCTGCCCGGGTCGACCGGGCGATCGTCGACCAGTACGCCGACATGTCCGTCTCGATGTCGGACGGCCTCGGCACCCGACTCGGCGAGATCTACCGCACCGCCCGCGCCGCCGGCGAACTGCCGAAGACCTCCGCACTGCTCGCGAAGGACGGCGGGCTGGTCGGCTACTACTCGTCGTCGAACCCCGCCAAGGAGCACTTCGACTACGACCGCCCGTACATCCGGCTCCCCGAGCGACTCACCTACCGCGACAAGCCGGGTGGCGACGCCTGGGCCTCGACCTCGGGCGCGTACCCGAGCGGCCACACCTCGCAGGCCTATTGGCAGGGCACCTCGCTCGCCACGATGCTGCCCGAGCTCGCCCCGCAGATCCTGGCCCGGACCTCCGAGGCCGGCGACAACCGCGTCGTCATGGCCGCGCACTATCCGCTCGACGTCATGAGTGGTCGCATGATGGGCCAGGAGATCGTCGAGCGCCGCTGGGCCGACCCCGAGTTCCGCGTGCTGTTCGAGGAGGCGGGCGCCGAGCTGCGCGACGTCCTCGAGACCGGATGCGGCGCCTCCCTGGACGTCTGCATCGCCGCCGACACCCCCTACCTCTCGGACCAGGAGGCGCTGGCCGTCTACCAGGACCGCATGAGTTACGACTTCCCCCTCGTCGGCACGGCCGGGCAGGCCATGACCGTCCCCGTCGGCGCCGAGTCGTTGCTGATCTCGAGCCGCCCGACCCTGACCGACGACCAGCGTCGCCAGGTCCTCGCCCTCACCGCCATCGACTCGGGCCGTCCGCTCGACGAGGGCACCGCCGGCAGCTGGCAGCGCCTCGACCTCGCGGCCGCCATGTCGGTGCCGATCACCGTCGCGGCGGACGGCACGGTGTCGCTCGCCGCCGCACCGGTCGACCCCGCACCGGTCGACCCCGCACCCGTCGACCCGGCACCCGCCGGCCCGGGCGCGACGGTGCCCGTCGTGCCGGCACAGCCCGTCGCCGGAGGCGCGGTGCAGCAGCACGCGCCCGGCACGATCACCGCGGCCGACGCGGCGACCCGTGACGCCGCCGCCCGTGACGCGGCTGCTCGCGCCGACCTGGCCTACACCGGCTCCGACCACGTGGTCGGCATCGTCGCCGCGGCACTGGGGTTGCTCGCCGCGGGCGTCGGCCTGGTCGTCCTCCGTCGACGTCGGGCCGCGCGCCGACCGTAGGCCTCGACGACAGGTCAGCATGCGCTGTACAGTTCAGCGCATGCTGACCATCGCCCCGCGCCTCGACGCGATGAGCCGGCTGGGGCGCGCGTTGAGCGACCCGACCCGCTCGCGCCTCCTGCTCGAACTGCTCGACGCGCCGGGGTACCCGGCCCGGTTGGCCGAGACGCTCGACCTGACCCGGTCGAACGTGTCGAACCACCTCGCCTGCCTGCGCGGCTGCGGCATCGTCGTCGCCACCTCCGAGGGTCGTCGCACGCGGTACGAGATCGCCGACCCGCACCTGACGGCGGCCCTGCGCGCCCTGGTCGACGTCGTGCTCGCCGTCGACGACGGGGTCGGCTGCACCGACGAGGCCTGCGACGTGCCGCTCTGCTGCGGGCCCGGCGCATGAGCCTGCCGATCGGGCCCGGCGTCGTCGCGGGGCGCGTCCCCGGGGCCTCCGCCCTCACCGCCGCCCGCCGCCTCGTCCTGCAACGACGCATCCGCTGGATCGTCGCCGCCACCATCGCCTACAACGTCGTCGAGGCGGTCGTCGCGCTCGCCGCGGGCACCGTCGCGTCGTCGACGGCCCTGATCGGGTTCGGCCTCGACTCGATCGTCGAGGTGCTCTCGGCCGTCGCGGTCGCCTGGCAGTTCTCGGCCCCCGACCCCGAGAAGCGGGAGCGCACGGCCCTGCGCGTCATCGCCGTCGCCTTCTTCGCGCTCGCCGCCTACGTCGGGGTCGACGCCGTGCTCGCCCTGACCGGCCTGCGCGAGCCCGAGCACAGCGGCGTCGGCATCGTGATGGCCGCCGTGAGCCTCGCGATCATGCCGCTCCTCAGCCTGCTCGAACGCCGCACGGGCCGAGAACTCGGTTCGGCCTCGGCCGTCGCCGACTCGAAGCAGACGTTGATTTGCAGCTACCTGTCGGCCGCCGTGCTGCTCGGTCTCGTCCTCAACCTCGCCTTCGGCTGGGCCTGGGCCGACCCGGTCGCCGGGCTCGTGATCGTCGTGTTCGCCGTGCGCGAGGGACTCGAGGCCTGGCGCGGCGACGCCTGCGCCGTGCCCGTCTCGGCGCTCACGGGCGAGCGCGACGTCGAGGCCTGCGACTGCTGCTGACGCCCGACCGCTCCCGACGCTGGGCCACCGGCCCATCACGACGGGGCCGTTTCTCCACAGGCCGCCGCTCCGCGGCCCGCTCGGTGCGTGTCCGTGGAGGAGGCGACGGGCGGTCGGCGACGTGTCAGGCCGGGCGCACCGCGACGCCGTCGAACAGCAGCTCGACGGTGGCCTCGAGCGCGGCCGGCCCGGGGTCGCGGCGCGTCACGACGTGCAGCAGCACGGTGCCGATCAGCGACTCGACGAGGGCCTCGAGAGGGGCGCCGTCCCGGATCTGCCGCGCGCGCCTCCCGGACTCGAGGCGGGCGAGCAGCGCCGCCCGCGTGACCGAGGTGACGCGCTCCTCGTAGTGCTCGGCGACGGCGGCGTCCTCGGCCGTCGCCGCGATCGACGCGCGGATCAGCCCGCCCGCCGCGGGCGAGGCGAAGGTCGAGAAGGAGGCGCGGAGCCAGTCGAGCACGTCCCGACGCACGTCGCCCGTGTCGGCCACCTCGAGGTGGGGCAGCAGATGTCCCGTGAGCATGCCCTCGGCCACCAGCGCCGCCTTCGCCGGGTACCAGCGGTAGATCGTCGCCTTGCCGACCCCCGCCGCCGCCGCGATGCGGTCGAGCGAGAGCTTGTCGTAGCCGCGCTCGGCCAGCTCGTCGCGGGTCGCGTCGAGGATCGCCAGGCGGGCCGCCTCGCTGCGGGCGCGGCCGGGGCGGGCGGTGCGTGCGGTGGTCACCGGTCCATCCTCGTGCACGTCCCGCCCTCCCTCGCCCGTCTCGCCGGGCGCTCGTGGCTCCGGCCCTACTGGACCGACCAGCCGCCGTCGCTCGCCAGGATCGCGCCGTTCACGTTCACCGCGTCGTCGCTCAGCAGGAAGGTGATCGACGCCGCGAGCTCCTCGGCCGTCGCGATCGTCGGGATCGCCGCCTGGAACGGACGCAGCCGCGCCGATCCCGCCTCGGACACGTTCGCGGGGAAGGGGATGCCCGTCGCGACGCCGCCCGGCGCCACCGCGTTCACCCGGATGCCCTGCTTCGCGTACATGAAGGCGGCCGACTTGGTGAGGCCGACGACGCCGTGCTTCGACACCGTGTAGGCGTTGCCCGACGCGTTGCCGCGCAGGCCCGCCTCGGAGGCCACGTTGACGACCGAGCCGCGCCCGGCCCCGAGCATCACGGGGATCACGGCGCGCGACAGCTTGAACCCGCCGGTCAGGTTGATGCCGATGACCCGGTCCCACATCGCGTCGCTCGTCTCGTGGAGGGGCGAGAAGTCGTCGTTGATGCCCGCGATGTTCGCCAGGGCGTCGATGCGGTCGCCGGCGGCCGCGACGATCGCATCGATGTCGTCCTGCTTCGTGATGTCGCCGGCCACGGTGACCACGTCGGCGTCGGGCAGCGAGGCGACCAGTGCCTCCAGCTTGTCGGCGAAGAGGTCGACGGCGACGACGCGGCCGCCCTCGCGGGCCACGCGGGACGCGGTCGCGCGGCCGATGCCGGACGCCGCACCCGTGACGATCACCGTCTTGCCGGCGAAGCGGCCGGGGGTCACCGTCTCGCGCCACGGGCCGTCGGCGTCGGCCGTCTCGTCGGGCACGACGCCGTCGTTCACCTGCAGCACGAGAGCGTCGACCAGCTCCTGTGGCACCTGTCCCTGGCTCATCGCGACCAGCTGCTGCAGCGGCAGACCGCGGACCGGGGCGAGCGCGCTCTCGTCGAACGCGCCTCCCTGCCCGAGAGCGGCACGGATCGCGGGCCCGCCCTCGGGGTGGTCGAGCCAGGTGCCGATGGTGCTGGAGCCGGTCAGGGGAACGGTGGCGTCGGACATGTCGTCTCTTCTCTGAGGAGGGGCGGGTCGGGTCGGGCGCGGGAGCGGCACCCTGATTCGAAACAGATTGTCTCGCATTGCGACGGTACCGCGGGCGGAGGCCCGCGTGGCTGAGCGCCTGCCGAGAGAACGCCGACCGCCGACCCACCCCCGCCGCATCCCGCCTAGCGTCCGATGCATGACCGTCACCCTGCCTCCCGCCGCCCGCCTCGACGACCGGACCGTGGTCGTCACCGGAGCCAGCTCGGGCATCGGCCGCGCCGCCGCCCGCGAGCTCGCCCGCCGTGGTGCCACCGTCGCCGTGGTCGGTCGCAACCCCGACCGCACCCGCACGGTCGCCCACGAGATCGGCGGCACCGCCTACCTCGCCGACTTCTCCGACCTGTCGACCGTCCGCGAGCTGGCCGACCAGCTGCTCGCCGAGAACCCCCGCATCCACGTGCTCGCCAACAACGCCGGCGCCACGATCCCCGAGCGCGCGCTCACGGTCGACGGACACGAGACCACGTTCCAGGGCAACCACCTCGCCCCCTTCCTGCTGACCGCGTTGCTGACGCCGCGCCTCCTCGAGACGGCGAAGGAGGCGCCGGCCGGGTCGGTCCGCATCGTCCAGACCTCGAGCGCCGGCAACCTCTTCGGCAAGGTCGACCTGGACGACCTCGACAACGCACGGGGTGCGTGGGCCGGCGGCTTCCGCGCCTACGGCACCTCGAAGCTGCTCAACGTGCTGTTCACCCGTGAGCTCGCCCGCCGCCTGCCCCGCGCCGGCGGCGGGGTCGACGCGTTCGCGTTCCACCCCGGGTTCGTCGCCTCGGGCTTCGGTGGCGACGGCGCCTTCATGACCGCGGCCAAGCGCCTCGCGGTCTCGACCGAGGACGGCGCCGAGCCGCTGATCCGCCTCGCGGGTGCCACGACCGTGCCGGCACCGAGCGGCAACTACTTCGACCGCCTCAAGGCACCCGGCCGCGTGGCCCGTCAGGCGGCCGACGCCGACCTCGCCCGCCGCCTCTGGGAGGAGAGCGCCCGCCTGCTCGACCTCGACGAGACGATCTGACCCGGCCCGGTCCCTGGGCCCGGCCCGGCCCGCCCCGCCGGGGCGCCCGGCCTCGGCGGACCGTCGAGTGGGCAGAAGACGTCCTTCCGCCACGTGGGACGGGCACCTTCTGCCCGCTCGACCCAGTTCATCGAGAAAGTACTTGCTTGACGAGAAAGTACTTTCTAGAGTGGGAGTCCTACGAGAGGACGACCACCATGACCACTGACATCACCGGCACCCCGGACTCCGCCGAGGCCCGGCGCCTGCTCGACCGGGCGGACGCCGTGGGGCGCAGTGTGACGTCGGCGGCGAGCTGGCCCGCCGTCGCCTTCCTGCTCGGCCTCGGTGCCGCCGCGTCGATGGGCACCCTCGCCATGGGGCTCACGACGGGCACCGCCTACTTCGTCGCGATGGGCGGCCTGCTCGTCTGGATCGCCGTCCTGGTCGTGGCGTTCGTCCTGCTGAGGAGGTCGGCCCGCGTCGGCTTCGGCCGGCGCTGGATGGCCTACCTCGCCGCGTTCTTCGCCTGCTACGTCGGAGCCATGCTCGTCGTCGGCTTCTCCCAGGGCCAGGACGTCGTCGGCAGTGCCGTCATGGCGGCGGTCCTCCTCGCGGTGTCGGTCGCCTGCGCGGCCGTCGAGGTGCGCGAGGCGCGACGATGACCGCGCGACCGCACCCGCGCCTCCGGCTGTCCGAGTTGCTGCACCAGCCCGTCCGCTTCTCGATGACGGCGGCGCTCGCCGCGGCCGAGGGGCTCGACTTCCGCGACCTGCGCGATGCCGTGCAGGTGACCGACTCGACGTTGAGCAAGCAGGTCAGCGCCCTCGAGGCCGCGGGCTACGTCGCCGTGACGAAGGGGTTCGTCGGCAAGCGCCCCCGGACGAGCCTGAAGCTGACCCCGGCCGGGCGCGAGGCCTGGGCCGAGCACCTCGCCACCCTCCGCGAGATCGCCGCGGGCTAGACGTCCGGGTTCGGGGGCGTCCCACGGCTGCGCGCCGGGGCGCCCCCTCCGCGTTCGGCCGGCAGGACGAGGAGGCGCGGCGCCGTGGGGTACGGAGGCCGCGTCCCGGCCGCGCAAGTCCCAGCGACTCCCCAGGCGCTCAGGGTGCACCGAGTGCGTCGCTGCACTTAGTGTAGGCAGGTGACCGTCAAGACCCTGGTGCCCGACCGCCGTGCCGCCCTCAAGGCGAAGCACCGTCAGGCCATCGTCGACGCCGCGGACGCGCTCATCGCCGAGCGCGGGGCGCCGCGGTTCAGCGTCGACGAGCTCGCCGAACGAGCCGACGTCTCGCGTCGCACGGTCTTCAACCACTTCTCGTCGCTCGACGAGGTCGTCATGACGGCCTGCGCCCGGGTGCTCACCGGCGCCGTCGACGAGTTCCGGGCCGCGACCGCCGCGACGCCCGTCGGTGACGGCAGCCGCGCCTCCTTGTTCGCCGAGATCATCCAGGCCATGCAGGGCATCGACCTGCCGGCCGTCGTCTCGTACCTCTGGGGCGTCCTCGGCGACGACGGCAGCGACCCGCGGTCGCACAGCCTGATCCAGGACGTCTTCACCCGCGTCACCGAGCAGCTCTCGATCGAGATGGCCGAGCGCAGCCCCGCGACCGACCCGCTCGAGGCCGAGGTGCTGGTCAGTTCGCTGATGAACGGCATCGCCGTCGTCGCCCGGCACTGGATCACGCGGACCGGTGCGGTCGTCGACGCCGACAGCCGCGACGTCTGGGCCGACCTGCTCGACCGGATGACGACGAGCGTCCGCGCCGGCTACGGGCCGCCGCCGACGGCCACCCCTGCAGGAGTCGCCCCGACGGCGCCCGACGCGACCACCCCCTGACCCGTCGGCCGGCGTCCCCGGCCGACCCGCACCTCCTTCTCGACGACGCGACGTGAGGCCCACCCCCGCAACCCGCATCACCCCGCACCATCCCTGGAGGAACAGACACCCATGGCATCCCTGCTCTATCGACTCGGCCGGTTCTCGGCCCGGCGGGCCTGGCTCGTCATCGTGGCCTGGCTGGTCGTGCTCGGCCTCGCCGGCGGCGCCTTCGCGCTGTTCGGCGGCACGCTGACCACCGCCGTCAGCATCCCCGGCACGGCGACCCAGAAGGTCAGCGACGAACTCGCCGAGAAGTTCCCCCAGGCGAGCGGCGGCACCGGCACGGTGGTCTTCACGACCACCGACGACTCGGCCTTCACCGACCAGCAGAAGTCCGACATCGCGGCCCTGCTGACCGACGCGAAGGACCTGGACGACGTCAAGGGCACCACCGACCCCTTCGCGACGCAGCAGCAGATCGACGACCAGGCCCAGAAGATCACGGACGGCCGCTCGCAGATCACCGCGGGCGAGGCCCAGATCACCTCGGGTCAGGCCCAGATCGACGCCGCGAAGGCCCAGATCACCGCCGGTCAGCAGCAGCTCGACGCCGCCAAGGCGCAGGCGCAGGCCGCCGGTGGGGCCGCCCTCGCCGCCGCCACGCCGCAGCTCGAGGCCCAGCAGGCCCAGCTCGACGCGGGCACGCAGCAGATCGCCACGCAGCAGTCCACCCTCGACGCGAGCAAGACCGAGCTCGAGACCCAGAGCGCGACCCTCGAGCAGGGTGCCTCGCTGCTCGAACTGACCGACGGCATCCGCCAGGTGTCGACCGACGGCACCACGGCCGTGGCCAGCATCCAGTTCGACAAGGCCCTCAACCTCGTCACCAGCGAGAACAAAGAGGCCGTCGTCGAGGCGATGAACGACGCCGACATCGACGGCGTCGAGGTCGAGGTGTCGAACGACATCGCGGCCAGCATCCCCGAGATCCTCGGCCCGGGCGAGGTTGCCGGCGTCGTCATCGCCGCCATCGTGCTGTTCGTCATGCTCGGCACCCTGATCGGTGCCGGCCTGCCCCTGATCAACGCCCTGATCGGCGTCGGCGTCGGCGTGCTCGCCTCGCTGTCGCTCTCGGGCGCCGTCGAGATGCTGTCGGTCACGCCCGTGCTGGGTGTGATGCTCGGCCTCGCGGTCGGCATCGACTACTCGCTGTTCATCCTCAACCGGCACCGCACCCAGCTGAAAGAAGGGGTGCCGCTGCACGAGTCGATCGGCCTGGCCAACGGCACCTCGGGCAACGCGGTCGTCTTCGCCGGCTCGACCGTGCTGATCGCCCTGCTCGCGCTCAACCTGACCGGCATCCCGTTCCTCGGCCTGATGGGCACCGTCGGCGCGGTCTGCGTGTTCGTGGCAATCCTGATCGCCATCACCCTCACCCCGGCGCTGCTCCGCCTCGTCGGCCTGCGCATCCTCACCAAGAAGGCTCGGAAGGCCGTCGGCAACACCGGGGCCGTCCGGGTGCCGACCAAGCCGATGAGCACCACGCGTGCCGTGCTGACCCTCGTGGCCGGCGTCGCCGTGCTGCTGATCGTCGCGATCCCCGCGCTCTCGATGCGCCTCGGCCTGCCCGCCGGGTCGTCCGAGCCGGTCGACTCGAGCGCCTACAAGGCGTACAAGCTGATCGACGAGAAGTTCGGCGCCGGCGTCAACGGCCCCCTGGTCGTCGTCGCCGACCTGCCGACCGCGATCTCGGACGACGACCTGGTCTCCGAGCAGGTGCGCATCGGCACGATCCTCAAGGACCAGGACGACGTCGCCGCGGTCGCCCCCATCGGCGCCTCGGACGACGACACCCTGCTGGCGTTCCAGGTCGTGCCGAAGGGCGGTCCGACCGCCGAGTCGACCGAGCAGCTCGTGCGCGACCTGCGCGGGCTCGACATCGACGACGTGTCGTCGCTCGGCGTGGCCGGCAACGCCTCGGGCAACATCGACGTCAGCGAGAAGCTGGCCGGAGCCCTGCCGCTCTACCTGCTCGTCGTCGTCGGGCTGTCGCTGATCATCCTGATCTTCGTGTTCCGGTCGATCCTCGTGCCGATCACCGCCACCATCGGGTTCGTGCTGTCGCTGTTCGCCGCGTTCGGCGGCGTCACCGCGGTGTTCCAGTGGGGCTGGCTCGGCCCGGTCTTCGGGGTGCACGACCCGGGGCCGATCCTGAGCTTCCTGCCGATCCTGATGGTCGGCGTGCTGTTCGGGCTCGCGATGGACTACCAACTGTTCCTGGTCAGCGGCATGCGCGAGGCCTACGCCCACGGTTCGCCGGCCCGCCTGGCCGTGCAGCGCGGCGTGCACGCCGGTCGCACGGTGGTCACGGCCGCGGCGCTGATCATGACGGCGGTCTTCTCGGGCTTCGTGTTCTCGAACTCGGTGATGATCCAGTCGATCGGCCTGGGCCTCGCCCTGGGCGTGCTGGTCGACGCGTTCGTCGTGCGCCTGCTGCTGATCCCGGCCGTGATGCACCTGCTCGGCGACGCCGCGTGGTGGCTGCCGAAGTGGCTCGACCGCATCCTGCCCGACGTCGACGTCGAGGGTGCCTCCCTCGAGCGGTCGCGGCCGCACGCCTCGGCCGGCGACGCGTCGGGTTCGGGCTCGGGTTCCGGTGACGGGCACGTCTCGCACGTCGACCCGACCGCCCCCGTGGACGCCGTCCCCGACGGCAGCGACCCCGACCACCACGGGCGCCACGCGGGCTGACCCCGCACGTCGCACCGCCGACTGGACGTCGCACCGCCGATTTCGGCGGTGCGACGTCCAGTTCGTGGTGCCTCGGGGCCGGCGCCGGCCTCGAGGACGCGACCCGCGCCTCCGGAACCGGCGAAGCGCTCCGGGTCGAACCACCGGTGCGCCGTCGAACCGCGCATCTGCATGGTTCGACGGCGCACCGGTGGTTCGACCCCGATCGCAGGAGGCGCGGCCCCGTTGCTGAGGGCGGCTCACCGCCGTAGGGTGGCCCGGTGATCATCCCGTCCGCACCTGCGACGCCCACCGGGCGTGAGGGGGTCGTCGGCGCCGCGTGCGCCGGCTGCAGGTAGTCGCGTCTCCGCAGCGGATCGGCCGTCCGGGTCGGTCCGTGCACCGCCGTGCCGCGTGGGCTGGAGCCCCGGCACGGTCCCACGAGAACACCCGGGTCGGCCGACGCGTCGACGGCGGGCAGCCGGGCGGTCGCCGACCGCTCGTGCCCGCCGACGCTGCCGCCGCCCCGGGCCCGACGACCGGAGAACCACATGATCCCCCTGACCGAGAAGACCGTCCGCGCCTCGTTCGTCAACGCGAGCCGCAAGGAAGCCACCGACCTCACCCTGCCCTCGGGCTTCGCCGACCTCGACTGGACCGACCTCGAGTACCTCGGCTGGCGTGACCCCAAGCTCGCCCGCCGGGCCTACGTCGTCGTGCCGACCCTCGACGCGGACGGAGAGCCGGGCCCCGCGGTCGCCGGCGTCGTGCTGCGCCAGGCCGAGGCGTCGCCCCGTCACCGCGCCCAGTGCACGTGGTGCCAAGACGTCAGGCTGCCGGCCGACGTGCTGTTCTACGCCGCCAAGCGTGCCGGCGCGGCCGGCCGCAACGGGGACACCGTGGGCACGCTCGTCTGCGGTGGGTTCGAGTGCTCGGACAACGTGCACGTCGCACCGCCCGAGGCCTACCTCGGGTTCGACGTCGAGGCGGCCCGGCTCGAGCGCATCGCGAGCCTGCGCGTGCGGGCCGCGGGTTTCGTCGAGAACGTGCGCCGCGCCTCCTGACCGTCGCCGCGCCTCCTGACCCGGCGAGAACCGGGACGCACCATCGTGGCGTCGTCGAACCACCCTCGTGCGTGGTTCGACGACGCCGGCGTGATGCGACCTCCACTCGGCGGACGTGGCGACGGCCGGACGGCCGGACCGCCGGAGCGCAGGAGGCGCGGGTCGGCCCGCTCACGGACCCCGGCGGTACCCTGGTGGGCATGTCGTCACCCGCCTGCCTGCCCCGCGCCCCGCGCCGGGCGCGCACGGCGCAGCAGGCGTTTCCGAAGCGGCTCGTGCTGACGAAGCGCACCTGCGGCACGAACGGCTGGATGAGCCTGTGGGGCAGCAACGCCCACGGCGAGATCGCCGGGTGTCCGCCGCCCGTGGCCTAGCACCGCTCCTCGTCGTCGACGGGTCGAGCGGACTCCCCGCCCTGCTCACCGACGCTCCCGAAGGACGACGACCTTGACCGACCGCACGCCCGCCGATCCCACTCCGGCCGCCCCGACTCCGGCCGCCCCCGCCGCCGACCCGACGGCCGC
>NZ_JXQZ01000028.1 GCF_000878135.1 Frigoribacterium sp. MEB024
CCGGGGCCGGCGCCGCCGTCGGTGCGGCCGCCCCGGGCGCCGCGCACCCGGTCAGGGCCAGCACGACGGCGACGACGACCGCCGGGGTCAGGGAGCGGAGCACGTCAGGCCCGGGCCGCGCGCTGACGACGGGTCAGGACGTACGCACCCGCACCGAGCAGGGCCAGCGCCCCGGCACCACCGGCTGCGAGGCCGAGACCGCCAGCCGACGCGCTCTCGGTGGCCGCGCCTCCGAGTCCGGTGTCGACGCCGCCGACGGGCACCTGCGTCAGCTGGCCGCGGACGACGCCGGCCGCGAACGAGGCCGTGTGCGAGTCGCCCGTGAAGCCGGCCGGGTTCGCCTCGAGCTGCTTCAGGCTGAAGCCGGTGCCCGTGTCGGCGCCGGCGGGGCTCATGACGCCGGTGGTGAACGGTCCCTGCAGGCAGCCGCTGCTCGTGCGCGTGCCGTCACCGCGGTCGACCGGGTTCGGGAACGCGATGCGCGGCGGACCGGCCTGGCCCTTCGCCGCCTCGTGGATGTGCGTCGCGGTCTTGGCCGGGCTCTGGTAGTCGCCGGTCACGCCGCGCAGGGTGATGTCGTAGCAGATCACCTCGGTGTCGCTGTTGACGCGGAAGTCGAACGTCCCCGTCGCACCGGGCTCGCCCGGGGTGGCGACCCCGTCGTTGTTGATGACCTGGTCGGGCGTCGCCATCACCGTGTAGGCGCTCGTGAAGGTCGACGGTTCGGGCACCTCGGTCTCGGCGAACGCGGGCGTCACGCCGAACAGGGTGACGGCGGTCGCGGCGGCACCACCGATCGTCAGGGTGCGGATGGCGGTCTTCTTGGTCGTGCGCGTCATCTTCGGCATGCTCCGGGTCCTCTCGACGGGGCGGCGCCCGGGCGGGTGCCGCTCGACAGGGCCTACGTCGGGCGGAGCCGATGCGTTCACGTCGGTCGCGAGAAAGTTCGTGCCCGGCCCGATGAACGCCGGAGGCGCGGCGGACGTACACCCCGTCGGCATCCGCGAACGGCGTGGATAGGCTGGAGGGCAGGCGGATGATCGCCGTCATGGGTCGCGCGGGGCCCGTCCCGGGCCGCGTCGCAGATCGGAGCCCGATGAGCGAGGGGTCGTCCGGTCTCGACGTCCGGGCCGCGTTCGTCGAACACGGATCGTCGTTGCTCGGTTTCGCCGTCAACGCCCTCCGCGACCGGGCGCTCGCCGAGGACTGCGTGCAAGAGACCTTCGTGCGGGCCTGGCGCGCCCGCGACTCGTTCGACGCCGACCGTGGCAGCGTCCGCACCTGGCTGTTCGCGATCGAGCGCCGCGTCGTGCTCGACGTGTACCGGGCACGCACGCGAACGCCGTCGGTCGTGCCGCTCGAGCACGCCCCCGACCCCGTGGCGACCGTGGCCGACCCGCTCGAGCGCCTGGGCATGGCCGAGGGGCTCGCCCGCCTGAGCGACGACCACCGGGCGGCCGTCGTGGCCGTCCACCTCGAGGGCCTGAGCTACCGCGAGGTCTCCGAGCGCACGGGCGTGCCCGTCGCGACCCTCCGCACCCGCGTGTTCCACGCGCTGCGCGCCCTCCGCACCCACCTCGACGACCAGGAGACGACCGATGACTGACCGCACGCCAGGGGTGGGGGCCGGTGACCACGCCGGTACCGGGGGCATCGACGGCATCGGGGACGCCGACGGCATCGGGGGCGCCCCCGGTACCGGGGGCGCCGGCGCCCGTCGCGACGAATTGACGGCCGCGGCGCTCGCGGACGACCTCTCGCCGAGCGAGCGCGTCGAGTTCGACGCGCTGCGGGCTGCCGATCCGTCGATCGACGCCGAGTTGGCGTCGCTGGGCGTCGTCGTCGGAGGGCTGTCGGACTTCGGCCGGTGGGACGATGTCGCCCCGAGCGACGGACTGCGCGAGCGCGTCGACGCCGTCGGACGGGTCGGAGACGACCCGGCGGTCTCGCACATCGGTCCGCACGTCGCCACGGCCCGGTCGGGCCGGGGTCGTCGTCCGCTGCTGATCGCCGTCGCCGCCGCGGCGTGCCTGGCGATCGGGGCCGGGGGTGGAGTCCTGCTCGCGACGCCTCGCGACACGGTGGTGGCCGGCCCGGCCGGCACCCTCGGCGCCGTCGAGCACGTGGACTTCGTCGGTCAGCCCGCCGGGGTCGACCTCGACGGAGATCTCGTCGCCCACACCTGGGGCACCGAGACCGTCCTCAGCATCGACGGCCTGCCGACGGGCTCGGCGTTCACGGTCGTGGTGGTCGGGGACGACGGACGTGAATACGAGTCCGGTGCATTCCTCGGGTCCGACGTGCGCGTCGACTGCCGGCTGAACGCCGCCGTTCTGCGGTCCGACGTCGCGTCGGTCGAGATCCGAGCCGCGGACGGCCACGACATCGCCGTCGCGTCGGTGCCGCCGGTCACGAGCTGACCCGCGCCTCGCTGCCGGGCCGACCCGCGCCTCCTGCTCTCGTCCGTCGAGATGTCACGACGTGCCGCTCCCGTCGCGCCGTGAGCCGCGACTCGTGAAGTCTCGCCGGGCTCAGACGACGGTCAAGGAGGCGCGGGTCGCCTCGATCGTCGCGAGCAGCGACCTCGAGTCGGCCAGGGAGTGCAGGGGTGAGTCGCGCAACCCGGCATCCACGAAGGACGCGAGGGCCGTCGCCTGGTACGCGAGCCCCTGGCGGCCGGTCGGGACGGTCGGGTCGTTCCAGACCGCTGACCCGGCATCGGTCGTCAGCTCGAACGTCGCGGGGAAGACGAGGTTCTGCAGGGTGCGGATCGACCCGGTCGTTCCCGAGATCGTGCCGAGCCCGGGCGACGTCGTGAGCAGGCTCGTCGCCGCGGTGGCGAGCACCCCGTCGGCCGTGCGGGTGACGACGGCCGCGTCGAGGTCGACGCCGTCGGCCCGGGTCGAGCCGGTGGCGTGCCATTCGACGGGGTGACCGGTCGCGAACTGGGTGAACCAGAACGCGTAGACGCCGATGTCGAGCAGCGCGCCGCCGCCGAGGGCCGGGTCGGTCATGCGTCCGCCGGCCGAGAGGTCGTTGGCCCAGGCGACGTCGGCGGTCGCGAGCCGCACGTCGCCGATCGCCCCGTCGTCGAGCAGCGCGGCGATGACGGTGGTGTGCGGCAGGTAGCGCGTCCAGAGTGCCTCCATCGCGAGGACGCCCGCGGCGCTCGCCGCGGCCACGATCTCGTCGGCCTCGGCCGTGCTGGTCGCCATCGGCTTCTCGATCAGGACGTGCTTGCCGGCACGGATCGCGGTCAAGGCGTCCGGCAGGTGCCGGCTGTGGGGCGTGGCCACGTAGACGACGTCGACGTCGGGGGAGGTGACCAGCGCCTCCTGGTCGCCGTACGCGGTGTCGACGCCGTGGGTGCGGGCGAACGCCTCGGCCCGGTCGAGGCTGCGCGAGGCCACGGCGACCACGCGCTGGTCGGTGTGCGCATGAAGGGCGTCGGTGAAGTCGCCGGCGATCTCGCCCGGGCCGATCACGCCCCAGCGCAGGGTCGGCCCGCCGCGCAACGGGACGGCCGTCGAGGCGGGGAATGTCGGGGTGCTCGGGGTCTGCGTGGACATGCGGTCTCCTCGGTGTCACGTCGTCGTGCGTGCGTCCATCTTCGCGGGTGCGGAGCAGGCCGGGGCGTCGAGAGCTCTCAGCCCTGCTCGGCGAACCGACCCACGCCGATCACGTCGAGCAACCGCAGCTTGGCGTCGTCGTCGGACCCGGGCGTCGCCGTCAGCACGAGCAGCGTCTGCGACTGGTCCTCGGTGAAGAGCGCCTGGCAGTCGACCTCGATCCGGCCGAGCTCGGGGTGGAGCAGCGTCTTGCGGTCGTCGAAGCGTTGGTGCACGGCGTGCCGAGCCCAGATCGTCGCGAACTCCTCGCTCGACGCGAGCAGCGCCTCCACGAGTTCTCGCGGTCGGCCTCCGCCGCCCGCCATGCTGAGCGCCGCCCGCAGCCCGGAGGCCTGCAGCTCGAGCTGGTGCGCGTGGTCCTCGACCGGGTAGGAGGCGCGCTCGGCCGGGTCGGTGAACCACCGGTGGAACGCGCTGCGGGCCAGCCCCTCGTGCCGCATCTGGTCGCCGAGCAGGGCGACCGCGAGGCGGTTCTGTGCGAGCGTCTCGGCCAGGTCGCTGAGGACGAGCGCGGGGGTGTCGACCAACCGGTCGAGCACCCGCCGCAACGCGGGACTGACGTGGTCGCCGCCGCGCGTCCGGCGAGGCGGGTGGTGGCCGGTCAGGCGGTAGAGGTGGTCGCGCTCGTCGAGGCTCAGTCGCAGCCCCCGGGTGAGGGCGACGAGCATCTGCTCGGACGGCTGCGGGCCACGCTGCTGCTCGAGCCGCGCGTAGTAGTCGGTCGACATGCCGACGAGCCCCGCCACCTCTTCACGACGCAACCCGGCGGTCCGTCGCCGCACGCCCTCGGGCAGCCCCACGTCGGACGGTCGCAGGGCCTCTCGGCGGTGGCGGAGGAAGTCGGCGAGGTCGGCGCGGTCCATGGCCCCATGCTGTCAGCCGCGGCACCCGCCAACCAGGGAGCGCCGATCCCTGGACGAGCGCTCTCTGCCGCACCGCGCCTCCCCGGGTCAGAGTGGTGGTCGTCCCCCCGACCGACGTCGGTGCGACGACCACCACCGGCCGCGCCGAGCGCGGCACACCCGAAGGAGCAACCGTGAAGATCAGCGGCAACACCGTGTTCATCCCCGGCGCCACGTCCGGCATCGGCCTGGGCCTCGCCCTGCGCCTGCAGGCCGCCGGCAACACCGTCGTCGTGGCGGGCCGACGGCGGGCCCTGCTCGACGAGATCGTCCGCGACCACCCCGGCCTCGAGGCCGTCGAGCTCGACACCACCGACCCGCAGGCCGTCGTCGACGTCTCGGCCGAGGTGCAGCGTCGTTGGCCCGAGACGAACGTCGTCATCGCGATGGCCGGCATCATGCAGACCGAGGACGTCACGACCGGCGACTTCCTCCCGACCGCCGAGGCGATCGTCACGACGAACCTGCTCGGGCCGATCCGCCTGATCGCCGCGTGGACGTCGTTCCTGCAGACGCAGCCCGCCGCCTCGATCGTCACCGTGTCGTCGGGGCTCGCGAGCGTGCCGCTGCCGATCACGCCGACCTACAACGCGACCAAGGCCGCGATCCACTCGTTCAGCGAGGGCATCCGCGTGCAGCTCGCCGACACGAGCGTGCAGGTCGTCGAGCTCGTGCCGCCGGCCGTGCAGACCACCCTTCTCGGCCAGCAGGACGACCCGTCGGCCATGCCGCTCGACGAGTACCTCGACGAGACCATGGCCCTGCTCGAGGCACAGCCCGACGCCCACGAGATCCTGGTCGAGCGCGTGAAGTTCCTGCGCAACGCCGAGGCCGAGGGGCGCTACGACGCGGTGCTGGCGCGGCTCAGCGGTCACTGAGGCAGGCTGAGGTCAGCACCCTAGGCTGGGTGGATGAGCACATGGGGTGACTGGGGTCCGGCGGTGGTGGCGATCGTCGTGGCCGTCGTGTACCTCGTCATCGTCGTCAGCATCGTGCGTGCCGTCCGACGTCGCGCCGACACGACGCAACTCGAGCGCACGGTCTGGACGGTCGCCGCCGTCCTCTTCCCGCTCGGTGCCGGTGCGGTCTGGCTGCTGCTCGGGCCGCACCCGCTCGGGCTGCGCATCGACCACGAGCAGGACTGAGCCGGGCCCGGCCGGCCGGGTGTCGGTGGCCGCACCTAGCCTGCGGGGGTGACCAGCCCGACGCCCCGACCCGACGACACCTGCCGAGGAGGCGCGGGTCGGCTGATGGACCGCTCCTGCGGTCGTCCGGTCGACCCGTCGTCACCCGTGCCGCTCTGTGACCGGCACCTCGCACTCGCCGCCGACTGGGCCGCCTCGCTCGAGGGGTCGGGCGAGGGAGTGACCGACCTGCTGCCGTCCCCCTGCCTCGCCTGCGGGTCGCGGCTCGGCGTGCACTGGCCGTCGGGGTGGCTCTGCGCTGTCTGCGAGTGGCGTCACGGCGACGTGCCTGACGGCGAGATCGGGGTCGTGCGGATCGACGTCGTCTACTACATCCGCTTCGACGACCGCATCAAGATCGGCACCTCGTCGAACCCCCGACAGCGGCTGGGCACGCTCTGGCACGACGAGCTGCTGGCCTTCGAGCGTGGCGACCGCCTGGTCGAACGGCGGCGGCACGGGCAGTTCGCGGCGTCCCGGTTCGGCCGCACCGAGTGGTTCGCGCACAGCGCCGAGCTCGACGCCCACGTCGCGGGCCTGGCGCAGGGCGTCGACGACCCGTGGCAGCGCTACGCCCGCTGGCGCAGCGAGGCGCTGGCCCTGCGCGGCTGAGCCCGACTGGCGACGGGCGGAACCCGGCCGGGGTGCCGGCTGGCGACGGGCCGAACCCGACCGGGGTGCCGGCTGGCGACGGGCCGAACCCGACCGGGGCGCCGGCTGGCGACGGGCCGAACCCGACCGGGGCGCCGGCCGGTTGCGTACCAATCCCGACACTGCGGGTGCGACACGCCGCTCAGCATTCCCTCTGGAGTGCTTGTCTGCCTTGGGTTGTCGCGATTTGCACACCAGGGGGCACGAGAGCGGTCGGGTCGGGAGACTCCGGGCAGGGGCGTCCCGGGGCGCGGGCTCAGCGGCGCAGGTAGGCGTCGACGAGCAGCGGGCCGCGGATGGCACGCAGCTCGTCGAGCAGCAAGGGCACCGTCTGCCGCGTCAGCCCCGACAGCTGCAGGTCGTGGGGGCCGAGCGCGGGCAGCTTTCCGGTCCGGAGCCGCACGACCTCCCAGCCGGCGGCCCGCAGTGCGGCGTCCTTGCGGCGGTCGGCGGTCTCGCGGTGCCCGACGTGTTCGAGCCCGTGCCGCCCCGTCGAGTCGTACTCGATCGCGACCCGCAGTTCGCTCAGCACGATGTCCGGCCACACCTCGACGTGGTCGAAGAACGGACGCCCCACGCGCACCGCGTTCAGGCCGGGCTCGAACTCGAGCCGGGCCGTCAGTTCTGCCCGCAGTTCGGCCTCGACCGCCGACGCCGGCTTCGGGGCACACGCGCTGACGAAGGGTGTGCCGGTCGGCAGCGCCGGCGTCTTGTCACACACCGGCCGGGAGGCGCGGGACGGTCGGGAGGCGCGGGTCGGCCGCGAGGCACGGGTCGGCGGAGACGCGGGCTCGGTCCGGGCGGCCTCGGCGGGCGGGGAGGGACGCTCGGTGCGGGCGACCTCGGTGGGCGGGGAGGCGCCCTCCGCGGGGGACGCGCGGGAGGGCTCGGGACTGCGGCTCGCATCCGCGCGCGGAGTCGTCGAGGGCAGGCCCGTGCTCGAGCCGCGGCGACGCCGGGGCGGGGGTGACGGGGCCGTCGGCACCGCGCCTCCTGCGCTCTGGGCCGCCCAGGCCTGAGCCGGTGCCGCCCAGGACTGACCCGGTGCCGGCGAGTCCTGCGCCGGTGCGCTCGCGCCCTGCGCCGGCATGCCCTCGGCCTGCGCCCGGACGACCGCCGCCGGCGCCATCGGCGGCCGCATCGGCAGCGCGCGCGGCGCGGCGAGTTCGCTGCACTCGGGGCACCACGACGACCGGCGTCGCTCGCGCCCGGGGCGATGCCGCTGTTCGTCGGGGGTGGCGACGAACACGTGGCCCGCGTCGCAGAGCCAGCACAGCCACACGTCGGCCGCGGGCGGGATCTGGCTGAGCACGATGCCGCCGTTGTGTTCGGGCCGGTACTGCCGCACGAGCACCGGGTACGACGCCCAGGCCTCGCGATAGCTGCCCACCGGGTAGGGCACGGCGAGGCCGCGCGACGTCCGGCGTCGCGCCCACCAGGCGGCGATCGGCTCGGGCACGCGCACACGCTACGACGGGCCACCGACACTCGCGCTCCGGCCGGCCCGAGCCGAGCCGGCCCGACCCGGCCCGACCGCCGCCGACACCCGTAGCATCGACCGAATGCCCGACACCGCACCTCCCGACGTGCCCACGCCCGCGATCGACGTGCCCACCCCGGCGACCGACACCCCCGCCGACACCCCCGCCGACGTCCACGCCCGCGGTTTCGTCCGCGTCCGCGGCGCCCGCGAGAACAACCTGCGCGCGGTCGACGTCGACGTCCCGCGCGACAGCATCGTCGCCTTCACCGGCGTCTCGGGGTCGGGCAAGTCGTCGTTGGCCTTCGGCACGATCTTCGCCGAGGCGCAGCGCCGCTTCTTCGAGTCGGTTGCCCCCTACGCGCGGCGGCTGATCGCCCAGGGCGGCGCCCCGCACGTCGACGAGATCACCGGCCTGCCCCCGGCCGTCGCCCTGCAGCAGCGCCGCGGCGCCCCGAGCTCGCGGTCGACCGTCGGCACCCTGACCACCCTGTCGAACTCGATGCGGATGCTCTACTCGCGGGCCGGCAGCTACCCCGCGGGGGCCGACCGGCTCGAGTCGGACTCGTTCTCACCGAACACCGTCGCCGGGGCCTGCCCGCGCTGCCACGGGCTCGGCATCGCGCACGAGGTGACCGAGGCGTCGGCCGTCCACGACCCCGGCCTGAGCATCCGCGACGGCGCGATCACCGCCTGGCCGGGAGCCTGGCAGGGCAAGAACCTCCGCGACGTCACGAGCGTGCTCGGCTACGACATCGACCGCCCCTGGCGTGACCTGCCGCAGGCCGATCGCGACTGGCTGCTCTACACCGACGAGCAGCCCGTGGTCGAGGTGACCCCTCAACGCGACCGCGTCGCCAAGCCGTACAAGGGCCGCTTCTGGAGCGCCCGCGCCTTCGTCATGCACACCCTCGCCGACTCGCAGAGCGAGACCCAGCGCACCAAGGTGCTGCAGTACGTCGAGAGCGGGCCCTGCTCGCTCTGCGGCGGCAGTGGCCTCACCCGGGCGGCGCTCGCCGTGACCTTCGCCGGTCGCACGATCGCCGAGCTGAACGCCCTGCCGATCGCCGAGCTGGGCGACGTCCTGCGGCCGACGGCGACCCTGACGAGCGCGTCGGCCGCTGTGTCGAACGCGTCCTCGGGCGAGGTCACCGAGGTCGCCGTCCGCATCGCCGCCGACCTGCTGGCGCGGACGACCGTGCTCGACGACCTCGGGCTCGGCTACCTCAGCCTCGGCCGCGCGACGCCGACCCTGTCGCCGGGCGAGATGCAGCGGCTCCGCATCGCGACGCAGCTGCGCTCGGGCCTGTTCGGCGTCGTCTACGTGCTCGACGAGCCGAGCGCCGGCCTGCACCCCGCCGACGCCGAGTCCCTCGTCGAGGTGCTCGAACGGCTGCGGGCCAGCGGCAACTCGGTGTTCGTCGTCGAGCACGACATGAGCATCGTGCGTCGTGCCGACTGGGTCGTCGACGTCGGCCCGGGGGCCGGAAGCCAAGGAGGCGCGGTGCTCTACAGCGGGCCCGTCGCCGGGCTCGCCGGGGTCACCGACTCCGTCACGAGGCGGTTCCTCGACCCCTCCGCCGACGGTCGCGCCCGGGGCGGGGCGCCCGTCCGCCGCGAACCGACCGCCACCCTCGAACTGCGCGGCGTCATCCGGCACAACCTCGACGGCGTCGACGTCGACCTGCCGCTCGGCGTGCTGACCGCGGTCACGGGGGTGTCGGGCTCGGGCAAGTCGACCCTGGTCGGCGGCGTGCTGGCCGAGACGGCGACGAGCCACGCGCGGGTCGACCGCGTCGTGCAGGTCGACCAGAAGCCGATCGGCCGGACCCCGCGGTCGAACCTCGCGACGTACACGGGACTGTTCGACGCCGTGCGCCAGGCCTTCGCCGCGACCGACGAGGCGCGTGCCCGGGGCTACGGCGCCGGACGCTTCTCGTTCAACGTCGCCGGGGGCCGCTGCGAGGTCTGCCAGGGCGAGGGGTTCGTCTCGGTCGAGCTGCTCTTCCTGCCCGGCAGCTACTCGCCCTGCCCCGAGTGCCACGGAGCCCGCTACAACGCCGAGACGCTCGAGGTCACCTGGCACGACGCGACCGTGGCGGACGTGCTCGCGATGACGGTCGACGAGGCGGCGACGTTCCTCGCCGAGGTGACCAGCGCCTCACGGGCCCTCGAGACGTTGCGGCAGGTCGGGCTCGGCTACCTGAGACTCGGTCAGCCGGCCACCGAACTCTCGGGCGGCGAGGCGCAGCGCATCAAGCTCGCGACCGAACTGCAGCGGGCACGGTCGGGCCACACGCTCTACCTGCTCGACGAGCCCACCACGGGGCTGCACCCGGCCGACGTCGAGCTGCTCGTCACGCAGCTGCAACTGCTGGTCGACGCGGGCAACACCGTCGTCGTGGTCGAGCACCACATGGGTGTCGTGGCGGCGTCCGACCACGTGATCGACCTCGGTCCCGGGGGAGGGGATGCGGGGGGACGCGTGCTCGCCGTCGGCACGCCCGAGCAGGTGGCCGGGGCGACCGGCAGCCGCACCGCGCCGTACCTCGCGGCGGCGCTGCCCGCCTGACCCGGCGAGAGCCGGGACGCCGAGAACCGAGGAGGCGCGGTGCAGCCGACCCGCGCCTCCTCGGTGTCGTCGTCGGTCGGGCTACGGCGAGACCATGCCGCCGTTGACGTTGAGCGTCTCACCCGCGACGAAGCTCGACTCGGCCGACGCGAGGAACACGTAGGCCGGAGCCTGCTCGGCGGGCTGGCCGGCGCGGCCGAGCGGGGCCTCGCTCGAGCCGAACTCGGGCAGCGACTCGGGGTCGACGCCGTCGGTCACCTGCAGCACGGTCCAGGTCGGGCCGGGCGCGACGACGTTGACGCGGATGCCCTTCGTGATGAGCTGCTGCGCCATGCCCTTCGACAGGTTGTTGACCGCACCCTTGGTGGCGGCGTAGTCGAGGCGGTCGGGCGCGGGCGTGTGGGCCTCGGCCGAGGCGGTGTTGATGATCGTCGAGCCGGGGGCGAGGTGCGGCACGGCGGCCTTGACGATCCAGAACGGCGCGTAGACGTTGGTGCGGAAGGTCAGGTCGAACTGCTCGTCGGTGATGTCGGCGATGTCCTCGTGCCAGACCTGCTTGCCGGCGACGTTGACGACGGCGTCGAGGCCGCCGAGTCCGTCGACCGCCTTCTGGACGAGTTCACGACAGAAGGAGGCGCTGGTCAGGTCCCCGGGGATCGCCACGGCCTTCTGCCCCGCGGCCTCGATCAGCGCGATGACGTGGTCGGCGTCGGACTGTTCGCTCGGCAGGTAGTTCAGGGCGACGTCGGCACCCTCGCGGCCGTAGGCGATCGCGACGGCGGCGCCGATGCCCGAGTCGGCACCCGTGATGAGGGCCTTGCGACCCTGCAGGCGTCCCGTGCCGCGGTAGGTCTCCTCGCCGAGGTCGGGGACGGGAGTCATCTGCGACTGCAGGCCGGGCTCGTCCTGGTGCTGCACCTCGGGGCTGATCGTGGGGTAGAGCGTGCGCGGGTCGGCGAAGGTGTACTGGTCGCGGGTCATGCGGGGTCCTCTCTGGTTCTGGGGTGCCCTGGACGCTACGCCGGACCGCCTCCGCCGAAGCGGCGGGTTCGGGGTACGGGCCCGGACGCAGCGGACGAGTGGCCGCGGATCGTGCTCGCCGTGGTGGCGGAGGACGATCGGCGACCACTCGTCCGGGTCGTCGTGCGGGTCAGAGGCCCTGGGTCATGATCAGCGCGCCGGCGATCATCGAGCCGATGTTGGCCAGGATGCCGACGAAGCCGAGCACGATGCCGACCGTCGCCATGGTGCGGGCGGCGGGCTCGCGCTTGCGCGACATGAAGCCGAGCACGACGGCCGCGATGGCCAGCAAGATCCACAGGACGGGCAGGAACAAGCAGAAGACGATGCTGACGATGCCGAAGACGAGCGACAGGACGCCCATCGTCTTCTTCGTCGTCGTGGCGGGGCCGGTGGCGCCGGGGCCGGGGCCGGGGTAAGGGGTGGCGTCGGTCATGTCGGGTCTCCTCGGAATCGGGGTGAGCTTTTCTCGTCGACGCTAGCGACTTTCGGGGTGTGAGGGCCGCGCGGTCGGCCGGCGCGACCCGACGCGGCGCAAGGAGCGGTGGCGGGCGCGGCGGGTCGTCGGCGGAGTGCGGGGGCCCGTCAGCGGGTGACCGCGAAAGCCGGAGGAGGCGCGTCCACCGTCGTCGCCGTGCCGCACGCGATGGCGTGGCTGATCCGTTCGACGAGTTGGTCGGGGACGGGGCGGCCCCAGCCGAAGGCGACGGTGTCCTTGGCGCGTCGGTGGGGTGAGACGTCGCCTTCGAGGGCTTCGTCGAACCGGGGGACGGGGTAGATGCCGAGGTGGCGGGTCCAGGCCGCGAAGTAGAGCGTCTGCCCCTCGTCGAAACGGATGGCCGGCATGCCGTACCGGAGGCTCTCGACGCCTCCGGCGCACCCGGAGTGGATGGCCCGTCGCACCCGTTCGAGGGCTTCGCGCTTCTCGGGCGGGAACCCCGCGATGTACTGATCGACCACGCTGTCGCTCATGACGAGTCCTCTCGTTCGCTGGGCACCAGTGTGCGACGGAACGAGCGCGGGCGCCAGCCCCCGGGTCGAGCGCTCGTCTGCGCTGGACCGCTCGCTCGGGGCGCATCCGGACCTGCTGCGTACGTCGCCGGCCAAAAGGCGGCGCTCCCCTCGCTTTCGACGGACGAGTTCGTGGGAGCCGGTTCTGCTGGTGGTCGATGGACGGTCGTTCATCGGGACACCTTCTCGAGCCCTTTTCGGCCATGCGAGGTCACGTGGCGCCTGGCCTGCGGATTCGCGTATGCCTGTCCCGCAAAAATGCCCGGTGACGGGGGTCTAAACGCTACAGTCGTCGGATGCTCATCGGATACGCCCGCGTGTCGACCTCGGGACAAGACCTCGCAGCACAACGTGACGGTCTCGCAACACTGGGTGTTGATGATCAACACGTCCACGTTGACCACGGTCTCTCGGGGACCACTCGAGCCCGGCCCGGGCTCCGAGAAGCGCTGGCCGCGTGCCGCTCCGGCGACGTCCTGGTCGTCACCAAGCTCGACCGCCTCGCCCGCTCGCTGCGCGACGCGACCGACATCGCCGACGAGCTGACGAAGAAGGGCGTCTCGCTCAACCTCGGGGGAGCGGTCTACGACCCCACCGACCCCGTCGGCCGGCTCCTGTTCAACGTCCTCGGCATGGTCGCCGAGTTCGAGGCGGACCTAATCCGTGCCCGAACCCGCGAGGGGATGGCGATCGCCAAGGCCGCCGGCAAGCTCCGCGGCCGAAAGCCCAAGCTCACCCCGTCGCAGGAGAAGCACCTCGTGCAGCTGCACCGCACCGGCGCGCACACGACGAGCGAGATCGCGGAGCTGTTCGGCGTCGCCCGCTCGACCGTCTACCGAGCCATCCAGCGTGCGGCCCCGTGAAGGCGGGCGACTAGTCAACAGCGCGCTGATGGTCGCGTGGGGACGCCCCACGTTGTTCCTAACTCGGGGGGTGCTCGTCTGACACGTTTTCCGCGTCGAGTTCTTTGCGTAGCAGGTGTAGTTCGCGTGTCTCCGCTTCGTAGCCCCGACGTCCAAGGTGATCGAATGAGTTACTGGGCAGGCGTATTCGGTATGGCGAGTTGTTTAGCGTGCGCCCAGGCGTGCCTTCTTGCATCGAGGTCAGCATTCGCTCGATCAAGTCGGACTCCACCCTGGATGATCGCGCGAGCAACGTTCGGAAGCTTTCTATCTCGTCACTTTCCGCTGGAGCCACACCGTGTTCTTCCTCGGCCTGGCGTTTGGCTTCGATGTGCTCTCCAAGTCGAAGCTGCCAACCGATTTGGTGCACCTGTGCGATGACGATGCGAAGGGCGTGTTCGTCAGTTGTTGCAGCTGGGTCAAGGACGTTGCCAACCTTGTCCAGATCTACTTAGAAGCCGCGTTGTTTCGCGCGGTCTTGACGGCGCGACCAAGCGCGAATTGCTCCGAGAGCTTGGGTGTTCTCCTCGGGGTCTGGAGGTTCTTCGCCGAACCAGTACCGTTCCTCGGCCAGGAACTGGTGCACGAGAGAGAGCTTCTTGTCGTGTGAACTCCAGAGTTCCTGAAGGTCAGCCGTCACGAAAGGTTCGCCTTCCGTGGCGTACGCAATGGCGACGCGACGATCGTGTAGGGCAATCGCCTTCCCTGATTCCTCGAGCGCAAGGATCGCAAGGGACCGGGCAAGGGGAACGTTGGACTCGAGAAGGTTCGTCGCAGCGGTCAAAAGCTGATTCGCGTTAGCCAACAGGGCGTCTTGGACGGCAACGACTTGCTCTGGGCTGAGGGGCGGCAGCTCGCGAGTTGGCATGCCCCATTCTCTGTCGCAAGCGACGACGCGATGGAGATGGCTGTCGCTCGGGCTGACAATACAGCCAGGCATCGTCACGAATTGTTCGGAAAGGGATCGCCTACTGGGTACCCTGACTAACCTGCTCCTATGGGGATCACCAGGCCGGAAAAGCGTCTTCGGAACGCGCAGAGCGTTGTCCTGATCGGCTCGCTGATCGCGGCGGTCGTCGTGGTCGTCCTGCTCGTCTTTGCTGGTGCCCCACAGTGGATTGCCATGCCTGCCGGGCTTCTCGTGTACCTCGTCTGCTGGCGCCTGACACTTCGAATCGTTCGTCGACGAAGCGACGCGGACCTCGATCGTGGTGCCCGATAGACGATCGGCCTGTGGGACGAGATGTTTCTTAGTGGCCGGTCGTCGCGAGCTGCGCAGTAAGCAGGTCGCGGACGGACGCGGGCTCGCGACTGAGGACCTTGCCCAGCAAGGGGTCGGTGCCGGCAAAGAACCCGCCGGCGGCGGCGCGGTACATGTCGAGCATGAAGCGTGCCATGAACTCCGGCTGCCCCGAGGACACCTGGTGTGCGACCCAGTTGTCGTCCCCGAGCACCACGGTCTCGACTGGTCGCCCGGCGACGTCGGCAGCGATCGCTGCGACGTCCGCGAACGTGGGAGCCGCGGGGGCGGTCAGGGTCGTCGGCCCGTCGTAGTCGCCGTCCGACAGCAAGATGTGCGCGGCGGCTTCGGCCGCGTCTTCCCGGGCGGTCCACGACACGGGCCCGTCGGCAGGGACCGTGATGACGCCCGTCTCGCGCCAGTCGCCGAGGAACCAGGTCAGGCTGTGCGCGTAGAAGCCGTTGCGAAGCGACGTCCAGGCCAGTCCCGATTCGGCGAGCAGCCGTTCGGTGGCCGCGTGGTCGCGGCCCGGTCCGAAGGGGGTGTCGGGTGCCGCTCCCTGGTGGCTCGTGTAGAGGACCCGGCCGACACCGGCAACCACTGCTGCTTCGACGGCGTTGCGGTGCAGTGCGACGGCGTCGTCGTGCGGGTCGCTCGCCGAGACGAGGAGGAGCTGGTCTGCTCCGGCGAAGGCGGCGGGCAGGGACGCAGGGTCGGCGTAGTCGCCCATCCGCACCTCGACTCCGCGCTCCGCGAAGTGGACAGCCTTGGCCGCGTCGCGGGCGACGATGGCGATCTCGGATGCGGGAAGGGTTTTCAGGAGGTGCTCGACGGTGGAGCCGTTCAGGGCGCCCGTGGCGCCGGTGATGATGATCATGGAGGTGGGCCTCTCGTCGAACCGCGACCAGATATCAGCGGAACGCTCGCAAGAGTATCGTCGGAATCACGCCGATAGCAAGAGGGCGGTATCGTTGATTCTGTGACTGACGAAACCGTTCCTGTCGACACACGGATGCGCATCGTCGAGGTCGCTGCCCGGTTCCTCCGTGAGCAGGGCCCGGGCGCTGTTACGACGCGGGGCGTGGCGCAGGCCGCTGGCGTCCAGGCCCCCGCGATCTACCGGCTTTTCGGTGACAAGGACGGCTTGCTCGAGGCCGTTGCTGAGCACGTCATGGCGTCCTTTGTCGCGGACAAGGCCTCGACCGTGGCTGCCGCTGCCGCGGCGGATGTCGATCCAGTGGAGGAGCTCTGCGACGGGTGGCGTCGTCAGGTCGAGTTCGGTCTCGAGAACCCGGCTCTCTTCGCTTTGCTCAGCGACTCGCGTCGTGTCGCGGGCTCGCCTGCTGCTCGCCTGGGCAAGGACGTCCTTGTTGCTCGTGTCCGCCGGGTCGCCGCCGCCGGGCGCCTCGCGGTGCCGGAGGCGCGAGCGGTCGGACTCATCCAATCGGCGGGAGTGGGCGTCATCACGACGATCCTTGCCACGCCTCCTATCGAGCGTGATCCCGGGCTGGCGGATGCCGTGTTCGAGGGCGTCCTGGCGCAGATCCTGACGGATGCGCCTGTGGCGGCTCGGTCAGGTCATTTAGCTGCAGCCGTCGCGTTCCGCGCCGTCGCTCCCGAGCTCAACCAGCTAAGCGACCCCGAGCGACGCCTTCTCGGGGAATGGCTCGACCGGATCATCTCCGTGCCGACCGCCCGGTAAGGGGTGGTCTGCCGAGACGCGTTCAGGTGGCGTGCTCCCTGTGCCACCAGGTCGACAAGTGGTCGAGGGTCGCCGTGGCCGCGCCGTCCAGACGCTCGCGAGTGTCTCCCCGATGAGCATCCGACAGGACCGCATCGCCGATGCTCGCGGTGGTCTGCTGCACCACCGAGACGAGCGCGGCCGCGTACGCCCGCTCGGACATCGCGTTCGGTCCCGTACCTGCGAGTTCAGCTGCCACCACGGTCGTGACGTCGTCGTAGAACTCCAGGGCCCGACGTCGGAGCAGCGCACTGAGCCGACACTGCGCGGGGAACTCGCCCTTGGCCAATCCCTCGTCGTCCTCGACGTACCGATCGATGTCCTCGAGGATGAGGGAGCGCAGGGCATCGGCGGGTGACTGCTGGGGGTCTCGCCGGGAGATCGCACCCCGGATCTTCTCGAGCACGTCGTCTGCTCGGTCGAAGACGAGGTCGGGCTTGGTCGGGAAGTAGTTGTAGACCGTCGGCTCCGACACGCCCGCGGCGACCGCGATGTCCGCGACGGACACTTCGTCGTACCCGTGCTCCGCGAAGAGCCGAGCCGCCACATCGCCCAGACGCTCGCGGGTCTCTCGCTTCTTGCGTTCTCGGAGCCCTGATCCGGCACCCATGCTCGCTTGCTCCATGGCACCAGTCTGCCACGAAACATAAAGTGACCCAAAGTTTCTGCTACTGTCGGCCTCACCAGAATGTTTGGGTAACTATAAGTTGGGCAGGAGCCGGGAAACGAGGACGATCGATGAACACGCGCACGCAGGAACAGGTGTTGATCTCGGGAGCGAGCTTCGCGGGTCTCGCGACAGCGTTGTGGATGCGTCGGCTCGGTTACGAGGTCACGATCGTCGAGAGCGGATCCGGGTTGAAGCGCGGCGGCACCCCCGTCGACATCCGCGACGACACCATCGCGATCGTCGAACGGATGGGCCTGCTCGAGGAGATCCGAGCGAAGGCGCTCGTTCCTCGCGTGACCAAGTTCACGACACCGGAGGGAGAACTCATCGCGCGGATGGACCCGGAACCGCCTACGGACGACTCGGCCGGCGACGGCTACGAGATCCACCGAGACGATCTGCTCGACATCCTCGCCGCCGCGACGGAGGGGGAAGTCGAGATGCTGTGGGGCAACTCCATCAGGTCGCTGACCGAGCCCGACGAGGACAGTGTCCACGTGGTCTTCCGCAACGGCACAGAGCGGGACTTCACGATGGTGATCGGGTGCGACGGCAACCACTCGGCGGTGCGACGACTGCGCTTTGGCCAGGAAGCGCTCCACACCCACTTCCTGCAGACGTACTTCTCCGTCGCCACCCTCGACCACCTCGTCATCGACCGCCAGACGACCCAGATCACCAACGCGCCCGGCGTGACGATGCTGGTGAACTCCTACGACACCACGACCGACCTCGTGCTCGGCTTCCGATCCGAGCACGAGATCCCCTACGACCACCACGACGTCGACCAGCAGAAGCGCATCCTCCGAGAGCACCTGCTGCAGGCTGGCGCACCGTTCTCAGACCACATCGACGAGGCAGTCAACGTCGACACCTTCTACTTCGACAAGCTCAGTCAGATCAAGATGCCGGCGTGGACGTCCGGACGCATCGCGCTCGTCGGCGACGCCGGCTACTGCGCATCACCTGCCGCGGGCATGGGTGGATCACTCGCCATCATCGGCGCCACTGCCCACCACGACGCTTTCCGAGCTGCTGACGGCGACGTCGAGCAGGCGTTCGTCGAGTACGAACGCGCACTCCGGCCGATCGTCGAGAAGATCCAGCACGACGCCGAACACTTCGGCGTCAGCAGCTACTTCCCCGCTACCGACGAACAGATCCGGGCCCGCAACGACATGCTGCTCGGGCACTGAGCAGCGATCACCCCACAGAGGAGAACTCGCTGTCCATCAGCGACGCGGCGTCCGGTGGTCGATCGCCTGCCGGGCTGTGTTCCGGTGAGTCGGAGGGGCGGTGGCGGCGATCGCTTGGCTCCCCGTCTCGATCCGATCGCCGACCAGGACGACACGCTGACCGGGGGAGAACAGGTCTTGCCGGGCCGACAGAGTGCGTCGGTTGCCCCGACATTCCGCTGATCGGAGCATCGACCACGTGTCGGCAGCGCCCTCGATCCACCGACAGTCGACAGCCGACAGCCGACAGGCAGTAAGTCGCTCGTCCCGCAGAACCGCGGGGAACCCGTCAGGCGTCCGTGGCGGGCGGTGCCGGACGGGGGTGCCGGATCGTCGCGACCGTGCCGATGATGCAGACCGCCGCCAGGACGGTCAGCCCGGCCAGGACCAGGGCCCCGACGACGGACGTGCCCCCGTTCTGCACCACCCCGACCAGAGCCTGGACCGCGCAGACGAGCCAGAAGAACGCACCGATTCCCCAGCCGACGGAGGACCCGCGAAAGGTCGGTCGTTGCAGTCGGAGTCGACCTCTCGGGTGTTCCGTGTCCTCGTCCATGCTCACTCCCTCGACGTCATCGGCACTTTCACCGTACGTCGAGTGCCGAGATGGTTCAAGGAGGTGCGCGACGGTCGAGCGCGCCGTCACGGTCCGGTGCGACGGCGAGGTCCGGCCGAGGAGAATCCGCGCCCCGGCGCCTCCCTACTCGTTCTCGTCCCGCGCCTTCGAGAAGAGCTCCTTCGTGCGGAGCAGCCGCAGCGAGGTGACGAGCACGAGCCCCCCGAGGATGTTGAAGAGCAGCGTGTAGCCGAACCACCCTGCCCACTGGGCGTAGGTGACGTCACTGCCCGCCTGGATGGCCCCGAAGATGAGGAGCGAATCGAGGATCGAGTGGAACAGCTGCAGACCGGCCAAGAGGAAGGCCCCGGCGACGGCGGCCGCGATCTTCGCGGGCTCGGAGGTGGTTCCGTGCTGCATGCGGGTCATCAGCGTGATCGTGCTGCCGCCGAGGACGGCCAGGATCACGGTCTGCAATGAGAACGGAGCGTCCACGAAGTGGTGAGCCGACTCGTCGAGGGTCGTGTGCCATTCGGGGAAGGCCTGGACGACGAGCCACATGAAGATCCACCCGCCGGCGAGGTTGGCGACCAACGTGGCGCCCCAGAGCTTGAGGAGTTGCAGGAACGTGCCCTCCTTCGCCGCGAGTGCGGCGATCGGCAGGAGGAAGTTCTCGGTGAAGAGCTCCGAGTGCGCCAGGAGCAGGGCGAGGAACCCGATGCTGAACGCCAGGCCCGCCAGAAGGTGGCTGCCCGTCTCGGTCAGCACGGCGAGCATCGCCATGATGCCCAGACCGACCTCGAGGCCTCCGAAGAAGCCCGTGATGAGCGTGGTGCGGAGTGTGCGGTGCAGGCGTTCGGCACCCTCTTCCACGGTTGCGTCGAACGATTCGTCGAGTTCGTCCTCGAGGGGTTCGTCCGACTCGCCCAGTTCTCGCCGACGTCGTTCGCTCATCGCTCGTTCCTTCCCTGGAGACGAGTCTCGTCCTCGGGGTGAACAGTAGAGGCGAAGTGGATCGCGTGTGACGCTGCTCCCTCGAGCACCGCTGGTACCAAAAGGTTCGGCTTAAGTCCATATCTGTCGTGGATCACGGGCCGAGGAGCAGGCTCGACGTGCCTTGAGGGTGGTTCAGGTCCTCAAGTGAGCGGCTGCACCCGTCGGGTTCGGTGTGAGCTGCCGGCGACAGGGTCCCGTTCGGGTCGGGACCCTGTCGCCCTTCCCCCGGCAGCGGTCTAGTGTCAGGTCTCGAGGAGAGCCGAGCGGACGCATCACCGATGTGGTCTCGTCACCACGTGTGGCGCCGCGAAGACGGCCGGCGCAGTGCGCAGTGAGATCCGCACATCACCACAGCCCAGACCCTGCTGTCAGCACCGTCGGGCGTTCTCCGTCTCGGAGCAGCCATGGGATACATCGTCTACGACGGCGACGTCCTCGAGTTCAAGGTCGAGGACCGCCTCCTCGCCCACCTCCAGATCGTCATCGTCAACAAGTTCCGTCAGAACGAGTCGTTCATGTTCTCGTGGAAGGAACCGATCGAGACCGGCGACGGCCGGTCGACCGTCTGGCTCTCTCCGCAGATCAGCCTCCGGTTCAAGTTCGCCGGCAGTCGAACGGTCGACATCAACCCCACCTGGCTCGCGGCGCTCTACGCCAGTGCGTCGTCAGGCCGCGGCCTCTATCCCGAAGCAGAGCCCGATCACGACCCTGCGACCCACCTCCCCGGAGGTTCCGGCACGCACGTCGACTGGGCCACCGACCGTCCCGAGCCGTCGAAGACGAGGGCGGCGCGACCGCCGCATCGCGCCTAGCTCGCAGGGCTCCCACGTCACGTGCGTGCTCGACGTCACCGACGCCGTGTCCGTCATCCGGCCCCCTCGTTCCGTCCCGGCCGGTGATCCTGAGAGCGGCCCTCGGGGACACCGAGCCGTACCGAGGTTCCACCGCGGCTCCGTCCCGCCCCGCGCTCAGCTGATCCGACGTGTCCTAGTCTCGGTCCGTGCTCTCGACCGTGCTGGCCCTGGTGCCGTGGCTCGCCTTCTCGGTCCTGATCGGCGTCGTGGTCGCCGGTCCGTTCGTCGGAGTGTGGCTCGCGGGACGCCCACGGACGACCGGCGCTCTCCTCGGCCTGGCGGTACTCACCGTCATGGGGCTCACGCTGTACCCGGACGGCGCGCCTTACCCGAGCATCACGTGCAACCCGGGCCTGCCGTACCTCGCACCCACTGCGGGGGAGTCGACTGCGAACATCCTCCTGTTCGTTCCGGTCTCGTTCCTCGCGGGGGTGCTCTGGCGACGACCGGTGGCGGCGGTGCTCGGTGCCGTCGCGCTGTCGGGTGCCGTCGAGGCGATCCAGGCGCTGGTGGTGGTGATCGGTCGGGCCTGTGACACGAGTGACTGGATCACCAACACCATCGGGGCCGTCGTGGGGGGCGTGCTCGCGGCGAGTGCCCTCACCTGGCATCGGAGCCGCACCCGACGCGAGGCCGCACGCCCGGTGCGCGACGCTCCCTCGGGCGACTAGTCGGTGGGGACCACGTCCCAGTGCTCGCGGATGAGGCCGTCGTCGACGCGGAACAGGTCGGCGGCGAGCAGCGGGTCCCCGGGCTTCGCGCCGACCGCCTGGGAGAAGGTCCACACGATGTCGCCGTCGGAGAGCGAGATGACGGACTGCTGCGCCGGGAACTGCGGGCCGCTGCCGAACAGCCGCTTCAGCGCCGCGGTCCCGTTCGGAGCGACCGGGTTGTGCTGCAGGTACGCGGGGTCGAAGGCGCGGTCGAGGATCGACGGGTCGTGGTCCCGGAACAGCGTGTCGTACGCCGACACGGCCAGGACGCGATTGCGTTCTTCCTGGCGTTCCGACGGCGCGGCGGTCGGACGTGCCGGCCGGTAGAGGTCGCTGAACATGGTGTTCGTGTTCCCGCTGGCCGGTGTGCCGGTCGGAACGGGCTGCTCGAGCGACCAGCGCTCGACGATCCGGCCGTGCTCGAGGCGGAACAGGTCGACGGCGGCGTCGCCGCGTCGTTCGTCGCGCGGGTCCGGTGTGATCTGCCAGTGCACCGCGACGAGGTCGCCGTCGGCTGCGACGCGCTTGATCACGGCGTGGGCCCCCGGGACGCGCGTGCGGTCCGCCGAGAACTGGGCGAGGAGTCCCTCCGGCCCGGCGGTGGTCCCTGCTCCGTGCGCGACGGCGCTCGGTGAGACGGATCTCGCCGCGAGCTGCTGGGAGGACGTGCTGTCGGGATCGGCGAAGGTCGTGGTGATGAGCGTCCGCACGGCGCAGGCGTTGCGGTGTTCGGTGGTGGTGTCCCGTCGGTCCGGGGCGGCTGTCACGGTCGGCTTCGGTGTCGTCCCGGGAGCAGCGGATGCCGGCGTGGCGACGCCGAGTCCGGTGAGGAGGGCTACTCCGGCGAGGACGGCCGTGCCGCGGGCGAGGCGACGGGAGGGGTTTCGCGTGGTCGGGTCGTTCGTCATGGTGTTCTCCTGCTCGTGTGGTCGGCGGGTGATCGCAGCATCGCAGGAAGCCCCGTCGCCGGCAGGTACGCACTTTCTCGTAAGCCACTCACGTGGAGGTCGGAATCGTGGAACCGCCTGGGCCGACCGCGCAGGATCGTGGCGCCGTCGTTCGCGTCCCTGCGGCGTGTCCGACGTGAGTCGTGCTCACACACGTCGCCGTCCGGGGGGACCGGCACCGCGCCTCCTTCACGACCGACGTCCCCGCCTGCCCGTCCCCTCGGCAGGAGGGGCGGGCGGACGGGGACGTCGGCACGTCGGGGGCTACTCGGCCCGGCGACGGCCTCGGATCGGGCCGACCACGCGACGGCCGCGACGCGAGAGCGCCAGGCCGAGCGCGACCCCGAGCAGGGCCATGGCGGCGATGCCGAGCACCGACGCGCTGCCGGTGAAGGCCAGCTGCGTCGCCGACAGGATCATCGGGAACGACACCGTGACGACCGCCTGGACCGTCTCGCCGGCCGTGTCGGTCACGCGGTACTGCACCGACGCCTTCGAGTCGAAGCCCTTCGCGGGGGTGAAGACCACGGAGCCGTCGACGACCGTCCAGGTGCCCTGCCCGGGCACGGTCAGCGCGCTGACCCCGTCACCGGTGGCCGGGTCGACGATCACGACGGTGCCGCGGTCGAAGGTCGCTCCCTCGGTGGGGGCGTCGTTCGTCGTGACGTCGACGGTGACCGCGTGGTCGGTGGTGCCGCGCTGCTGGTCGTCGACCGCGACGGCCGCGCCCAGCACCGTGATGGTGACGGTCGCCCGGGCGGTCTGTCCGGCCTCGTCGGTCGCCGTGTAGTCGAAGGTGTCGACCCCGACGAAGCCGGCACGGGGCATGTAGTCGTACGATCCGTCGAGGTCGAGTGCCACGGTGCCGTGCGACGGCTCGGACGCCAGGGCGACCCAGAGGGCCGAACCGTCGTCGTTGCGCATCACGCCGCCGACCCTGCCCGAGACGAGTCGTTTGCCGGCGATCGTCCTGCCCGAGTCGGCCACGGCCTTGACGCGCACGGTGATGCTGACCGTGGCGGTCGCGGTGCCGCCGTCGCGGTCGGTCACCGTGTAGGTCACGGCGTCCTTCCCGGAGAACCCGGCGTCCGGCGTGTAGACCAAGCGTCCGCTGGGGTCGATGGTCGCCGTGCCGTGAGCCGCGAGGCCCGTCGAGGTGACGCGCAGGCCGGTGCCGAGGTCGTTGCCCGACACCCCTGGGGCGGCGACGGTCAGCGTCGTGTCGGCCGGCGTCGAGGCTGAGTCGTCGATCGCGGTCGGCAGCACCGTGAGAGTGACGGTGCCCGTGCGGGTCTGCCCTTCACCGTCGGTCGCCGTGTAGGTGAACGCGTCGGTGCCCGAGAAGCCGGTCTTCGGCGTGTAGACGTACGAGCCGTCGCGAGCGAGGTCGACCGTGCCGTGCGTGGGCGCGGCGTCGAGTGCCGCCGTCAGCGAGCTGCCCGAGTCGTTCGAGAGCACGCCGTGTGCGGCGTCGACGGTGAGCGGGGTGCCGGCGCGGGTGCTGCCGGCGTCGTCGACGGCCAGGGCGCCGACGACGATGGTCGCGGTGGCCTTCGTCGACCGGCCGGCCGAATCGGTCACGGTGTACTCGACCCGGTCGGTGCCCGAGAAACCGGCGACCGGCGTGTAGACGAACGACCCGTTCGACCGGGTGTCGATCGTGCCGTGCGCCGGGGTGCCGGCGCCCGTCACGGTCAGGCCGGTGCCGAGGTCGTTCACCAGGAGGCCCGGGGCGGGTACCGAGAGCGCGGTGCCGGCAGGCGTCGAGTAGCGGTCGTCGAGGGCGCGGGGCGTCACCGTGACGGTGACCGTCGCCGTGGCGCTGCCGCCGTCACGGTCGGCGACCGTGTAGACGACGATGTCGTCTCCCGAGAAGCCGGGGGCCGGCGTGTAGTCGACGGTTCCTTCCGGCGCGATCGTGGCCGTGCCGTGCGCGGCCGGGGTCACCGCGGTGACCGTCAGGCCGGTCCCGACGTCGTTGCCGAGCACACCCGGTGCGGCGACCGTGACGCGGTCACCGGCGGCGACCGTGGCGACGTCGGGGGTGGCCTTGGGGCTGACCACGATCGTGACGGTGCCCGTGCCGGTCTGACCGTTGCCGTCCGTGACCTCGTAGCCGAAGGAGTCCTTGCCCGAGGTGCCGGGCTTCGGCGTGTAGGTGTACGAGCCGTCGGGTGCCATCGTGACCGTGCCCGCCTTCGGCTGGTCGGTGACGGCGGCGGTCAGCCCGGTGCCTTTGTCGTTCGCGAGCACGCCGTGGTCGGCGTCCACCACGAGGGGCTGGTCGGCGGTCGTGCCTCCGGCGGGGGTGTCGTCGACGACGATCGGTCCGACGTGGATCGTCACCGTGGCGACATCCGATCCGCCGGACGCGTCGGTGGCGCGGTAGGTCAGCTGGTCGGTGCCCGAGAAGCCGTCGACGGGCGTGTAGCTGATCGTGCCGCCGGCGGCGATCGTGGCGGTGCCGTGGGCCGGGGCGTCGACGATCTCGGCTCGCAGGTCGGTGCCGAGGTCGTTGCCGAGCACGCCGGGCGCCGCGACGGTGACCGTCGTGCCGGCCTTCGTCGAGGTCGTGTCGTCGACGGCGTCGGGCAGGACGACGATCGTCACGATGCCCGTGCTCGTCTGCTTCTCGGCGTCGGTCGCGGTGTACGTGAAGTCGTCGGTGCCCGAGAAGCCCTTCGCCGGGGTGTAGACGTACGAGCCGTCCTTCGCGACGGTCACGTCGCCGTGACGCGGGGCTCCGTCCAGCACGGCCGTCAGGCCGGTGCCGCGGTCGTTCGAGAGCAGGCCGGCCTTCGCCGGCACGGTCAGGTCGCGGCCGGCGGTCGCGGTGCCCTGGTCGGCCATGGCCAGGTCGCCGACGATGACCCAGGCGCGAGCCGTCGCGGTCTGCCCCGCGGCGTCCGTCACCTGGTACTCGAACGAGTCGGTGCCCGAGGTGCCGGCGTCCGGCGTGTAGCTCCAGGTGCCGTCGGCGTCGACGGTCACGGTGCCGTGCGCGGGGGTGCCGTGGTCGGTCACGCGCAGTCCGGTGCCGAGGTCGTTGGCGAGTAGTCCGGCCGAGGCGGTCGTGGTCACCGTGGTGCCGTTCGGCGTGGTCGCCTGGTCGTCGACGGCCACGGGCTTGACGGTGATCGTCACCGTCGCCGTCGCGGTGCGGCCGGCGGCGTCGGTGACTTCGTAGGTCACCGTGTCGGTGCCCGAGAAGCCCGGTGTCGGCGTGTAGTCGAACTCGCCGTTCGGGGCGAGGGTCGCGGTGCCGTGCTGCGGGCCGGTCACGATCGCGGCGCTGAGGCCGGTGCCGAGGTCGTTGCCGAGGACGCCGGGACCGTCGACGTGCGCGTTGCCACCCGCGACGACGGTGACGGTGTCGTCGACGGCCTTCGGGGCGACGGCGACGGTGGCGGTGCCGGTGCTCGTCACGCCGTTCGCGTCGGTCAGCGTGTAGGTGAAGGTGTCGGTGCCCGAGAAGCCCTTCGCCGGCGTGTAGACGTACGAGCCGTCGGGGTTGACGACGACGGTGCCGTTCGTCGGGCCCGTGGCGAGCGCGGCCTCGAGGGGACCGCTGCCCCCGTCGTTGCTGAGCAGTCCACGCCCGGCGGGCACGTCGAGGGGCGAGCCCGCGACGGCGTCGGCGGTGTCGGCCGAGGCGCGCGGCGCGACGGTCACGGTCACCGTGCCGGTGTCGGTGCCGCCCTTGCCGTCGGTGACGGTGTAGTCGAAGGTGTCGGTGCCCGAGAAGTCGTTCGCCGGCGTGTAGATCACGTCGCCCGCGGGGGTGACCGACGCGGTGCCGTGGCCCGGCGTCGAGACGGCGGTGACCTCCAGGTCGATGCCGTCGTCGTTCGCGGTCAGGGCGCTGCCGGTGATGGTCGTCGGGGTGCCCGCGACCGCGGTGGCCGTGTCGTCGACGGCGGTGGGCAGCACGGTGAGCGTCACGGTGCTCGTGGTGCTCCGGCCTTCGGCGTCGGTCGCCGTGTAGGTGAACGTGTCGGTGCCCGAGAAGCCGTCCGCGGGGACGTACCGGAACGAGCCGTCACGGCCGAGCACGAGGGAGCCGTGCGAGGGTCCGGTCGCGACGGCGGCGTTCAGCCCGGTGCCGGAGTCGTTCGTCAGCACGCCCGAGGAGGCGTCGACCACGAGGGCCTGGCCGGCGCGAGCCGTCGCGACGTCGTCGCTGCTGGCCGGGGTGACGGTGATCGTGACCGTCGAGGTCGACGTGCCACCGCCTCCGTCGGTCGTCGTGTACTGGAAGGTGTCGGTGCCCGAGAAGCCCTTCGCGGGCGTGTAGGTGTACGAGCCGTCGGCCGCGACGGTGGCCTGGCCGTTCGCCGGCTGCGTGTTCGACGTGACGGTCAGGTCGGTCCCCGCGTCGTTGGCGAGGACGCCGGGTGCGCCGACCGTCAGGGTGGTGCCGGAGGCGGTGGTCCCGGTGTCGTCGGAGGCTGCGGCCGACGCGGCGGCCACGGTGTTCGTGAACGTGCAGACGACGTCGGTGCCGTCGGCGCTGGTCGCGGCCGGGAACGTGAACTGAGCGGTGTTGCCCGAACCCGAGGCGACGGTCGCGTCGTCGTTGACGTTCGCACAGCGGTACGTCGTCGAGTAGTCGGCCAGGCGCGTCGTGCTGTTGCCCGCCGACTGCGAGACGGTGTACGTGCGCGCGGGGATGGCGAGTGCGGCGCCGGCCTTCTGGGCCTGCACGCCCTTCGCGGTGCCCGAGGTCGTCGCGGTGGAGGGCGACGACAGGTTTCCGCCGTCGACCTTGAGGGCGAACTGGTCGCTCGACTTCCACCGGCCGACGACGTCCGCCTTGCCGGCCAGGGTGTTGGCGTAGTTGCAGCTCGCGAGGTCGGTGTACGAGGCGATGTTGCTGATCGCCGGCGTGGTCATGCGGCTGACCTCGGCACCCGAGCTCGAGTCGAGCTTGATGATCTGCATGCCGGACGAGACGTAGAGGTAGCCGTCGGACGAGAACGCGATGCCCGGGCTGTTGGTGCCGGTGGGCAGGTCGGTCAGCTTGGTGGCGGCGAGCGAGGTGGTGCCGGCCGTGGTCGGGATCGTCTCGTCGTTGAGGCGGTAGACCGCGTTGCTCGCCACGACGAAAAGCAGCCCCTGCGTGCTGAAGGCGAAGTCGCCGTTGCCGGCTTGCAGGCCGGGGATGCGACCGACGACGCCGATCTTGTCACCGGTCTTGGGGTCGTAGGCCGAGATCGTGGCCGGGTCGCCACCGGTCGCGTAGTAGTAGATGCCGGTGACCGGGTTGACCGCACCGCGCAGCGTCGAGGCGGGGGCGCCCGACGGGTTGGCGTTGGCGACGGTCGTGACCGCACCGGCCGCCGAGTCGTAGCGCGCGAGCGTGTTGCCGTTCGAGTTGTTCGCCTGGCCGTTGGTGAAGGCGTAGGCGTCGAGGCCGTTGCGTCCGACGCCGAGACCGTTGTTCGCGGGCGAGAACGGCGTGGCCGACCCGGCGATCACGTCGGACACCGTGTTCGCGGCGACGTTGATCGCGACGAACTGGCCCTGGCCGGCCGTCGCGTAGATCGTGTTCTGGTCGCACGAGAGCGCTGCGGCGGCGTGCGCCGGTGCCGGCGCGACGGCCTGCGTCACGGCGACGGCCGCGAGCACGGAGGCGGTGGCGAAGGCCGCGAACGAGAGGGCACGACGGCGGGGGCGCACGGAGGCGCGGAGAAGCGACATGGGCTGGTGATGTCCTCGGGTGGGGGCGTCCGGCCGGGTCGGATCCGGTCGGACGTCGGTCCTGCTCGACACGCGGGGGTTCAGGCGCCCGCGTGTCGCCCCCGACGGGAACGGGGGCTCCACGGAAGTGGATGTTTCGACAATAAAGCTTCTTGCCTGTCGAGTGGAGTCCCCAGAGCAGGGGTGATTTCGTCCGCCTTGTGGGGGACATCGGGGTACAAAGGGGCGGGTCAGGGGCGGGTCGAGGGCGGGTCGCGGTGCCGAGGACGCGACCCGCGCCTCCTGGTGTCCTAGCGGCGGGGGCGACGCCCGCGACGGCCCTGGCCGACGGTCGGGATCGACGTCGTGACGACCGCGACCGACGAGGTGATCACCGCGAGCGACGAGGTCGACAGGTTCGCCTGGGCGTGACCGGTCAGCGGGAACCCGCGTCGGCCCGCGACGATCACGACGAGGCTGATCGCGACGATCGCCGCGGCCGCGAACGGCACCGTGGCGAGGCCCGACATCCCGTAGACCTGCCCGCCGATCGCGGCACCCGCGGCGATGCCGACGTTCGAGCCGGCGTTGATCAGCGCGCCGGCGATGTCGGGGCTGACACCGCCCGTGCGGATCGCGGCGGCCATGAAGAGGGTGCCGGTCGTGCCGTTCGCGGCCATCCACAGGCCGGCGACGACGAAGGTGCCGACGAGCGAGCCGTGCACCAACGGCAGGGCCGCGAGGGCGCCGATCATCACCGCGACCGCGACGATCAGGGTCTGCCGAGGCGCCCGGTCGACGAACGCGCCGGCCGCGAGCAGGCCGACCACGCCCGTGCCGCCGAGCACGAGCAGGGCGCCGCCGACGAGGTCCTCGCCGAGGCCGGCCCCGGTCAGGTACGGGCCGATGAAGGTGTAGACGACGTAGTGGCCGGCGAAGAGCATGAGGTCGGCCACGACCACGGCGAGCAGCCCCGAGCGCGCCCACGACCGTACCGAGCCGACGTGCGGCGACGATTCGCCCTGGACGTGCGGCAGGAACAGCGCGGCCACGACGGCCAGCACCGCGGTGGCGACGGCGACCGCGCCCACGGCGGGACGCCAGCCGAGCTGGTCGCCGACCGTCGTCGCGAGCGGCACGCCCACGACGAAGCCCAGCGAGCTGCCCGAGTAGACGAACGCGATCGCCCGGCCGGCCAGGCGCGGTGGCACGATGCGCGTCGCGTAGGCCGACGCCACCGAGAAGAAGAGGGCGTGCGCGATGCCGCCGACCACGCGGCCGGTCAGCAACACGCCGAAGCTCGGGGCGAGCGCGACCATCAGGTTCGAGGCCGTGTAGCCGACCAGGGTCGTGACGAGCACGGCCTTGCGGGGGAAGCGGGCGGTGGCCCAGGTGAGCGGCAGGGCGAGCGCGGCGACGGCCACGGCGTAGACCGTGACGACGACGCCCATGCGCGCCTCGCTCACGCCGAGGTCGGTGCTCATCGTCGAGAGCAGGCCGACCGGGCTCAACTCGGTCGTGATGGCGAAGAACGTCGCGAGGCCGAGCACGGCGATGCCGACGACGCCCGAGGGGGTCAGGCGGTGCGGCTGGGGCGTGGGGCGGGTGTCGCGCGCAGGCGTCGACGACGAGCGCGGGGGAGACGCGGCGGCGGGCGTGCGCACGGCGGGCGTGCGCACGGCGGGCGTGCTCGAGGTCTCGGGCGGACGCTGAAGGGTGTCGGTCACGGGATTGCCTCCGGGCCCGTGGCGCGTGCGCATGACGATGATCTCGTCGGGGGCACCGTGGACGTCGGCGGCCGACTCGTGGTCGACCCCGGTCTGCACGATGCAGCACACTCGTCGCGGGCCATGCTGCTGGCGGGTGGATTGGGGGGATTGCCACTCCACGACGAGGGCGCTCATCCAGTGTGACATGCCACCCCCGGGGGCTCGCAAGGCCCCCGAACGAGAAACCGAACGACGTTCGCTCGCGGCGAGCGGGCGCTCTTCGCGGCCCGTCGAGGACGAGGAGGCGCGGGTCGCGTGTCCGCGCCCCGTCACCGCGCGTACCCTGGTCGCCATGAGCACCGACACCGCCCCCGACCGCATCCTGATGTTCGGCGCCGAGTGGTGCCGTGACTGCCGCCGCTCGAAGGCGCTGCTCGACCGCGAGGGTGTGGCCTACGACTACGTCGACCTCGAGGCCGTCGCCGACGGTGCCGATCGTGCCTACGCCGTCAGCGGTCGTACGCAGATCCCGGTCGTGGTCTTCCCCGACGGCAGCCACCTGGTCGAGCCGACCGACGCCGAGCTCGCCGCCAAGCTCTAGCCCGGCATCGCGTCGCCCCGCCACGCGCCTCCGCGCCGCGCCACGCGCCGACCCTCCATCCCGCCACGAAGTGAACAACACGCCACGCGAACGTGTGGCGGGTTGTTCACTTCGTGGCGGGATGCCCGGCGACGCGCTCGTACGTGGTGAGGGCGTCGTACGACTTCGCCGGGCCGCGCACCGTCCACCGCTCCTCGAACGACGTCGGCGAGAGCACCCGGGTCTCGACCAGGTAGCTGTCCGGGGCGCACGGGTGGTGCGCCTCCCAGGCCCCCGACCGCAGGTCGAGGTCGACGAAGTGCCGGCCGTCGGCGAAGCGCAGGTCGAGCGACCCGTCACCCCGGGACGCATAGTCGAGCCGCCGGGTGGCGGGTGTCCGCCGGTCGGCCACGACGAGCTCGCCGGCCTCGTCGTAGGTCGCCACGAGGTCGGAACCCGCCCGCGCCTCCTCGATGGTCGCCGTCCCGTCGAACCGGGCGTGCTCGCCGGTGCGGTGGTCGTCGATGTCGCGCGTGACGGCCCATCGGCCGAGCAGCAGCGCCAGCGTCTCAGCCGGCATGCCGGTCGAGGAACTCGTAGACCTCGGTGTCCTCGACGCCGGGGAAGGTGCCGGACGGCAACGGTGCCAGCACGTGCGCGTGCAGGCGGGCGCTGGGCCAGGCCGCGTCGCGCCACCTCGCCGTGAGCCCTGCCGGGGGACGACGGCAGCACGACTCGTCCGGGCAGGTCGAGGTCTCGCGACGCTCGGTGTCGCGTCCGCGGAACCACTTCGCGTCGGCGAACGGCACGCCCACCGTGATCGAGAACTCGTCGTGCTCGGTCGTGCCGGTCTGCGACGCCGACCAGAAGGTGCCGGCCGGGGTGTCGTCGTACTGGTAGTGCTCGGTGGTGCGGTTCGTCCGGGCGAACGCCGTGCGGGCGGCCCAGTGCCGGCAGACCAGCTGGCCCTCGACGGCCCCGGTGACGTCGGTCGGCAGGGGCAGCCCGTCGTTCTCGGCCGCCTTGGCGATCGCTCCGTCGCCCGTCACCCGCAGGAAGTGCATGCGGATGCCGAGGTGCGAGGTCAGCAGGTTGCTCATGCGCATCGCCGCCGCCTCGTGGGTGACGCCGAAGCCGTCGCGGAAGTCCTCGACCGAGAGGTCGCGTTGTGCCTTGGCCTTCTGCAGTGACTCGACCGCTGCCCTGAGCGGCATGAGGCAGGCCGACGAGAAGTAGTTGATCTCGAGCCGCTGCTTGAGGAACTCGGCGTAGGTCGAGGGTCGTTCGTGGCCGAGCAGACGGTGCGCCATCGCCTGCAGGGCCAGCGCCCGCAGGCCGTGACCGCCCGGGATCGAGGCCGGTGGCAGATAGATGCGCCCGTTGGCCAGGTCGATCACCGAGCGGGCCGAGTGCGGCAGGTCCGAGACGTGCATGATCTCGAGCCCGAGGCTCCGGGCCATGCGGCTCACGCTGCTGTGCGACAGGGCGCCCGAGGTGTGGCCCACGGTGCCGAGCAGGTCGGCCGCCGCCTCCTCGACGTACGGCAGGTGGGAGTCGCGCCCGCGCATCCAGAGCCGCAGCTCGGTGTTCGCCCGCCGCGCCTCCTCGGGGGTGGCGCTGGCCTCGCTGTGCCGACGGGCGAGCTCGCGGTGCAGCCCGAGGATCGTCTGCAGCACCGGCGTGCTCATGCCCTTGTTCGCCTTCACGTCGGGCAGGCCGAGAGAGCGGTACAGCGACCCGCGCTGCGCCTGCGCCAGCTCGATCTCGAGGGCCGCCCGCTCGCTCGGCGGCTCGGCGGCCAGCAACGTCGCGAGGGGCACGTCGAGGGCGTCCGACAGCGCTCGGACCAGACCGATCTTGGGTTCGCGACGACCCGTCTCGACGAGCGAGAGCTGACTGGCGCTGACCTCGACCCGAGCCGCGAGCTGATCGAGGGTCAGGCCCCGGGTCGTGCGGGCGTGCCGCACCGCCTGGCCGAGCAGCAGGGGGTCGGCGTCGACCACGGGGCACCCCTCTCGGGAGGTCGTCTTTGACGAGGGCGAAAGAACACCCGATCTTTACGCATTGGGCATCTGCAGATCAAGGGTGTGGGCGCTCATCGTGGAGAAACACCCCTTTCGACGACGAGAGAAGAGAACATGGCACCGGCCCCCACCGCCGCGACGGAACCGCTCGACGACACCACCGCCCGGTACGACGACCGCCAGGACGAGTGGGCCGGGCGAGTGGCGCTCGCCGAGGCGATGATCCCGGTGATCGGTCGGCTGTGGCGTCGAGACGGCGTGGTCGTGTCGATCCACGGACGCAGCCTCCTCGACCGGTCGCCGGTCGGCGTGCTCAAGCTGCACCGTTTCGCCCGCCAGCTCGACGACCACGTGCTCGATCCCGTCGAGACCCTGAAGGTGCTGCAGCTGCTCGACGGCCTCGAGCTCGGCCCGGCGTCGATCGACCTCGCCCGGCTGAGCGCCCGGCACCGGGCCGCCCTCGTCGAGCTGCCCGAGAGGTCGCTCGTCGACGTCGTGAACGCCGAACTCGCCGAGGTGGTCGGACGCCGCGGCGACGGTGGGCCCCCGCCCCGCGACGTCGTGCTCTACGGCTTCGGCCGCATCGGTCGACTCGTCGCACGGCTGCTGATCGAGCACGCCGGCGAGCGCGGCGGTGCGCGGCTCCGGGCGGTCGTCGTGCGTCGGGGGTCGGCCGACGACCTCGTCAAGCGGGCCAGCTTGCTGCGGCGCGACTCGATCCACGGCCCGTTCGCGGGCACGATCGTCGTCGACGAGGTGGCCGACACGATCGTGGCGAACGGCACGACGATCCAGGTGATCTACTCGGACGACCCCGCGACGGTCGACTACGAGCGGTTCGGAATCCGCGACGCGATCGTCGTCGACAACACGGGCCGGTGGCGCGACGAGCCGTCGCTGCGACGACACCTGGAGGCGCGGGGCACGTCACGCGTGCTGCTCACGGCCCCCGGGAAGGGCGCGATCCCGAACGTCGTGTTCGGCGTGAACCACGAGACGGCGGGCGACGACGTCGTGGTCGCCGCGGCGTCCTGCACGACGAACGCGATCACGCCGGTGCTGGCCGTGCTCGACGACCGCTGGGGCGTCGAGTCGGGACACGTCGAGACCGTGCACGCGGTGACGAACGACCAGAACCTGACGGACAACTTCCACCCCGGCGACCGGCGGGGTCGGTCGGCGTCGCTCAACATGGTGCTGACCGAGACGGGTGCGGCGAAGGCCGTCGCCAAGGCGTTGCCGCAGCTCGCCGGGCGCCTGACCGGAAGCGCGATCCGCGTGCCCACGGCGGACGTCTCGGTCGCGGTGCTCAACCTGCGGCTGAGGACGCCCGTCGACCGTGCCGAGCTCAACGCGCACCTGCGTCGGGCCTCGCTCGACTCGCCCCTGCGCCGCCAGATCGACTACGTCGAGTCGCCCGAGGTCGCGTCGACGGACTTCGTCGGCTCGCGCCACGCGGGCGTCGTGGACGGGCTCGCGACGGTCGTGTCCGGGGACGGGGACGGCGACGGGGCGGGCGACCACGGCTCGGGCCGCCGGGTCGTGCTCTACGTCTGGTACGACAACGAGTTCGGCTACAGCTGCCAGGTCGTCCGCCTGCTCGAGCACCTCGCCGGAGGAACGCCCCCGTCCCTGCCCCGTCCAGCCCGAGCCACCTCAGCACCGACCGACGACCTGCTCGACCTGACCCTGGAGGCCACGCGATGATCACCACCCGACCCCTCGACCCCGGCGTCCTCGGCGACGCGACCCGCGCCTCCTCGGCTCCGCCTCCGGCACCCACGACCGACTGGGCGCGGGCCGCGCGGCGCCGCCACGTGCCCGCCCCGTCGTGGGCGCCCCGCACCCTGGTCGCGTGGGTCGCCGAGCAGGTCGACCTGCTCGAGCCCGACGGTGTGCAGTGGATCGACGGCTCGGACGCCGAGGCCGAGCGGCTGACGGCCGACCTCGTCGCGACCGGGGCGCTGATCCCGCTGAACCCCGACCTGCGTCCCGGCAGCCACCTCGCCCGGACCGACCCCGGCGACGTCGCCCGCGTCGAGGACCGCACCTTCATCTGCACCACCGATCCCGCGGGCGCCGGCCCCACCAACAACTGGCGCGAGGCCGGGGCCATGAGGCGCGAGCTCCGGCCGTTCTTCGCCGGCTCGATGCGCGGGCGCACGATGTTCGTCGTGCCGTTCAGCATGGGCCCGGTCGGCGGCCCGTTGTCGCAGCTCGGCGTGCAGCTGACCGACTCGGCCTACGCCGTGCTCAACCTGCGCATCATGGCGCGCGTCGGTTCCGAGCCGCTGGCCGCGTTCGGCGGTGCCGACGGAGACGTGCCGTTCGTGCGCGGCGTGCACAGCGTCGGCTACCCCCTGCGCGACGCCGACGGCACCGCGCGTGACGACGTGGCGTGGCCGTGCAACGAGACGAAGTACATCACCCAGTTCCCCGAGACGCGCGAGATCTGGTCGTTCGGCTCGGGCTACGGCGGCAACGCGCTGCTGGCCAAGAAGTGCTTCGCGCTGCGCATCGCGTCGACGATGGGGCGCGACGAGGGCTGGCTCGCCGAGCACATGCTGCTGATCAAGGTCACCAGTCCCGAGGGGCGGGCCGTCCACGTCGCCGCGGCGTTCCCCTCGGCCTGCGGCAAGACCAACCTCGCGATGATGCAGCCCACCCTGCCCGGCTGGCGGGTCGAGACCCTCGGCGACGACATCACCTGGATGAAGCCCGGCGCCGACGGTCGCCTGTGGGCGATGAACCCCGAGACCGGCTTCTTCGGGGTGGCCCCCGGCACGGGTGAGGCGTCGAACCCCATGGCCGTCCGCACCCTGCACGCGAACACGATCTTCACCAACGTGGCGCTGACCGACGACGGCGACGTCTGGTGGGAGGGGCTGACCGACGAGGCGCCCGCGCACCTGACCGACTGGCAGGGGAACGACTGGACCCGCGCCTCCTCGTCCCCGGCCGCCCACCCGAACTCGCGCTTCACCGCGCCGGCCGAGCAGTGCCCCTCGCTCAGCTCCGATTGGGATGCGTTCGACGGCGTACCGCTCGACGCGATCGTCTTCGGCGGGCGACGGGCGACGAACGTGCCGCTCGTGACCGAGGCGCGGTCGTGGCGGCACGGCGTGTTCGTGGGCGCGACGGTGGCGTCCGAGCAGACCGCGGCGGCCGAGGGCGTCGTCGGCGAGCTGCGGCGCGACCCGTTCGCCATGCTGCCGTTCTGCGGCTACGACATGGGCGACTACTTCGCGCACTGGCTGCGGCTCGGGGCGGAGCTCGGCGATCGGGCGCCGCAGGTGTTCCAGGTCAACTGGTTCCGCAAGGGGGCCGACGGCTCGTTCCTCTGGCCCGGCTTCGGCGAGAACTCGCGGGTGATCGCCTGGATCGCGGGTCGCCTGGCGGGCACCGCCGACGCCGTCGAGACGCCGCTCGGCCTCGCCCCCGCACCGGGAGCCCTCGACCTGACCGGTCTCGACCTCACCGAGGAGGCGCTGGCCGAGTCGTTCGCGGTGCCCACGGACGCGTGGCTCGCCGAGTGCGACCTCACCGACGAGTTCTTCGACCGCTTCGGCTCGACCCTGCCGGACGCGCTGCGCCACGAGCTGGCCGCCCTGCGCGCCCGGCTCGAGGCCGCGTAGCCGCCCGCACGCCTGCCGAGGAGTCACGACAGGCCGCTCACGTCCACACCTGAGCGGCGCGTCGTGACGTCTCGCCGGGCCCGACGACTCCCGTCGCCCGTGATCAGCGGGTGACGGGGCCGGGGCTCCGCGTCGTGGGGACGCGGGGCCCCCTCGCACCACACCGCGTCTCGTGCACCGCACCCCGACGAGTCGCGGTGCAGTGCACGAGACGCGGTGCCGTGCATGACGAGGGTCTCGAGGGCATCTCCGCCGCAGTCGTGCTCAGCCGTGGTGGGAGCTCTCGCGGGGTATCAGTCGGGGCGGCAGGATGCGTGACACGTGCTGGTGGGTCTGCGGGTTCTCGAGCTCGTCGCGAAGCAGGCGCATCGCCTGGACGCCCATCTCGACCCCTGGCTGTCCGACGGTCGTCAAGGGCATCGCCGTGCTCTGCGCGAAGTGGTTGTCGTCGTAGCCCGTGATCGAGACGTCGGCGGGTACTCGCACGCCACCGAGCAGAAGTGACTGCACGATCCCGGACGCCAGGGCGTCGGACGCGGCGACGATGCCGTCAGGCCTGGGTGGGGCACCCTGCGCGAGCAGGTCGTCACCGACGGCGAGGCCTGCGCGGACGGTGAGCGCCGTCGTCGGCAGGAGTCGAAGGGGGACCCGGGCCTCACGGGCGGCCGCGGAGGCGCCCTCGAACCGGTGTCTGACTGCCGTCAAGTCGAGCGGCCCCCCGACGAAGACGAGGTCTCGACGTCCTTGCTCGATGAGGTGTCGCGCCGCGAGTCGACCGCCGAGCACTTCGTCCACGACCACGCCACAACTCTCGTCGGCCTCGCCGGGCCAGTTGACGTAGACGACGCGCAGGCCCCGGCGACGCAGCCTGCGCGCCTCGTCCAACGGGCCGTCGAAGGGCGCGAGCACGATGCCTGCCGCCTGGGCGCGTTCGAAGAGGTGGAGGTAGCCCGTCTGTTTGTCGATGTCGACGTCGGAGTTGCCCAGCAGGACGGCCTGGCCGCTGAGATCCGCCTCGCGTTCGACACCGCGGGCGATGTCGAGGAAGTACGAGTTGCCCAGGTCGACGGCGACGAAGCCGACCAGGGTGCCCCGTCCGGCCGCGAGGGTGCGAGCCGAGCTGTTCGGGACGAACCCGAGCGAGTCGATGGCGTCCTCGACGCGCCGCCGGGTGATCGGCTTGACCCTCGACGGGGAGTTGATCACGTTCGACACGGTGCCGAGAGACACACCCGCCAGCCGCGCGACGTCCGCCATGACCGGGGGGCGTCGCGACGACGGAGGGGACGAGGTGCTCATGGTGTCGTCGAGCTTAGCTCTCGGCTCGACGGAACTCGCGGTTGACAAGCGCGAACCTCTCGGTTGATTATGAAGCGCTTCAACTATTTGAAGCGCTCACCATTCAAGGAGGAATGATGTCCCGCACCTCACGCCGTGCTGCCGCCTTCGCCGTCGCCAGCCTCACCATCGCTGGTCTCGCCGCATGTTCCGGTGGAGGATCGGGTCAGGCCGCCACCGAGTTCACCGTCCTCGGCAATGTCGAGAACGAGGTCGTCCCTGCAACGCTTCAGACTCTCGCCGAAGGCGCCTGCGCGGCGGAGAACGAGGCCATGCCGCTCAAGGTCGAGACCGTTCCGCAGACCAACCTGAACCAGCAGGTCCAGCTCCTCGCCGGACAGGGCGGACTGCCCGTCATGTACGCCGTCGACACGAACGAGCTCGTCCAGCAGCTCGACGACGCCGGCTTCGTCGCCCACTTCGACGAGCTCTTCGACGAGCTGGGCGTGGCCGACTCGATCGAGCCCGCCGCGCGGTCGACCGTCGAGTCGCTCTACGACGGTGAGTTCCTGGTACTGCCGACCGAGTACAACATCGAGGGCATCTGGTACAACAAGGACCTGTTCACAGAGAACGGTGTGGGCGTCCCCGAGAGCTGGGACGACGTCGTCGCCGCGGCCGGCACCTTCCAGGACGCCGGTCTGACCCCCTTCGCCGCGAGTGGCGAGCAGGGCTGGCCGCTGACCCGCCTGGTCGGCAACCTCATCGAGCGCGAGCTCGGACCCGACGCCCTGCAGGCCGTCGCCGACGGCGACGCCGACCTCACCGACCCCGAATACGTCGCCGCTGCCCAACAGGTCGCCGACCTCGGTGCCTCCGGTTACTTCGGCGAGGGCGTCGGCTCGATCGACTACGACACGTCGATCAACCAGTTCCTCAACGGCAGCTCGCCCATGCTCTACATGGGTAGCTGGGTCCTGAGCAACTTCGCCGACGACACGGCGAACCAGATCGGCGAGGACTCCATCGGCTACCTCCCGTTCCCCGACGTCGACGGCGGCGACGGGGACAGCAGCCAGCTCGTGGCCAACGTCGGTCTGCCGTTCACCGTCAACCCGAGCGTGCTGAACGACGACAGCAAGGCGTGGATCGCCTGCATCGCCGAGAACTACGGTCAGGTGGCACTCGAGGACAGCAGCCGGATCTCGGGTTTCACCGTCTCGGGCGACGCTGCGAGCAACGCGCTGACGACCGAGGTCCGTGACCGGATCGCGGCGACCGACACCACCATCCCGTGGTTCGAGGCGTACTTCAGCACGCAGGCGACGACCACCTCCCAGCAGAACGCGGCGCAGCTCGTCACCGGCGCCATCACGGCCGAGGAGTTCATGACGCTCGTCCAGGGCGACCTGGGCTGACGTCCCGACGGGACGGGGGCGCGTCGGCCGCGTCCCCGTCCCGTCGCGCCCGACCCGATCCGCCCCTCGTCCCGAAGGCCACTCATGAATCCCCTGCTCGGCGACCGGCGCGCGACCCTGATCCTCATCGGTCCCGCCCTGCTCATCTATTCCGTCGTCATGCTCGTCCCGATCGTCGCCTCGTTCGGTTACACCTTCACCACCGGCAACGCCATCACGGGGTTCACGTTCTCCGGGTTCGACAACTACGTCCGGCTCGTCTCCGACGCGCGCGTCCGAGACGCCCTGCTCGTGACGATCCGGTACGCCGTGCTGATGACCGTGTTGCAGGTCGGCTTCGGCTACCTGCTGTCGCTGCTCTACGTCTTCGTGCTGCGGAGATGGTCGAGCGCCGTCCGCACGCTGGTCTTCTTCCCCGTCGTCCTGCCAACCGTCGCCGTCGCGCTGCTCTTCCAGCAGATGTTCGCGATCGCCCCTCAGAACGGTCTCGTCAACACCGCCCTCGAAGCGGTCGGGCTGTCATCGGTCGACTGGTTCGGGGACGGAGGGACGGCCTTCCTCGTCATCATCGTCATGGACGTCTGGCGGTCGATGGGGTTCTACGGCGTCCTCCTCTACGCCGGTCTGCTCGACATCCCGGAAGAGGTCTTCGAGTCGGCCCGCATCGACGGCGCGTCCGGCTTCGGCCTGGTCCGTCGGATCGTCCTGCCCCTCTCGCTGCCCGTGCTCGTCTCGTCGTTGATCTTCTCCGCCAACGGCACCTTGAAGGTCTTCGACAGCATCCTCGCCCTCACCAACGGCGGCCCGGGCACGTCGACCAGCCCCCTGACGATCTACATGTTCGACACGTCGTTCCGTTTCGGCCAGTACGGCTACGGCAGCACCGTCGCGTTCCTGCTCACGATCGTGTCGCTGCTGGTGACCGTCTTCATCTTCCGCGCCAATCGACGCGACCTCACGAAGGACTGACCGATGACCTCAGTCGACACCTCCCTCCCTCCCGCGGCCACGCCCCTCCGTCGTCCCGCACCGCGTCGGCGTCGGGCCCCGCGACGACGCCTCGGGCAGGTCGTCAGCGGCGTGCTCGTGGCGTTCCTCCTCGTCATCGTCCTGGGGCCGCTCGTCTGGATGCTGCTCGGCTCGTTCAAGACGCAGACCGAGTTCCTCGAACAGCCCGTCTGGGCCCTGCCCCGGCAATGGAATCTCGACAACTACGTTTTCGCCTGGACTCAGGGCAACTTCGCGCAGTACGCGCTCAACTCCGTCCTGACGGTCTTCCCGTCGTTGCTGCTCGTGCTGCTCTTCGGCTCGATGGCCGGCTTCGCCCTCGAGGTCCTCGTGTGGAAGGGACGCGGGGCGATCCTCATCACGTTCCTCGCCGGCATCATGGTGCCGACCCAGATGATCCTGTTGCCGCTGTTCGCGGCGTACTTTCGTCTCGGCCTCACCGGCACACTGTGGCCGCTGCTCATCACGTACACCGCGACGAGCCTGCCTCTGGCGGTCTTCCTCATGGCGACGTTCTTCCGCGCCGTCCCCCGCGAGATCTTCGAGGCAGCGACCCTCGACGGCGCCGGACTCATCCGGTCGTTCTTCCTCGTCGGGCTGCCCATGGTGCGGAATGCGCTCTTCACCGTCGGGCTGGTGCAGTTCTTCATGCTCTGGAACGACCTTCTGATCGCGCTGACCTTCACCAATTCGGGTTCGCTCCGCACGCTGCAGGTCGGCCTGCTGAACTTCACGGGCCAGTTCGGATCGGTGCAGTACGGACCGCTCTTCGCAGCCATCTGCCTCAACGTCGGGGCGATCCTCGTGATCTACCTGTTCCTCAACAAGCAAGTGCAGACGGGTCTGACCGCAGGGGCGGTCAAGGGATGACGATGAGCACGACGGTCATCGACCTCCGCGTCGAGCACACTCGTGAGGCCCTGGGTCTCGGCACTCCGCGTCCCCGTCTGAGCTGGCAGCTCGACGGGCCGACCGGCTGGCGACAGGAGTCCGTCGAGATCGCCCTCGAGTCCGGTGCGCGACGAGTGGCCACGGCCGTCATCTCGACGCGCGATCAGGTGCTCGTGCCCTGGCCCTTCGCCGACCTCGCATCGAGGCAGCGTGTCCAGGTGCGCGTCCGGGTCTCGGGCGCCGATGGCTCGGTGTCGCCGTGGAGCGCCTCGACGGCCCTCGAGGCCGGCCTCCTGGCACCGTCCGACTGGCAGGCCCGGCCGGTGGGCGGCTCGTGGGACGAGGAGGCGGGTACCGACCGGCGGCCCGCCCGGGTCCGGCGCTCGTTCGAGCTCGACGGCGATGTCGTCTCGGCCCGGCTCTACGCCACGGCCCACGGTGTGTTCGAGGCCGAACTGAACGGCACACGGGTCGGCTCGGACGAACTCTCGCCGGGATGGACCTCCTACGGCAGCCGCCTGCGGTACCGCACCCACGACGTCACCGACCTCCTGGTCGCCGGCGAGAACGTCCTCGGGGCGTGGCTCGGCGACGGCTGGTACCGGGGACGACTCGGCTTCAACGGCGGGTACCACGACCTCTACGGGACCGATCTCGCGTTCCTGGCCCAGCTCGAGGTCGAACTCGCCGACGGAAGGCGCGTGGTCGTCGCGACGGACGACCGGTGGGAGGCGCAAGCGAGTCCGATCTCGTTCAGTGGGCTCTACGACGGTGAGCGCCACGACCTCCGCCTCGACGATGACGCATGGTCCTCCGTCGGGGGCGACGGCCGGGGATGGACCCCTGTGACCGTGGGGGAGCGCGACCCCCGGACTCTCGTCGCGCCCGAGCAGCCCCCGGTGCGCTGCACCGACGAGCTGACCCCCGTGGCGCACCGGATCACCCCCCGGGGCACCGTCGTGCTCGACTTCGGGCAGAACCTCGTCGGTCGACTCCGCATCACGGTCGACGGCGAGGCGGGTCGGGTCGTGACCCTGCGTCACGCCGAGGTGCTGCAGGACGGGGAGCTCTACCGACGCACCCTGCGGCTGGCCGCCGCCGAGGACGTCGTCACGCTGCGCGGTGACGGGCCGGTCACCTGGGAGCCCCGCTTCACCGTCCACGGCTTCCGATACGCCGAGATCGAGGGCTGGCCGGGTGAGTTCGATCCGACCGCGGTGGTCGCCCGCGTGCTGCACACCGACATGGAGCGCACGGGCTGGTTCTCGTGTTCCGACCCCGGTCTCGAACGTCTCCACGAGAACGTGCTCTGGAGCACCCGGGGCAACTTCGTCGACATCCCGACGGACTGTCCCCAGCGGGACGAACGACTCGGCTGGACGGGTGACATCCAGGTCTTCGCGCCCACCGCCTCCTTCCTGTACGACTGCTCGGGCATGCTCGGCTCCTGGCTGCAGGACCTCGCCGTCGACCAGCTTCCCGACGGCACGGTGCCCTGGTTCGTGCCGCGCATCCCCGGCGGCCCCTCGTGGGAGCCGATCGAGCCGGGGGCCGTCTGGGGTGACGCCGCGGTGCTGACGCCCTGGACCCTCTACGAGCGCTTCGGCGACGCGGGGGTACTGGCTCGCCAGTGGGACTCCGCCAAGGCCTGGGTCGACCTGATCGTCTCGAGGGCCGGTGAGGACCGGATCTGGGACGAGGGCTTCCAACTCGGCGACTGGCTCGACCCCGCTGCGCCTCCGGACGACCCGGCCGACGCGCTGACCGACCGCCACCTGGTCGCGACGGCCTATCTCTACTGGTCGACCCGGCACCTCGCGATGACCGCACGGGTCCTCGGGAGGACCGCCGACGCGACCCACTACGACACCGTCGCCGACGAGGTGCGGGTCGCGTTCGTCGGTCGCTACACCGACGGCCGGGGTCGCACGACGAGCGATGCGCAGACCGCCCTCGGCCTCGCCCTCGAGTTCGGGCTCGTCCGAGGAGACGATGCCCGGACGGCCGGCGACCGTCTCGCCGAGCTCGTCACCGCCGCCGGCAACCGCATCGCCACGGGTTTCGCGGGGACACCCGTCGTGGCTCCGGCCTTGACCGGGGCGGGGCACGTGGACCGGGCCTACGACCTGGTGCTCGAGCGCTCGTGCCCCTCGTGGCTGTACACGGTGGACATGGGTGGCACGACGATCTGGGAGCGCTGGGACAGCATGCTGCCCGACGGAACGGTCAATCCCGGAGAGATGACGAGCTTCAACCATTACGCGCTCGGTGCCGTGGCCGACTGGATGCACGCGACCGTCGCAGGCCTCGCGCCCGCGGCGCCCGGGTGGCGACGCGTGAGGTTCGCTCCACGCCCGGGCGGGGGGCTCACGCACGCGTCCGGCCGACACCTCTCGCCGTACGGCGAGGTCTCGGCGGCCTGGCGACTGGCGGGCGAGGCGTTCCACCTGACGGTGACGCTGCCCGTGGGGACCACCGGGGAGGTCTCGTTGCCGGACGGGACCGTTCTCGAGGTCGGGCACGGGCGTCACGAGCTGACCTGCCCGGTCGCCGAGGAGGTCGGCACGGCCTGACCCGTCGAGGTCGAGGTCGGGCCCCGCCGTCAGGACGTCGGCGGGGACCCGGGCACGGTGCTCGCCCGGACCACCAGCTCGGGCGCGAAGACGACGCGGCGTGGTTCGCGGGTCGGGTCGTCGATCTCGTCCTGGAGGATGTCCATGGCGGTCCGACCGATGAGGGTGCTGGGTTGGCGGATGGAGCTCAGGGGCACGACGGCGGCCCGGGCGAAGTCGATGTCGTCGTAACCGATCAGTGCCACGTCGCCGGGCACCCGGAGGTCGCCGAGCATCACGAGTGACTGCAGGACGCCCATCGCCACGAGGTCGTTCGCGGCGAAGATGCCGTCCGGGCGTTCCGTCCTGGGCCTCGCCATCAGCTCGGCGGCTGCGGCCCGCCCGTGTTCGACGGTGAGGCCGGGCACCTCGACGACCTCGAGGGTGACCTCGGCATCCGCCGACCGCGCGGCCGCCCGGGCGCCGTCGAGGCGGTCCGCGACCTGTTGCAGGCCGAGGGGCCCACCCACGAACGCGAGACGCCGTCTTCCGATCTCGACGAGGTGCTCGACGGCGAGGTGTCCCCCTCGCACGTCGTCCACCGAGACGGAGGAGAACGGGGTCAGCCCTGCCTGCCGGTCGACGAGGACGGCGGGCGTGCCGCGCCGACGCAACCTCGCGAGGCGTTCGGTCACGTCGCCCACGGGAGAGATGAGGATGCCGAGCACGCGGTTCTGCTCGAACAGGTCGAGGTAATGCGCCTCGCGCTGTCCTTGCTGGTCGCTGTTGCCGAGCAGTACGACCCGACCGGCCTGTTCGGCAGCGGTCTCGGCGCCCCGTGCCAGGTCGCTGAAGAACGGGTTGCTGCCGTCGAGGATGATCAGCCCGACGGCGCGGCTGGCGCCGGCTCTCAGCTGGCGGGCGGCGTCGTTGCGGACGAAACCGAGCTGGTCGATGGCCGCGTGCACCCGGTCGACGGTGGCCGGGCTCACCTTGGCCGGGTGGTTCAGCACGTTCGACACGGTCCCGACCGAGACCCCCGCCGTCGTCGCGACGTCGCGGATGCTGACCGACTCCACCCGCGCCTCCTGATCGTGGCCGTTCGCGCCGGCCGACGGCCGGGGGGTCGACACCGGGCCGACCGGGCCGAGTCTAGGCGGCGGCGCCGTCGGGGCGGGCGGTGCCGCCGCGTCGGGGCAGCGCCGTCGGGGTGCGACGCGCCCGTGACGGAACTGGTGCTTGACGCCGTCCGGCCCTGCCCTTAGTGTCGTCCCCGACCCACTTTGAAACGATTCATTTCTCGATGAGGAGAACGATCGATGACGATCGACCCGACGCCCCCCGGCTTCTCGCCGACGGCTCCCGTCCTCGAACTGCGCGGGGCACGGAAGACCTTCGGTGCCGTGGTCGCCCTGGCCAGCGGTAGCGTGCAGCTCCGGGCCGGCGAGATCAACGCGCTGGTCGGCGAGAACGGCGCGGGCAAGTCGACGATGGTCAAGATCCTCGCCGGCGTGCACCAGCCCGACAGTGGTGACTTCCTCTTCGACGGGCACCCGATCGTGTTCCGCAGCCCGGCCGAGAGCAAGGCTGCGGGCGTCAGCGTCATCTACCAGGAGCCCACGCTCTTCCCCGACCTGACCGTGGCCGAGAACATCTTCGTCGGGCGCCAGCCCACCTCGCGCTTCGGGTTCATCGACCGGGCCGCCATGCGTGCCGACGCCCGCGCCCTGTTCGAGCGTCTCGGCGTGCCGATCGACCCCGACCGCGTCGCCGAGGGCCTCTCGATCGCCGACCAGCAGATCATCGAGATCGCCAAGGCCATCTCGCTCGACGCCAAGGTGCTGATCATGGACGAGCCGACGGCCGCTCTGAGCGGGGTCGAGGTCGAGCGGTTGTTCGGCGTCGCCCGGGCACTGCGCGACCGCGGCAGCGCGATCCTGTTCATCTCCCACCGCTTCGACGAGGTCTTCGGCCTGAGCGACCGCATCACGGTCATGCGCGACGGCGCCTTCATCTCGGAGCACGCCACCGGCGATGTCACGACCGCCGAGATCGTCCGCGCGATGGTCGGGCGCGACGTCGACCAGCTCTTCCCCAAGCAGGATGCGCGGGTCGGCGACACCGTCGTCAGCGTCGACGGTCTGACGCGGCAGGGCGTCTTCCACGACGTCTCGTTCGAGGTGCGGGCAGGCGAGATCGTCGGCCTGGCCGGGCTCGTCGGCGCGGGCCGGACCGAGGTCGCCCGGGCCGTGTTCGGCATCGACCGCTACGACGCGGGCAGCGTGACGATCGCAGGGCGTCCGCTGCCGAAGCGCGACCCGATGGCGTCGATCACGGCCGGGATCGGTTTCGTGCCCGAGGACCGCCGCAAGCAGGGGCTCGTGATGGACATGTCGGTCAGCCGCAACACGACCCTCACCCTGCGCAAGACCCTCAGCCGGTTCGGCCTCGTCAGTGCCCGCCGCGAGCGCGAGGCGGCGGCCGACTGGTCGTCACGCCTCCAGGTGAAGACCGGCAGCCGAGAGTTGCCCGTGTCGACCCTGTCGGGCGGCAACCAGCAGAAGGTCGTGCTGGCCAAATGGCTGGCGACCGATCCCACCTTCCTGATCGTCGACGAGCCGACCCGCGGCATCGACGTCGGCACGAAGAGCGAGGTGCACCGGCTCATCAGCGACCTCGCCGGGCGTGGCATCGCCGTGTTGATGATCTCGTCCGAGCTGCCCGAGGTGCTCGGCATGGCCGATCGCGTGCTCGTCATGCACGAGGGCCGCCTCACCGCGACGCTCGACCGGGCGGAGGCCACCGCCGAGCGCGTGATGCACGCGGCCACCGGTTCGGGTGCGACCGACCTGACCGAGCACGCCCCGACCGGCACCGCCGACCCGACCGGCACCGCCATCCCGACCGGCACCGCCACCCCGACCCCGACCACGGAGGCTGCCCGATGACCACGTCCCACGCCCTCGCCCCCACGACGGGCCGCAGCCCGTTCGCGTCGTTGGTCAAGCAGCGCGAGGTGCCCGTCGCCTCGGCCCTGATCGTGCTGGTGATCGTCACGACGATCGCCAACCCGCTGTTCGTGTCGCCGCAGGGCGTGAAAGACCTCATGCTCAACGCGACGATCACGGTGATCATGGCCGTCGGTCTCGGCACCGTCATCATCACGAACAACATCGACCTCTCGGTCGGCTCGATCCTCGGTCTCGTGGCCTTCGCCACGGGCACGGTGTTCAACGCCGCGCCGGGCATCCCCCTCGTGTTCGTGTTCCTCATCGGGCTCGCGATCGGTGCCCTGCTCGGGGCCGTCAACGGGTTCCTGGTGACGGTGGCGCGGGTGCCCTCGCTGGTGATCACCCTCGGCATGCTCTACATCTACCGCGGCCTCAACAACGCCTGGGCCGGCGGGCAGCAGTACTTCGCCGGCGACCGCCCCGCGGCCTTCGGTCGTCTGTCGGTCGACACGGTGCTGGGCATCCCGATCATCACGATCATCGCCGTGGTCGTCGTCGTGCTCGTCGCGATCTTCCTGGCTCGCACCCGCCCCGGCCGCGACCTCTACGCGATCGGCTCCGACGACCAGGCTGCCCGCCTGTTCGGCATCAAGGTGAGCAAGCGCGTGCTGACGGCCTTCGTGCTGAACGGCACGCTGACCGGACTGGCGGGCGTGCTCTACGCCTCGCGCTTCAACTCGGTGGGGGCGACGACCGGTACGGGCCTCGAACTCGACATCGTCGCGGCGGCCGTCGTCGGCGGCATCGCGATCTTCGGCGGCTCGGGCAGCGTCGTCGGTGCGGCGATCGGCGCCGTGCTGCTGACGACCATCACGAGCAGCCTCACCGCCCTGGGCGTCGACAAGTTCTGGCAGCAGGCCATCGTCGGCATCCTCATCCTGACCGCCATCCTCGTCGAACGGATCGCCTCGATCCGCACCGCCCGACGACTGCGCACGAGCGAGGCCACCAATGCCTGACCGGACCACCACCACGACCGCCTCGGTGACGGGGGCTCCCGCCGTCGACGCCACCCGCGCCTCCTCGTCGCGTCCGCCCTCGGGTGCGCGAGACACCGAGTCGGCGGCCGAGAAGGTGCTGCGCCGGCGTCGGCTGCTGACCGGTCGCGGCGCGATCATGGTCTACGCGCTGCTCGCGACGCTGCTGGTCTGCGCCCTGACGGTGCCGCGGTTCGCCAGCGTGCAGACCACGGGGTTCCTGCTGCTCGACGCGATCCCGATCCTGATGATCGCGATGCCGATGGCCCTCGTGATCATCACCGGCGAGATCGACCTCTCGGTGGCCAGCACGGCGGGCTTGACCAGTGCCGTGATGGGCGTGCTCTGGGCCGCGGGCTGGGGCATCCCCGAGATCTTCGTCGTCTGCGTGCTGATCGGCGTGGTGTGCGGTGCCGTCAACGGTGCCCTCGTCACCACGGTGGGGCTGCCGAGCCTGGCGGTGACGATCGGCACCCTGGCGCTCTACCGCGGTCTCGCCCTCGTGGTGATCGGCGACAACGCGGTCGCGAACTTCCCGCCCGCCCTCACGTCGTTCTTCACGTCGAAGCTCGGCGGCACGGGCATCCCCACGGTCATGGTCGGCGTGCTCGCGATCATCGTGTTCTTCGGGGTGCTGCTGCACAAGAGCTCGTTCGGCCGGGCCCTGCCCGCGATCGGTTTCAGCACCGAGGCCGCGAGCTTCGTCGGAGTCCACGTCGGTCGGGCCAAGTTCTGGATGTTCGTCGCCACCGGCGTCGTCTCGGCCCTGGTCGGCATCTACTGGACGCTGCGCTACTCGAGCGCCCGCAGCGACAACGCCACCGGCATCGAGCTGGCCGTCATCGCCGCGGTGCTGCTCGGCGGCGTCTCGATCTTCGGCGGGCGCGGGTCGATCCCGGGCGTCGTCGCCGGCGTGCTGATCATCTCGAGCATCAGCTACGCGCTGCGGCTCGGCGGCATCAGCGACGTCGTCCTCAACGTGGTGACCGGTCTGCTGCTCGTCGGCAGCGTCGTCACCCCGAGCCTGATCGCCGTCGCCCGGGAGAGATCCCGGGCGCGACGAGCAGCCAGGGACGTGCTGGCGGCCTCGGCCGCGCACTCCTGACCGTTCCCTCCCGCCCACCGCCACCCGATTCCCACCCACAGCAAAGGACAGAACGATGGAGTTCCCCACCTTCCCCCGCGGCCGCACCCTGAGGCGCGCCGCCGCCACCGTCGCCGCCCTCGCCACCGTCACGCTCGTCGCCTCGGGCTGCGCCCTGACGGCCGGCAGCGACGACGCGAGCTCGGGCTCCGGCTCGGGCGGCACCGAGTCGATCGCGTTCGTGCCGAAGCAGCTCAACAACCCGTACACCGACGTCGTGCTCGGCGGCGGCGAGGAGGCCTCGAAGGCGATCGGCTACGACTACAGCGTCGTCGGTCCGCTCGAGGCCAGTGCTTCGTCGCAGGTGACCTTCCTCAACACGCTGACGCAGCAGGGCACGAACGTGATCGTCATCGCGGCGAACGACCCCGACGCGGTCGGGCCGGCCCTGAAGGAGGCGCGTGACGGTGGGGCGAAGATCGTCGCGTTCGACTCCGACACCAACCCCGACTACCGCGACGTGTTCGTCAGCCAGGTCGAGGCCAAGGACGTCGCCCTCATCCAGATCCGTCAGATGAGCGAACAGATCGGCGGACAGGGCGACATCGCGATCCTCTCCGCGACGGCGAACGCCACGAACCAGAACGAGTGGATCAAGTACATCCAGGAAGAGGTCGACACCAACCCCGACTACGCGGGCATCACCATCGTGAGCACCGTGTACGGCGACGACGACGACGCCAAGTCCTTCCAGGAGGCGCAGGGCCTGCTGCAGGCCAACCCCGACCTGAAGGGCATCATCTCGCCCACCACGGTCGGCATCGCCGCCACGGCCCGCTACCTGTCGACGTCCGAGTACAAGGGCAAGGTCGCCCTGACCGGCCTCGGCCTGCCCAACGAGATGCGCGAGTTCGTCAAGGACGGCACCGTCACGGCGTTCGCCCTGTGGGACCCTGCCCAGCTCGGCGAGGTCGCGGCCTACGCCGGACAGGCACTCGTCGACGGCACCATCACCGGCGAAGAGGGTGACACGTTCACCGCGGGCGACCTCGGCGAGCGCACCGTCGGCGCCGACGGCATCGTGATCGTCGGACCGCCGACCGAGTTCACCGCCGACAACATCGACGACTACGACTTCTAGTCGTCATCGGTGACCGGGGCGGCGGGGTCACCACCCGACCCGCCGCCTCCGGGCACCCTCCCTCGACACCGGACCCGCGCCTCCTCGGCGCCGTCGCATCGGAGCGATCACCCATGAGCACCACCGCCTCGCCGGTCGGCGACCTGCTGCCCCCCTTCCGCCGCCGTCGCACGCGCGTGGGTCTGGTGGCCGGCGGGCTCGGCACCTACTGGCCGCAGTTCCCCGGGCTGCTGCCCCAGTTGCAGGAATCCACCCGCTACGTCGTCGACCGCTTCGGCGGCCTCGACGCCGAGGTGGTCGACACCGGATTCATCTCGGACGCCCAGGAGGCGCGGGTCGCGGCCGACACGCTGCGCACGGCCGACTGCGACCTGATCGTCGTCTTCCTCACCACCTACCTGACCTCGTCCATGGTGTTGCCGATCGCGCAGCGGACCGGTGTGCCCGTGCTCGCGATCGACCTGCAGCCGAGCGAGAAGATGGACCACGACCGCTTCGACACGGGCCTCTGGCTGGCCTACTGCGGTCAGTGCCCGGTGCCCGAGGTCGCCAACGTGTTCCGCCGGGCCGGCATCGAGTTCCGCTCGGTGACCGGACACCTGCGCAGCGAACGAGCCTGGGCCCGGATCGAGCGCTGGGTGCACGCCGCCGGCGTCCGCGCCCGGCTGCGGGAGGCGCGACACGGCCTGATGGGCCACCTGTACCCGGGCATGCTCGACGTCTCGACCGACCTGACCCTGCTCTCCACGCATTTCGGCTCGCACGTCGAGGTCCTCGAGTTCGACGACCTGCGGGTACGGGTCGACGCGGTCACCGACGCCGAGGTGCGCGAGCGGGTCGGCCTGGCGCGCGAGGTGTTCGAGGTCGACGCGTCGGTCGACCAGGAGGACTTCGACTGGGGCGCCCGCGTCTCGGTCGGGCTCGACCGGCTGGTGGCCGACTTCGACCTCGACTCGCTCGCCTACTACCACCGGGGGCTCGAGGGCGAGCAGCACGAGCGGCTCGGGGCCGGGATGATCCTCGGGGCCTCCCTGCTCAACGCCCGCGGGCTGCCCGCGGTGGGGGAGTACGAACTCCGCACGTCGGTCGCCATGCTCGCGGCGCAGGCCCTCGGGGTCGGCGGCTCGTTCACCGAGATCCAGGCGATCAACTTCGACGACGACGTGGTCGAGATGGGGCACGACGGTCCGGCGCACCTCGCGATCTCGTCGTCGCGGCCGATCCTCCGCGGTCTCGGCGTCTTCCACGGCAAGCGCGGCTACGGGGTCAGCGTCGAGTTCGACGTGCAACCGGGGCCCGTCACGACGTTCGGCCTCGGGCAGGACCGCGACGGGGCGCTGTCCTTCGTCACGAGCGAGGGCGAGGTCGTCCCCGGACCCTTGCTCGCGATCGGCAACACGACCTCGCGCGTCGACTTCGGCGGCGACCCCGGTGAGTGGGTCGACCAGTGGTCGCGCACCGGCATCGGGCACCACTGGGGGCTCTGCGTCGGGCACGTCGCCCGCGAGGTCGCCGCGGCCGCCTCTCTGCTCGGCATCGATCACCGGCACGTCTCGGCTCCGTTCGACGACGCCGACGGGTTCGCCCGCAGCCTCGGACCGACGGAGAAGCCGGCATGACCGCCGACGGCCACGAGCGCTACGCCTTCCGCCTGCAGGTGTCTCCGGACCGCCTGACCGAGTACGCGCGACGTCACGCCGAGGTCTGGCCCGAGATGCTGCAGGCGTTGCACGACAGTGGGTGGCACTCGTACTCGCTCTTCGCCTCACCCGACGGGCTGCTGGTCGGCTACGTCGAGGCGCTCTCGCTCGACTCCGCCCAGGCCGCCATGGCCCGCACCGACGTCAACGCCCGCTGGCAGGCCTCGATGGCCGAGTTCTTCTCCTCGCTCGACGGCACCCCGCCCGACGAGGGCTTCGAGCTGCTGACGCAGGTCTTCAACCTCGAGGCCCAACTCGGCCTCGCCGGCGGTGGCCGCTACCGCACCCCGCACACGCACACCACCACGACGGAAGAAGCATCATGACCACCTTCGAGTCCATCGCCCCGACGCTCGAGCGCCAGGCCATCGAGCTGCCCAGCTGGGCCTTCGGCAACTCGGGCACGCGGTTCAAGGTGTTCGGCACGCCGGGCACCCCGCGCACGCCCGAGGAGAAGATCGCCGACGCCGCCCGCGTGCACGAGTACACCGGCCTGGCACCGAGCGTGGCGCTGCACATCCCGTGGGACGAGGTCGACGACTTCGGCGCCCTGCGCTCGTACGCGGCCGGGCTCGGCGTCTCGCTCGGCACGGTGAACTCCAACACGTTCCAGGACGACGCCTACAAGTTCGGCAGCCTGGCGCACAGCGACGCGGCCGTCCGCCGCAAGGCGGTCGACCACCACCTGCGCTGCCTCGAGATCATGCACGAGACGGGCTCGCGCGACCTCAAGATCTGGCTCGCCGACGGCACGAACTACCCCGGGCAGGACAGCCTGCGCCAGCGGCAGGACCACCTGGCCGAGTCGCTCGCCGAGATCTACGCCGGCCTCGGCGACGAGCAGCGGCTCGTGCTCGAGTACAAGTTCTTCGAGCCGGCGTTCTACCACACCGACGTGCCCGACTGGGGCACGAGCTACGCCCAGGTGAGCGCCCTCGGCGACCGGGCGCTGACCTGCCTCGACACCGGCCACCACGCCCCGGGCACCAACATCGAGTTCATCGTCATGCAGCTGCTGCGCCTCGGCAAGCTCGGCTCGTTCGACTTCAACTCTCGCTTCTACGCCGACGACGACCTGATCGTCGGGGCGGCCGACCCGTTCCAGCTGTTCCGCATCCTGTTCGAGGTCGTCGACGGCGGCGGACTCGACGTCGGCTCGCCGGTGCAGTTCATGCTCGACCAGTGCCACAACGTCGAGGACAAGATCCCCGGCCAGATCCGCAGCGTCCTGAACGTGCAAGAGATGACGGCGCGCGCCCTGCTCGTCGACCGTCCGGCGCTCGACTCCGCCCGCGCCTCCCACGACGTGCTCGGCGCGAACGCCGTGCTGATGGACGCGTTCTACACCGACGTCCGCCCGGCCCTCGCCGACTGGCGCGAGTCGCGCGGCCTGCCCCGCGACCCGATGGCCGCCTACCTCGCGAGCGGCACGCCCGAACGCCTCGCCGCCGAGCGCGTCGGCGGCAAGCAGCTCAGCTGGACCTGAGCCGCCGCACCCCGCACCGACCACCGACGTCCCAGAGAGAACGAGTGATGACCACCACGAGCACCACCACCCCCGCCGACCTGATCGCACGCAGCAACCGCCTCGGCGCCGACCCGGTCAACACCAACTACGCGGGCGGCAACACCTCGGCCAAGGGCACCGCGACCGACCCGGCGACGGGCGAGCCGGTCGAGCTGCTCTGGGTCAAGGGCAGCGGCGGCGACCTCGGCACGTTGACCGAGCCGGGTCTCGCGGTGCTGCGCCTCGACCGGCTGCGCGGCCTCGCGACCGTGTACCGCGGGGTCGAGCACGAGGACGAGATGGTGGCCGCCTTCGACTACGCCCTGCACGGCAAGGGCGGCGCGGCACCCTCGATCGACACGGCCATGCACGGGCTGGTCGACGCGGCCCACGTCGACCACCTGCACCCCGACGCCGGCATCGCGATCGCGACCGCCGCCGACGGCGAGCGCCTGACCGCCGAGATCTTCGGCGGTGCCGTCGTCTGGGTGCCGTGGCGTCGGCCGGGCTGGCAGCTCGGCGCCGACATCGCCGCCGTCAAGGCAGCCCACCCGGAGGCGCGGGGCACCATCCTGGGCGGTCACGGCATCACCGCGTGGGGCGACACGAGCGACGAAGCCGAGCGCAACTCGCTGTGGATCATCGAGACCGCGCAGGCCCATCTCGACCGGCACTCGCGGCCCGAACCGTTCGGCCCCGAGCTCGACGGCTACACCGCGTTGCCGCAGGCCGAACGCCGGGCGAAGGCGGCGGCACTGGCCCCCGTGCTGCGCGGGCTCGTCTCGACCGACAAGCCCCAGGTCGGCTCGTTCACCGACAGTGCCGAGGTGCTCGACTTCCTGTCCAGCGCCGAGCACCCTCGCCTGGCCGCCCTCGGCACCAGCTGCCCCGACCACTTCCTGCGCACGAAGGTTACGCCGCTGCTGCTCGACCTGCCCGCCGATGCCGGCATCGACGAGTCGATCGTCCGACTGCGCGAACTGCACGAGCGGTACCGCCTCGACTACCAGGCCTACTACGACCGCCACGCGACAGCCGACAGCCCGGCCATCCGCGGGGCCGATCCGCTCATCGTGCTGGTGCCCGGCGTCGGCATGTTCTCGTACGGCAAGGACGCCCAGACCGCCCGCGTGGCCGGCGAGTTCTACGTCAACGCGATCAACGTGATGCGCGGCGCCGAGGGCGTCTCGAGCTATGCGCCGATCGACGAGGCCGAGAAGTTCCGCATCGAGTACTGGGCCCTCGAAGAGGCGAAGCTGCAGCGGATGCCCGCGCCGAAGCCCCTCGCGACGCGTGTCGCGCTGGTCACGGGCGCGGCGTCGGGCATCGGCAAGGCCATCGCCACCCGCCTCGCCGCCGAAGGGGCGTGCGTCGTCGTCGCCGACCTCGACCTCGCTGCGGCGCAGGCCGCCGCCGCCGAGATCGGCGGCCCCGACGTGGCCCGCGGCGTCGCGGCCGACGTCAGCGACGAGGCCGCGGTCAAAGCGTCGATCGACGAGGTGCTGCTCGCGTTCGGCGGGCTCGACCTGGTGGTCAACAACGCCGGGCTCAGCCTGTCGAAGTCGCTGTTCGAGACGACCGAGGCCGACTGGGACCTGCAGCACGACGTCATGGCGAAGGGCTCGTTCCTCGTCGCGAAGAACGCCGCGCGGGTGCTCGTCGACCAGGGCCTCGGCGGCGACATCGTCTACATCTCGTCGAAGAACTCGGTCTTCGCCGGGCCGAACAACATCGCCTACAGCGCCACGAAGGCCGACCAGGCCCACCAGGTCAGGTTGCTCGCAGCCGAGCTCGGCGAGCACGGCATCCGCGTGAACGGCATCAACCCCGACGGGGTCGTGCGCGGCTCGGGCATCTTCGCCAGCGGGTGGGGCGCCAACCGTGCGGCGACCTACGGCGTCGACGAGAAGGATCTGGGTGCGTTCTACGCCCAGCGCACCATCCTCAAGCGCGAGGTCGTGCCCGAGAACGTCGCCGCCGCCGTCTACGCGATCTGCACGAGCGACTTCTCGCACACGACCGGGCTGCACGTGCCGGTCGACGCGGGGGTCGCCGCGGCCTTCCTGCGATGAACCCGTCTGCGATGAACTCGTCTGCGATGAGGCCCGCCAGGCCGGTCGCGGGTGGCGTCGTCGCCGCGGTCGACCTCGGCGCGACGAGCGGGCGCGTCGTGCTCGGCCACGTCGACCGCGACAGCGTGCGGCTGCAGCACGTCGCCCGTTTCGCGAACGAGCCGGTCACGCTGCCCGAGGGACGGCCCGTCGGTCAGGGCACGAGTGCCGGAGGCGCGGGCCGGGTCGGTCTGCACTGGGACGTCACGGGGCTCTGGCGGTCGGTCACCGCGGGGCTCGCGCAGGCACTCCGCGACGAACCCGGTACGGCCTCGGTCGGCGTCGACTCGTGGGCGGTCGACTACGGCCTGCTCCGCGACGGACGCCTGCTCGGCGCCCCCTACCACTACCGGGACGAGCGGTCGGCGGCCGGCGTGGAGGCCGTGCACGCCGTCGTGGCGCCCGCCGCGCTCTTCGCCCGCACGGGTCTGCAGCACCTGCCGTTCAACACGGTCTTCCAGCTCGCGGCCGACCGCGCCGCCGGGGTGCTCGAGCCCGCCGATCGGGCCCTGCTCGTGCCCGACCTCGTTTCGTGGTGGCTCACCGGCACCGCCGTCACCGAGCGCACGAACGCGTCGACGACGGGGCTGCTCTCGCCCGTGACGGGGGAGTGGGACGTCGAGCTGCTCGGTCGTCTCGGCCTCGCGACCGACCTGTTCGCACCCCTCGTCGACCCGGGTGCCTCACTCGGGGCGCTGTTGCCCTCGGTCGCCGCGGCGATCGGGGCGCCGGCCTCCCTCGGGGTCACGGCCGTCGGCTCGCACGACACCGCCTCGGCCGTGGTCGCCGTGCCGCTCGCGGGCGACGACGCCGCCTACGTCTCGAGCGGCACGTGGTCGCTCGTCGGTCTCGAGCTGCCGTCGCCCCTCCTCGGCGACGAGGTGCGGGCTGCCGGCTTCACGAACGAGGGCGGCGTCGACGGCCGCGTGCGCTTCCTCAAGAACGTCTCGGGCCTCTGGCTGCTCAGCGAGTCGATGCGTGCCTGGAGCCGCTCGGGGACCTCGGCCGCCGAGCGTAGCAGCGACCTCGCCGCCCTCCTCGCCGAGGCGGCCGCCGTCACCCGGCCCGTCCCGGTCTTCGACGCCACCGACACCCGCTTCACGCCGCCCGGCGACATGCCCGCACGCATCGAGACGTGGTGCGTCGAGCACGACGTCGCGCCCCCGCGGGGCCGGGCCGAGACGGTGCGGAGCATCCTCGAGTCTCTCGCGGCGGCCTACGCGGCGACCCTCCGGGACGCCGAGCGGCTCTCGGGCCGCACGGTCCGCACCGTGCACGTCGTCGGGGGCGGGTCGCAGAACGAGCTGCTCTGCCAGCTGACCGCCGACCGCACCGGCCGCACCGTGCTCGCCGGTCCCGTCGAGGCGACCGCCCTCGGCAACGTACTCGTCCAGGCGCGGGCCGCCGGTCTCGTCGACCGCTCGTCCTCCCTCGAGTCGCTCCGCGCGCTCGTGGCCGCTTCGTCCGCCCCCGTGACGTACCGCCCGCGGTCGGGAGCGTCCTCGGCCGCCGCCCGCGCCTCCTGATCTCCTCCCTCCCCACCGACCCGGAAGGACCGTCCCCATGGTCGACCGCCGCCTGCCGAAGTTCCACGACCTCGCGCCGCTCATGCAGTTCAAGAAGCCCACCTTCGACCTCAAGGCGAAGCGCCTCCGCGAGGCGCTGACGATCGAGGACCTCCGGCGCATCGCGAAGCGGCGGACGCCCACGGCGGCGTTCGACTACACCGACGGCAGCGCCGAGGCCGAGATCTCGCTGCGACGCGCACGACAGGCGTTCCGCGACGTGCAGTTCAACCCGGCGATCCTGCACGACGTCGCGACGGTGGACACCGGGTGGGACGTGCTCGGGAGGCGGGTCGAGCAGCCGTTCGGGATCGCACCGACCGGCTTCACCCGCATGATGCAGACCGAGGGCGAGAAGGCGGGTGCCGCCGCGGCCGCCGCCGCGGGCATCCCGTTCAGCCTGTCGACGATGGGCACGGCGAGCGTCGAGGACGTCGCGGCCGCCGCACCCGGGGGCCGGAACTGGTTCCAGCTGTACATGTGGAAGGACCGCGACCGATCGATGGCGCTGGTCGACCGGGCGGCGAAGGCCGGGTTCGACACGCTGCTGGTGACGGTGGACGTCCCGGTCGCGGGGGCGCGCCTCCGGGATTCGCGCAACGGCATGACGATCCCGCCCTCGCTGACGCCGAAGACGATCATCGACGCGTTGCCCCGGCCGTGGTGGTGGGTGGACTTCCTCACGACCGAGCCGCTCGCGTTCGCGTCGCTCGACCGCTGGTCGGGCACGGTCGCCGAGCTGCTGAACACCATGTTCGACCCGACGGTCACCTACGACGACCTGGCCTGGATCAAATCACAGTGGCCGGGCAAGCTCGTCGTCAAGGGCGTGCAGACCGTCGACGACGCCCGCCGCGTGACCGATCTCGGCGTCGACGCGCTCATCCTGTCGAACCACGGCGGGCGTCAACTCGACCGGGCGCCGATCCCGTTCCACCTGCTGCCCGACGTCGTGAAGGAGGTCGGCGCCGACACCGAGGTCCATCTCGACACGGGCATCATGTCGGGTGCCGACATCGTCGCCGCGGTCGCGCTCGGGGCCCGGTTCACCCTGATCGGCCGGGCCTACCTGTACGGGCTGATGGCCGGCGGACGCGAGGGCGTCGACCGGGCGATCGAGATCCTGTCGGTCGAGATCGCCCGCACGATGCGTCTGCTCGGGGTCAACTCCCTCGACGAACTCGAGCCCCGGCACGTCACCCAGCTCGAGCGCCTGGTGCCGCGCGCTCGCGGGTGACACCCCACACCGCGTCTCGTGCAGCGCACCCCGACCAGTCGCGGTGCGGTGCACGAGACGCGGTGCTGTTCGAGCCGCCGCCTAGTGGCGGGTCGGGTCGTCCGAGTCCTTGGCGACCGTGACCTTCTCGCCGTCGATCTCGTCGCGCTTGGCCTTCTGGGCGTCGCCGCGGGTCTTGGCGAGGCTGGCGATCGTGGCGACCGTGATGGTGGCGCCGATGAACAGCAGCGAGAACCAGATCGGGATCTCGGGCACCCAGAGCAGCGGTTCGCCGCCGTTGATGAACGGCACCTCGTTGACGTGCAGGGCGTGGAAGACGAGCTTCACGCCGATGAACGCGAGGATGATCGCGAGACCCTGCGACAGGTAGACGAGACGCTCGAGCAGTCCACCGATCAGGAAGTACAGCTGGCGCAGCCCCATCAGGGCGAAGGCGTTGGCGGTGAAGACGATGTAGGCCTCGTTGGTGAGCCCGTAGATCGCGGGGATCGAGTCGAGGGCGAACACCAGGTCGACGAAGCCGATCGCGATGACGCAGAGCAGCAGCGGCGTGACGAAGCGCTTGCCGCCCTTCTTGACCGTGAACTTGTCCTCGTGGAACTCGTCGTCGACGGGCAGCACGCGGCGGGCGATCTTGACGAAGGCGTTGTCGGCCGCGTTGCCGCCGTGGTCGCCCTTGATCTGCTGGTAGGCCAGCACGAAGAGCAGGGCGCCGAAGAGGTAGAAGACCCACGAGAAGTTCTCGATCAGGGCGGCGCCGGCGGCGATGAAGCCCGCACGCATGATCAGCGCGATGACGATGCCGATCATCAGCACCTTCTGCTGGTACATGCGCGGCACGGCGAACCCGGTCATGATCAGCAGGAAGACGAACAGGTTGTCGATCGACAACGCCTTCTCGGTGAGGTAGCCGGCGAAGTACTCGCCGCCGAAGCCCCAGCCGCTGACGAAGCCGATGCCGACGCCGAACAGCAGCGCGAGACCGATGTAGAACGCCGACCAGCGGGCGGACTCGCCGATCGTCGGCTCGTGCGGCTTGCGCACGTGGGTGAAGAACTCGAACACGAAGAACGCGATGGTGACGGCGATCGTGATGAGCCAGGTGGTCAGTGAGACGTCCACGGGGATGCTCCGGGTGGGTCGGGCTGATGAGGCGGGTCGGGCTGAGCGGCACGAGCGGCCGGACAGCGGAGAAGGCTCCTGAGAAGACGGTACGTGGGGGTCCGCTGGGGGCGTGCCCTCAAGCGACCGTGACAGTGCTGAGAAGCTGCAGTGCGTGCAAGGCTAGGGCCCTCGTCGGCGAGGCGTCCGCAGGGTCGGTTGCGTTGCAGGATGTGGACGCGACAGCGGCGGCAGGTGCACCCCGGCCAGCATGCAGCGCACCGACCCGCCGGCCAGCTCGATGGTGGGCACGTCCAGGGGCAGGGGCCGGGCGTGCCTCGAGATCGTCCGGCGCTGCGCCGTCGTGAGGGACGCCCAGCCGCGTGCCGAGATCGCCAGCACGGGTCCGTCGGCCCCCGCCAGTTCGAGCGCGTTGCCGGCGAACTCGCCGAGCTGGGCGCGGGTGAGGGCGACCACCTCGCGTCCGGAGGCCGCCAGGCGCTCGACCACGCGCCTCCGTTCGCTCGTCGACTCGATCGATTCGAGGCCGACCAGGGCGAACCGCGACGCCACGCTCATCATGACGTTCGTGTGGTAGATCGGCACGCCGGTCGCGTCGGTGGCGGTGAAGGTCACGGGCTCGTGTCCGAGGTCGGAGCAGACCAGGGCGACGGCCGCCCGGTCGGCCCGGTGCGAGAGCGCGACGTAGGCGACGCGCCCGACGTGGTCGAGGACGAGCGCCCCGGTGCCCTCGACGACGATCCCGCGCCGTTCGAGCGGCGAACGGTCGAGCACCTCGGTCACGAGGTACCGCTCGCGCAGCAGGTCCACCACGTCCGTCCGTCGCTCGCCCCGGCGGTTCGGCGAGTGCATGGGGTAGAGCACCACCCGGCCGTCGTCGTGGGTCGAGAACCAGTTGTTCGGGAACACCCCGTCGGGCCGGTCGGTCCGCTCGTCGTCGACGAGGTGCACCGTGACGCCCGCCGCGCGCAGTGCCTCGGCCGCCCGGGTCACCTCGTCGAACGCACGTGCCGCGAGCTGGGCCCGGGTCGCGTCCACCTCGGCCGGGTCGGTCTGGAACGCGTTGTCGGCCGCGGTCTGCGGGTTCGGCGTGAAGTGGTGCGGCCGCACCATCACGACCGCGGCGGGCGACTGGACGGCCGTCCGCGCCTCCTCGTCGGCGCTTCGGGTGCGCGAGGAGGCGCGGAGTGCGGGGGACGCCGCCGACGTCACCGCGGCGGTGGCCGGGGACGAGGAGGCGCGGGGCGGGGGAGCGACGGTCGTCACGACGGTCTCGGCGCTGTTCGTGCGGCGGGTGCCGGTCCGGGTCGGCCGACGACTCAGACGCCGACGGGCCGACGGGCGGCGACGAGGCCGAAGAGGTCCTTCGGGTCGTCGGGATCGGCGACGAGGTCGATCTCGACGGCGTAGTCCGTGCCCACGACGTCCTCGCGCAGGTACTTGAGGGCGCAGACGTCCTCGATGGCGAAGCCGACCGAGTCGAAGATCGTGATCTGCTCGTCGCTCGTCCGCCCGGGGCGCTGCCCGGCGACGACCTGCCACAGTTCGGTGACGGCGAAGTCGGCCGGCTGGTGCTGGATCTCGCCCTCGACGCGGGTCTGCTCGGGGTACTCGACGAAGACGTCGGCCCGGCGGAGCGTCGCGGGGTCGAGCTCGGTCTTGCCCGGGCAGTCGCCGCCGATCGCGTTGACGTGGACGCCGGGGCGGACGGCCTCGTCGGGCAGCACGATCGCGTTCTGCTTGTCGGCCGTGCAGGTCGTGATGACGTCGGCGCCGTCGGCCGCCTCGCCGGGGCTCGCGCACACCGTGATGTCGAAGCCGAGCGGCTCGAGGTTGCGGACGAACTTCGCGGTGGCGCGGGGGTCGACGTCGAAGACGCGGACCGTCTCGAGTCCGAGGGAGGCGCGCATCGCCAGGGCCTGGAACTCGGCTTGTGAACCGGCGCCGATCAGGGCGAGCACGCGCGAGTCGGCCCGGGCGAGGCGCTTGGCGGCCATGGCGCTCGTGGCGGCGGTGCGGAGCGCCGTCAGGATCGTCATCTCGGCGAGGAAGGTCGGGTAGCCCGTGTCGACGTCGGCGAGCACGCCGAAGGCGGTGACGGTCTGGTAACCGCGTCCCGGGTTCGACGGGTGGCCGTTGACGTACTTGAAGCCGTAGGTCTCGCTGTCGCTGGCCGGCATCAGCTCGATGACGCCGATGGGGCTGTGGGAGGCGACGCGGGGCGACTTGTCGAAGGCGGGCCACCGGGCGAAGTCGCGCTCGAGGGCGGTCACCATGCCGCTGGTGATCGGGCCGACCCCGCGGTCGGTGACCCATCGGATCATGTTCTGCACGTCCACGAAGCGCACCACGGCGACCTCCTCCTGCTCGGCCCGGCTCGGTCGTCGCGTCCGGGTGGCACCACGTTAGGACTGGGCGATGTGCAGCCACAATCACCATCGAGCGCCATTCCGCTCGCCTGATCACGCGTTCTGCGCGGTCGTGCTGTACGTTTCGGGTCATGGCGGATCTCGACGAACTCGACCGGCGCCTCCTGGCGGCCCTGCGGGTCGACGCGCGCGAGTCGGCGGCGAGCCTCGCGCGGCGGTTGGGCGTGACGCGGGCGACGATCACTTCGCGGCTCGACCGGCTCGAGGCGACGGGCACGGTGCTCGGCTACACCGTGAGGGTGCGCGAGGCCGACGACCCCGACCTGATCCGTGCCGTCGGCTTCATCGAGATCGAGGGGCGGTCGACCGACCACGTCATCCGGCAGCTGCGGGGCTTCCCCGAGGTGGCGTCGCTCCACACGACGAACGGCGGCTGGGACCTCGTCGCCGAGCTGCGCACGTCGTCGCTCGGCGAGTTCGATCGCGTGCTGGCCCGCATCCGCAGCGTCGAGGGCGTCGTCAACAGCGAGACGAGCCTGCTGCTCAGCTCCGTCCTCCGCTGACCCGGTGCCCGCGGACCGCGACCTCCGCGCTCAGGCCGCGCCGCGCCTCCCGGCGACGATGCTCTTGAGGGCCTCGTCGAGGTGAGGGTGCTCGAATTCGTACCCGGCGTCGACGAGGTGTTCGGGCAGCACCCACCGGCTCTTGAGCACGAGCTCGGTCTCGGTGCGGAGCACGGCCGTGCCGAGCTCGAGCATCCACCGCCAGGCGGGCAGGCCGAACGGCACGCCGAGCACGCGGCGCAGGGTGCGCATCACGGTGCGGTTGTCGCTCGGGTTCGGCGACGACAGGTTGAGCGGGCCCTCGACGGACGAGTCCGCACGGGCGAACCGGATCGCCCCGAGCACGTCGTCGACGTGTATCCAGCTGAACTTCTGCCGCCCACCGCCTCGGCCCTCGTGGTGGTACGTCCCGGCCGCGAGCCGTGCCCGGGTGGCCGGCCACGGGCCGTCGAACTGCGGCCCGCCGAGACCCGCCCGCACGAGGTTCATCAGCGGGACGAGTGCGCTGCCGTCGCCCAGCACGATCGCCATGCGCAAGGCGACGCGACGGGTGGCGGGCAGCTCGCCCGCGAAGAACTCGGCCTCCCACGCGGTGGCGACGTCGACCGAGAACCCCGAGCCGATCTCGCCGCCCGACTCGGTCATCGGGCGGTCCTCGGCGTGGCGGTAGATCGTCGCCGTCGACGAGTTCATCCAGACCCGAGGAGGCGCGGCGCACGCGAGCACCGCCTCCTTCAGTTCGCGTGTGGTCTCGACGCGTGACCGCACGATCTCGGCGCGGTTCTCGGGGCCGTAGCGGCAGTTCACGCTCTTGCCCGCGAGGTTGACGAGCAGGTCGGCCCCGTCGAGCAGGGCGGTGATGCCGGCGGTGTCGCCCCACGACGCGTCCGGTCCGTGGCGGCCGATCAGGCTGACGCGGGCACCCTCGGCGCGGAACGCGGCCGCGAGGTGCTGCCCGATGAAGCCGCTGGCTCCGGCGAGGACGATGTGGTCGGTCATGGGGCTCACGCTAGGGGACCGGTCGGTCCCCGTCCGCGCGATCCCTCGACATCGAGCAGACCTCACGTGTGGGGTGCCCGTTAGCCTCGTCGGCATGAGCCATCCCCTGGTGACCGCTGCCGGGCTCGACGCGACCCTCACGGGTGGGGGAGCGGTGCGCCTTCTCGACGTCCGCTGGCGGCTCGACCGCCCGGACGGCCTCCCCGCCTTCCGCGAGGGGCACCTGCCCGGCGCGGTCTACGTGGACCTCGACACCGAGCTCGCCCGGCACGGCGCGCCCGTCGAGGGGCGGCATCCGCTGCCCGACCGGGCCGACCTGCAGGCCGCCGCGCGCCGGTGGGGGCTGCGCGACGGGGATGCCGTCGTCGTCTACGACGACCTCGGCGGGCAGTCGGCGGCTCGCGCGTGGTGGCTCCTGCGGGCCTCGGGCGTCGCCGACGTGCGCTTGCTCGACGGCGGGCTCACGGCCTGGACGGACGCGGGCCTACCCCTCGAGCAGGGCGACGCGGACGTCGAGCCCGGCGACGTCACCCTCGGCGACGATCCGTGGCCCGTGATGGACGCCGACGCGGCCGCCTCGTGGTCGCGCACCGGTGTGCTGATCGACAGTCGGGCCGCCGAGCGCTACCGCGGCGACGTGGAGCCCGTCGACCCGCGGGCCGGTCACGTCCCGGGTGCCGTCAACCTGCCGACGGCGGGCAACCTCGACTCCACGGGTCGGTTCGTCGATGCCGCCGCGCTGCGCGCCCGGTTCGAGGAGGCGGGGGTCACGCCCGCGACACCGGTGGCCGTCTACTGCGGCTCGGGCATCACCGCGGGCCACAACGCCTTGGCCGCGACGATCGCCGGGTTCGACCCGGTGCTCTTCGCCGGATCGTGGAGCGCCTGGTCGAACGACCCCACGCGCCCCGTCGCCACCGGCGGCCGCCCCGGGTGACCGAGGGACGGGGCCGCGGTCAGTCGGCGTGACCGGGGACGGGGACGTCCGTCCGGTCGTCGACCACGGCGTCGACGGCCGTGAGGCGCAGGGCGTCGATGCCGTTCATCGCCGCGCCCTTCTGCTTGTAGCCGCCGGACGAGGCGAGGACCTCGCCGTTGCCTGCCGTCAGGACGAAGCGGTACTCGCCCGAGGTGTCCTGTGTGACGACGAAGGTGCCTGCCATGGGAGTCCCCTTGCACGAAGTGGTGCACGCGCTCTGCGTGGCGACAGCATAGGGCCGCGCCCCGACCGAGGGGCGACCCGCGTCGCCGAGCCGACCGGCGCCTCCTCGTGTGCGGTCACACCGACCGTTTGACATGTGAAATGCCACGTGACATACTGGATGAGTCGGTGCGGCCGCCCGCGAGTCTCGTCCCCCCTCCGAGACCGGGCGGCCGCACCGGTCCGTCTCGGTCTCGCACCGAGCACACGAGAGCGCCCGGCCCCGGATGGCAGTCGCGGTGTCGGGCGCTCTCGTCGTTCCCGGGCGACGGCCCGGGGGTCAGGTGCCGCGTCAGTCGGCCAGCAAGACCGCCATCGCGCCCTTCAGGGCCTCGCGGTCGCGGCGCAGCTTGGCGACCTCGGCCTCGAGTTCGGCGACGCGCTCGGCCGTGGCGGTCGACCCCGAACCCGGGGGGCGACCCCGGCGCGGGGTCGCCGCGGTCGAGGGGGCGGCCTCGTCGTCGTCCGAGGTGACGTCGAGTTCCCTCTCGACCGCGTCGTCGGGTGCCGGCGTCGGGGCGATCGACCGCTCGTGGGCCCGGATCCATCCGCGCAGGGACTGCTCGCCGACCTCGAACTCGGACGCCGTCTCGCGGATGATCGCCCGGTTGCCCGGCTCGGCCTCGCGACGTTCGAGCACCCGGGCGAGCGACTTCTCTCGCGTCTCGTCGCTGTACTTCTGTTCGAAAGGCATGTGCGCTCCTGGTGTCGAGACACGGTGTCGTGTCAGCTCATTGAATAGCCCCCGTGATGACCGTACTGTACGTTCACGTGGGAGCGCTCGGTTATGACGACAACTCACGTAACCGATCGTGTCGCGCATCATGACGGATGACGTAACACCAACATCGATGGGCATCATGTGTCGCCGAGGGGTCCACCGACGTGAGGACGGCCCGGCGTGACGACTCGCGACGGAACCGCCCGTCCTCCGGGTGTTGTCGAGGCGGACCGCTTAAGGTGTCAGGGTGTGGCGAGCCGACAGACAGCATGACAACGACGACGAGAACGACTCCGTCGCCGTCCCGACCGGTGCGCCCACGGGCGTGATCACACCCCACGCCGTCAGCCTCGGGCACCCGGGTCACTCCCTGGGCAACGTGGCCGAGCCCGTCTGGAACACCTGGCGCGAGTCCCTCCGACGAGTGGGCGGCTCCTCGACGCTGCTGCACTTCGGCGACTCGCAGCGGTCGCGCATCGAGCTGAGCACGACCCACCCCGGTGGCCTCGCCCAGTTCATCACGGGCAAGACGACCCTGCTGTCCAGCCTGATCCGTGACGACCTCGCCCTGCGCACGGCCCGCGCCGCAGCCGGCGAGATCGCCGCGAAGGGGCTCGAGCTGAGCACGGTCCGCGGCATCGACGCCGTGCACCTGGCCATCGGCGTCGCCGCCTGGTCCTTCGCCGGAGAAGACTTCCGGGCCCCCGTGTTGCTGCGCCCGCTGGCGATCCGGCGCCACGGTCGCGACTTCGAGGTCAAGCTGCTCGGCGAGCCCTTCCTCAACCCGGCGCTGGTCGACGCCCTGCACGACCAGTTCGGCATCACGCTCGATGCCGAGTCCTTCGTCTCGCTCGCCAGTCGAGAGGGGTCGTTCACGCCGAACCCGGTCATCGACCGCCTCCGCGGGCTGACCGCCCACCTCGAGTGGTTCACGGTCCAGCCGCGACTCGTGGTCTCGACCTTCGCCGAGGTCTCGACCGAGATGGCCCTCGACGCCCGTGAGCTCGGGCACCCGGTGCTCGACGCGCTCGCCGGCAACCCGATGGCCATCCGTCAGGTCGAAGAGGCCTACCGACCCACCACGGCGACGCCGCAGGACGAGCGCAGCCCCGAGACCGACACCCTGTTGCTCGACGCCGACCCCGAACAAGAGAACGTCGTGGCGCAGATCGCCGCGGGCAACTCGGTCGTCGTCAAGACCCTGCCGGGCACCGGCGGCACCCAGACGATCGTCAACGCGGTCGGCCGTCTCGTGTCGCAGAACAAGCGCGTCCTCGTGGTGAGCGCCCGCCGGGCGACGCTTCGGGGCATCACGAGCCGCCTCGCCGACGTCGGCCTGCCGGGTGTCGCCGTCAGCCCGACCACCCTGCGCCGTGACGTGATCCGGTCGATCTCCCGCAACGAGAAGGCCACCCACCCTCAGATGGGAGAAGTCGACGACGCCCTCGTGCGCCTCCGCAAGGTGCTCGTCGACTACCGCGGCGCCCTCAGCCGCCGCGATCCCGAGCTCGGCGTCTCGGTCCTCGACTGCCTCACCGAGCTCTCGCGGCTGGCCCTGCTGCCCGCGGCCCCGGCGACCACCGCCCGCCTCAGCCGGCGCAGCATCGCCGCCATGGTCGACGGTCGCGGCCGCGTCGCCGAGACGATGGTCGGTGCCGCCAACCTGGGCGAGTTCAAGTACGGCCCGGGCGACTCGCCCTGGTACGGCGCCCGCTTCACCGAGAGCGTCGGGGCCGGGGACGCGCACCAGCTCGCCAAGAACCTGCACCACCGCGACCTGCCCCGCCTCCTCGAGCGCGCAGAAGAGGTCATCGGCAGCACCCGCATGCGCCCGTTCGAGAGCGTCTCCGAGCTCGGCGTCTACCTGCGCCTGCTCACCGAGATCCGCGACACCCTCGACAAGTTCATGCCCGTGGTGTTCGACCGATCGGTCGCCGAGCTCGTCGCCGCGACGGCACCCAAGCGCGAGGCGCCCGACATGTCGAGCGCCAACCGTCGTCGACTCAAGAAGCTCGCCCGCGAGTACGTGCGACCCGGCGTCCACATCGCCGACCTGCACGGCGCGCTGCAGCGCATCCAGCAGCAGCGCGTCGTGTGGCAGCGCTACGTGTCGGCCGGCACCCCGCCCGAGGTGCCGACGGGCATCGCCGACACGCACGTGCTCCACCAGCAGGTGTCGCAAGACCTCGAACGACTCGACGGCCCCCTCGGCCTGACGGGCGACGACGGGCTGACCGAGATCGGCATCGTCGAGCTGCAGCAGCGTCTCGAGGCCCTCGCCGCCGAGAGCGACGTCCTTCAGAACCTCCAAGAGCGCACCGAGCTCATGACGACCCTGCGCGACCTCGAACTGACCCCGCTCATCACCGACCTGGCCAACCGCCACGTGCCCGAGCACCAGGTCGCCGCCGAACTCGAGCTCGCCTGGTGGCGTTCGGCACTCGAGTCGCTGCTCGAGGCCGACCGCGCCCTGCTCGGCGCCAACACCGCCATGCTCGACCGGCTCGAGGCCGACTTCCGCCTCGTCGACGAGGCCCACGCCGCGGGCAGCGCCCAGCTGCTCGCGTGGCTGCTGGCCGAGAACTGGAAGATCGGGCTGGTCGACTGGCCCGACGAGGCGTCGGCGCTCAAGAACCTCTTGCGTCAGGGCCACCTGACCGCCCGTCTGCTGCACGACGCGGCCCCGCACCTGTCGCGCGCCGTCGCTCCCGTCTGGGTCGCGTCCCCGTACGAGGTCCACACCATCGCCGACACCGTGCCGTTCGACACGGTCGTGCTCGTCGACGCCGGGGCCACGACCCTGGCCGAGAACGTCGGGGCGATCCGCCGCGGCAAGCAGACCGTGGCTTTCGGCGACCCCGTGACCCAGACCCCGTCCGAGTTCGACATCGGCGTCGTGCCGGGCAAGCCGCCCGTCGACGCCGACGAAGAGGCCCTGGCCACGTCGCACTCCGAGAGCGCCCTGGCGCGCCTCGCGACCCTGCTGCCCACGCTCTCCCTCACGCGCAGCTACCGTGCCGGCGGAGAAGACCTCGCCGAACTCGTCAACCGCCGGTTCTACGGCGGGCGCATCGAGTCCCTGCCCTGGGCGGGCAGCTTCCTCGGCCACGGCAGCATCGCGCTCGACTACGTCTCGGGCGGCACCGCCGTCCCCGACCCCGAGTCCGGCGCCGTCGAGAGCGTCGACGCCGAGGTCGACCGCGTCGTGTCCCTCGTCCTCGAGCACGCCCGCACGCGTCCGAGCGAGTCGCTCATGGTGCTGACGGCGTCGGCCAAGCACGCCATCCGCGTCCAGCAGGCCGTGCTGACCGCCGTCTCGGGGCACAAAGACCTGACCGAGTTCGTCGTGGGCGACCGCAGCGAGCCGTTCATGATCGCCACCCTCGAGCAGAGCGTCGCCCAGAGCCGCGACCACGTCGTGTTCTCGATCGGCTACGGCCGCACCCCGCACGGTCGTGTGCTGAGCGACTTCGGTCCGCTCGGCCAGCCGGGAGGCGAGCGCCTGCTGGCGGTCGCCATGACGCGGGCGCGTCGGTCGATGGTCATCGTCACCTGCTTCCAACCGGGCGACATCGACTCGAGTCGCATGGGCCACGGGACGGTCGCGCTCAGCGAGATCCTCACCGAGGTGCAGGCCCGGACGTCGGCCGAGCACGTCCCCGACGACAGTGAGCCCATGCTCGTCGACCTTGCTCGCCGGCTCGAGGTCAAGGGCATCCCCGTCGCGCTCGGGCACCGGGGCAAACTCGGTCTCGTGGCCGCCCACGACGGTGTCTGCGTCACGATCGAGACCGACACGACGCTCTCGCGCACCAGCCTGCGCGAGTCGCTGCGCTCGCGTCCCGAGGTGCTGCGGCGGCTCGGCTGGCACTACATCCGCGTGCACGCGTTCCAGCTCTTCACCGACCCCGACGCCGTCGCCGAGCGCGTCGCCGAGGTGCTCGGCATCGGTGACTCGCACACGCACGAGGTGCCGGCCCTGTCGGCCAGCCAGCACGTCAACCGTCGATGACCCCGGGAGGCGCGGCGTCCGAGGGCGATGCCCCTGACGCCCTCGAGGCGGCCGAGCCGAGCCCCCTGGTGGTGCGTCGGCGGGCCGGGCGTCGGGTGAGCACCGACCCGGTGCCGGGCAGCGACCCCACGCCCGCTCCCGAACCCGCTCGGCAGGGATCGAGCGAGAACGACCAGCGACTGCGTGCCGACGTCCCACCCCACTGGGT
>NZ_JXQZ01000029.1 GCF_000878135.1 Frigoribacterium sp. MEB024
CCGGGTTTCGGGTGCGTTTGGTCCTTGAGAACTCAACAGCGTGCACATTGTCAAATGCCAAATTATACCCTGGCATTGCTTGTGGTCTCATCTTTTGGTGGGGTTGTGAGTGGTGTTTAGGTTTCTTTGAGATTGATGGACAACAACAATCGTCAGATTGTTTTGTTCTTTAGTCAGCATCAAATTCAGCAGTCATGGCCTATTCCGGTTGTGCTGTTTTTTCTTTTACGGAGAGTTTGATCCTGGCTCAGGACGAACGCTGGCGGCGTGCTTAACACATGCAAGTCGAACGATGAACTGGAGCTTGCTCCAGGGATTAGTGGCGAACGGGTGAGTAACACGTGAGTAACCTGCCCTTGACTCTGGGATAAGCGCTAGAAATGGCGTCTAATACCGGATACGAGCTTCAGCCGCATGGCTAGGAGTTGGAAAGAATTTTGGTCAAGGATGGACTCGCGGCCTATCAGCTAGTTGGTGAGGTAATGGCTCACCAAGGCGACGACGGGTAGCCGGCCTGAGAGGGTGACCGGCCACACTGGGACTGAGACACGGCCCAGACTCCTACGGGAGGCAGCAGTGGGGAATATTGCACAATGGGCGAAAGCCTGATGCAGCAACGCCGCGTGAGGGATGACGGCCTTCGGGTTGTAAACCTCTTTTAGTAGGGAAGAAGCGAAAGTGACGGTACCTGCAGAAAAAGCACCGGCTAACTACGTGCCAGCAGCCGCGGTAATACGTAGGGTGCAAGCGTTGTCCGGAATTATTGGGCGTAAAGAGCTCGTAGGCGGTTTGTCGCGTCTGCTGTGAAATCTGGGGGCTCAACCCCCAGCCTGCAGTGGGTACGGGCAGACTAGAGTGCGGTAGGGGAGATTGGAATTCCTGGTGTAGCGGTGGAATGCGCAGATATCAGGAGGAACACCGATGGCGAAGGCAGATCTCTGGGCCGTAACTGACGCTGAGGAGCGAAAGCATGGGGAGCGAACAGGATTAGATACCCTGGTAGTCCATGCCGTAAACGTTGGGAACTAGATGTGGGGGCCATTCCACGGTCTCCGTGTCGCAGCTAACGCATTAAGTTCCCCGCCTGGGGAGTACGGCCGCAAGGCTAAAACTCAAAGGAATTGACGGGGGCCCGCACAAGCGGCGGAGCATGCGGATTAATTCGATGCAACGCGAAGAACCTTACCAAGGCTTGACATATACCGGAAACGTCCAGAGATGGTCGCCCCGCAAGGTCGGTATACAGGTGGTGCATGGTTGTCGTCAGCTCGTGTCGTGAGATGTTGGGTTAAGTCCCGCAACGAGCGCAACCCTCGTTCTATGTTGCCAGCACGTTATGGTGGGAACTCATAGGAGACTGCCGGGGTCAACTCGGAGGAAGGTGGGGATGACGTCAAATCATCATGCCCCTTATGTCTTGGGCTTCACGCATGCTACAATGGCCGGTACAAAGGGCTGCGATACCGTAAGGTGGAGCGAATCCCAAAAAGCCGGTCTCAGTTCGGATTGAGGTCTGCAACTCGACCTCATGAAGTCGGAGTCGCTAGTAATCGCAGATCAGCAACGCTGCGGTGAATACGTTCCCGGGCCTTGTACACACCGCCCGTCAAGTCATGAAAGTCGGTAACACCCGAAGCCAGTGGCCTAACCCTTGTGGATGGAGCTGTCGAAGGTGGGATCGGTGATTAGGACTAAGTCGTAACAAGGTAGCCGTACCGGAAGGTGCGGCTGGATCACCTCCTTTCTAAGGAGCATGTACTCGCCCCGCGGTATACACGGGGGTCAACGAGTCAAGTCGGTTTCGAAGCGAATGTCTTCGGCCGGCGCTCATGGGTGGAACATTGACAATGGCTCTTCGCGAAGAGCATCAGCGCTAGTACGGCACCTTCGGGTGTCTGGAAGGTGAGGGTGTTCTGGGTGGGGGGCTTGCACGCTGTTGGGTCCTGAGGGACCAAGCATCCACACATGGTGTGGTTGTTTTTCCTCTGGGCCATGAGGGTTCTGCATTACTTGCAGGGTGTTCATGGTGCCGCCCGTATTTTGAGAACTACACAGTGGACGCGAGCATCTTAGTCGCAAGCAGGGCCGGCCTTCGGGTTGGTTGTTGTTTGTGATACTAAGTGCAATTTCTTAGACCAATCCGCCCTTTGGGTGTGGTTGGCGAATGAGATAACACTGAGCTGTCAGTCTTTGGCTGGCAGCAACTTTGTGGTCAAGTTTCTAAGAGCAAACGGTGGATGCCTTGGCATCTGGAGCCGAAGAAGGACGTAGAAATCTGCGATAAGCCTCGGGGAGCTGATAATCGAGCCCTGATCCGAGGATTTCCGAATGGGGAAACCCCGCCAGGCGTTATGTCTGGTGACTCCCGCCTGAATATATAGGGCGGGTAGAGGGAACGTGGGGAAGTGAAACATCTCAGTACCCACAGGAAGAGAAAACAACAGTGATTCCGTCAGTAGTGGCGAGCGAAATCGGAAGAGGCTAAACCGGTCATGTGTGATAGACGGCGGTCGTTGCATGGTCGGGGTTGTGGGACCCGTTGTCCTGTTCTGCCGGACAGGGACAGTTACAGCGCAGTATAGGCGAACAGCTTTGAATGGCTGGTCATAGAGGGTGCGAACCCCGTAGCCGAAATGCTGGCGCTGGCTGAATGGGGATCCCAAGTAGCTCGGGGCCCGAGAAATCCCGTGTGAATCTGTCAGGACCACCTGATAAGCCTAAATACTCCCAGATGACCGATAGCGGACAAGTACCGTGAGGGAAAGGTGAAAAGTACCCCGGGAGGGGAGTGAAATAGTACCTGAAACCGTTTGCTTACAAACCGTTGGAGCCTCCTTGTAGGGGTGACAGCGTGCCTTTTGAAGAATGAGCCTGCGAGTTAGCGATATGTGGCGAGGTTAACCCGTGTGGGGTAGCCGTAGCGAAAGCGAGTCTTAATAGGGCGATCCAGTCGCATGTCCTAGACCCGAAGCGAAGTGATCTATCCATGGCCAGGTTGAAGCGACGGTAAGACGTCGTGGAGGACCGAACCCACTTAGGTTGAAAACTGAGGGGATGAGCTGTGGATAGGGGTGAAAGGCCAATCAAACTTCGTGATAGCTGGTTCTCTCCGAAATGCATTTAGGTGCAGCGTTGCGTGTTTCTTGCCGGAGGTAGAGCTACTGGATGGCCGATGGGGCCCAAAAGCTTACTGACGTCAGCCAAACTCCGAATGCCGGTAAGTGAGAGCGCAGCAGTGAGACGGTGGGGGATAAGCTTCATCGTCGAGAGGGAAACAACCCAGACTACCAACTAAGGTCCCTAAGCGTGTGCTAAGTGGGAAAGGATGTGGAGTTGCATAGACAACCAGGAGGTTGGCTTAGAAGCAGCCACCCTTGAAAGAGTGCGTAATAGCTCACTGGTCAAGTGATTCCGCGCCGACAATGTAACGGGGCTCAAGCACACCACCGAAGTTGTAGATTTCGTATTATAG
>NZ_JXQZ01000003.1 GCF_000878135.1 Frigoribacterium sp. MEB024
CGCGGCAGCCGCGGCGCGCTGCTGACGGAGGGCCTCGGCCTGGCGGGCGGCCTCGGCGGCCGCCGCGGCCTTGCGGGCCTCTTCGGCCTGACGTGCGACCTCGACGCCGGTGGCGTAGTCGGCCTCGGTCTGCAGGCTCTGGTCCTGCAGCACGGCGAGCTGACCCTGGAGGCGCGACTCGTTCTCTTGCTGGGCGGCGACGGCGGCCGCGGCGGCGTCGGACGCGGCCTGCGCCTCGTCCATCGAGACCTGGGCGGCACCCTGAAGCTTCACGAGCGCGTCCGAGGCGACCTTGGCCTGGTCGGACAGCGACTGCGCCACGTTGCGGTCGTTCACGGCCTGCTGACGGATGCCGTCGGTCTGCTCGGTGAGCTTGCTCATCGCGCCGAGCCGGTAGAGGAGGTCGTCCGCCTGCTCGGTGTCGCCCACGAGCTGCGACGACACGTTGCCGCCACCCGTGCGGGCGAGCTGGGCCGAGACCTGACCGGCGCGCTGCTCGCTGGCGTCGGCCACCGCGGCCTTCTCGTCGGCCTGCGACTGCAGTTCGGCGAGCTTGGCGGCACCGGCGTCGGCGTCGGCCTGGGCCTGCTCGAACTCGGCACCGAGACGCTCGGCCTCGGCCTGGGCGGTGCTGGCGTCGCTCGCGAGCTGGTCGAGCAGCCCCTGGATGCGGCTGACCTCGGCGGCCTTGGCCGACTCGCTCGACCGGGCGGCCTGGACGTCGTCCCACGAGGGGTACGAAGCGGCCTGCGCGGGCGAGGCCCCGAGCACCGTGCCCGACACGACGAGCGTGAGGCTGAGCAGCACCGTCGCCACGGCGGCGGCGACGCCCTGTCGGCGGGGCAGGGTCACGGGCGAAGTCACGGAGGAGCACCTATCTCTGGTCGGCCCCGAGCCCGCAGGACGCGCCGGATCGACGGTCGTCGGGGGGTGGGGAACCCGATCAGCCTACGGGCGGAAACGGGAAGGGTAAACCCGCACATCAAGGTTTCTCGTCATCGGCTTGTCCCCAGTCGGGGGTTCACAGGGGGATGCACGACACGACTCCAGTCACACGAGTCACACGATCTGTACCCCGAATGACGAGGAGGCGCGGGTCGGCGACACCCGTCGCCCACGACGACAGGCATCGCCCGGGCGGGCCGGGACCCGGCGCCGGGGACCGGACTCGGGCGCCGATGCCGACGGACCCGGTCGCGGAGGCGGACGGACCCGGACGCGCCGTCCGGGTCAGTCGACGAAGGCGGAGTTGAGACGGTGCAACGCCGCGGCGAGCGCGTCGACCTCGGCGGCCGTCCACCCCTCGAGCCGGTCGGCGAGAGCGGACCGGTTGGCGTCGACGGACCGGGCGAGCAGATCACGACCACGGACGGTCAGCGTGAGCGCCTGCCCTCGTCGCCCCTCGACCGCGGCCCCCTCGCCGGGCTCGACGAGGCCCAGCTGGACGAGTCCGCCGAGCTGGCGCGAGACGGTCGACCGGTTGAGGCCGAAGTCCGCCGCGATGTCGGTGGCTCGGCACCCGGGGTGGGCCGCGATGAAGGTGACGAGCGAGTGCTCGACGAACGACAGCGGGGCGCTCTTGTGCCGGGCGCGGGCGACGGCCCGTCGGGACACGGTCTCGAGCTCCGAGTAGACCGTGTCGATGCCTTGCTGCCCCCGCTGGTCCGTCACGGGGCCAGCCTAACGGCGTGCCGTCGGGAACACCGAGGGGGTCGATCGTGTTGCATACTGCAACTGTAGACCCGACGGGCAACGGCGCCCCCGACCACGAGGAGCCCCGTGACGACCACCGACCTGACCCTGCACCGCCCGGACGACGGCGCGCGCCCCGACCCCGACTCGTTCCGCGGCGACCCTCTCCGTGGGCGGGACGACCGACCCGACCCGCGCCTCCATCGCGGTCACCAGCACGCCGGGCCCACGAGCGTGCGCCGCCCGCGCCCCGACGCCGCGGCCTGGCGGTCCCTCGGCCTGCACGTGCTCATCCCCCTCTTCCTGGCCACCGGCATGGCCCTCGCCTATCTCGGCGCCTTCGGCCACCCGACCCCCCACCACGTGCCCGTCGCCGTCGTGGGCAGCTCGGCCCAGAGCGAGGTCTTCGCCCAGCAGCTCAACGACGCCGACCCGGACGCCCTCGACGTGCGCACCGTCGCGGACGCCGACGCGGCGCGCAGGCTCATCACCGACCGCGAGATCTCGGGTGCGTTCGAGGTCGGCGCCACCGACGCGACCCTGTACGTCTCGTCCGCGGCGTCCGACACGACCGCGAGCGTCCTGCAGAAGGTGTTCGGACCGGTCGCCTACGAGCTCGGCCTGCCCCTGAAGGTCGACGACGTCGTGCCGAGCGGCGAGGGCGACCCGACAGGACAGGGACTGTTCTTCCTGCTCGTCGCCCTGAGCGTCGGCGCGTACGCGAGCGCCGCGGCCATCTCGGCGGCGAGCGCCCGGCTGGGACTCGGCTCGCGCCTCCTCGCCGGTGTCGTCACGGCCGCCGTGATCGCGGCGATCGGCACCGTCGTCGTCGGCCCCGTCTACGGCATCGTCACGACCGGCCTGTGGGGTGTGGCACTCGTCAGCTGGTTGTACGTCACCGCCGTCGTCGTGATCGGCATCGGCCTGCACCCCCTGCTGCGCCACTGGACGACGCCGGCCCTGACCATGCTGTTCGTCATGTTGAACTTCACCAGTTCGGGCGGCGTCTTCTCGTCGCAGCTCGTGCCGCCCTTCTTCGGGGCGTTGGGTGCCTTCTGGAACGGCTCCGCCTGGCTGCACGCCACGCAGTCGATCGTGTACTTCCCCGGCCAGGGCTGGGGCCGGGCCGGGCTGACGCTCTCGCTCTGGCTCGCCGCCGGTCTCGCCCTCGCCGGACTCACCCATCTCTGGAGCGTGCGCCGCACCCGGCTCGCGAACGAACGCGTGGCCGTCCGCGAGGACGAGGAGGGCATCGCGGCCTGACCCGGCAGGGGGCGCGGGCCGACCCGGCAGGCACCGCGGCCTGACCCGGCAGGGGGCGCGGGCCGACCCGGCAGGCGTCGCGGGCGCGTGCGAGACTCGACCGGTGACGACGACGCACGAGACCCTCCGGCCACCCCGACGCGACGAGCGCAACTGGGCCGACAGCTTCAGCTACGGGGCGACCCGGGTCGTGCAGCCGACCACGGTCGACGAGCTGAGCGAACTCGTCGCCGGGGCCCCCCGCATCCGGGCGCTGGGCACACGCCACTCGTTCAGCGACGTGGCCGACGGCCCGGGCCTGCTGGTGTCGACCACGGCGTTGCCCGCCGACCCCGTGATCTCGGACGACGGCCACAGCGTCACCGTCGGGGCCGGCACGAACTACGCCGTCGTCGCGCAGCACCTCGACCGGCACGGACTCGCCCTGCTGAACATGGGGTCGTTGCCGCACATCTCGGTGGGTGGCGCGATCGCGACCGGCACCCACGGCTCGGGACTCGGCTTGGGGAGCCTGTCGAGCGCGGTGTCGGCCCTCGAGATCGTCGGGCCCGACGGGTCGCTCCGGACCGTCCGTCGTGGGCAGCAGGGATTCGACGGCAGCGTCGTGGCCCTGGGCGCCCTGGGCGTGGTGGTCAGGGTGACCCTCGACGTCCAGCCCGGGTTCCGCATGCGGCAGGACACCTACGTCGACCTGCCCTGGTCGAGCGTCGAGGACCACTTGACGGACGTCATGGGAGCCGGTCACAGCGTCAGCTTCTTCCACGAGTTCGACCACCGCATCCGCGAGGTGCTGGTCAAGTCGCGCGTGCCCGAGGGCCTCGCCGACGTGTCGATGCCCCGTGACCTGTGGGGCGCCCGCCCCGCCCCCGTCGACGAGCACGCCGAGGTCACCGGCACGAAGTCGACCCCGATGGACGGCAGCGTGGGGTCGTGGGCCGACCGGCTGCCGCACTTCCGCATCGACGCCACCCCGTCGGTCGGTTCCGAACTCCAGAGCGAACACTTCGTCGCCCTCGAGGACGGTGCGGCCGCACTCCACGCCGTACGACACCTCGGCGACGAGCTGCGCCCGCACCTGCACACCTGCGAGACCCGCACCGTCGCGGGCGACCCGCTCTGGTTGAGTCCGACACCGCAGGACAGCCTGGCCATCGCGTTCACCTGGAAGAAGCACCCCACCGAGGTCGCCGCCTTGATCCCCCGGATCGAGGAGGCGCTGGCACCGTTCACCCCGCGCCCCCACTGGGGCAAGCTGTCGGCCCTGCCGCACGCGGCGATCGTCGAGGCCTATCCCCGGCTGGCCGACTTCGCCGCGCTCGTCCACGAGGTCGACCCCGAGGGCAAGTTCTCCGGCCCGGCACTCGAGCGCCTGCTCGCCTAGCCGTGCCGGGCGGCCGCCGGATCGGGGGTCGGGGGTCGGGCCGAGCGTCGGCCCCGGGGGCCGGACCGACGGTCGTCTCGACGGTCAGTAGGACTCGCCGGTGGGGTCGGCCGCGTCGAGGTCGAGCAGCTCGCCACCGCCGACGGGAAGGCCCTGCCAGGTCCGGAGGCGCCAGCCGCGATCGAGGGTGCCCTCGAGCGTGACGACGCCCGTGTTCTCGAGCAGGTGGTGCCGGATGAACTCGTCGTCGGCGTTGACCGCCCGCGACCCGACCCAGGCGCGGATGGCCGCGCCGTGGCTGACGGCGGCGACCGTCTCGTGACCGTCACGCTCGCCCGCGACGATCAGGTCGGCCAGCGCCGCGTCGTAGCGAGCGAAGAACTCGTGCCCGTCTTCCGATCCGGGCACCCGCGCGTCGAGGTCACCCTCCGCCCAGGAGAAGACGCAGCCGACGTAGGCCGTGACCGCGGCGGCGTCGCTGCGGTCCTCGAGGTCGCCCGCCTTCACCTCTCGGAGCCCGTCGAGCACCGTCGGCGTCAGCCCCGTGACGGCGGCCAGAGGAGCCGCGGTGAGCTGCGTGCGCACGAGCGTGCTGACCGCGAGCGCACCGATCGTCTCGTCGGCGAGGGCCGTGGGCAGCGCCTCGGCCTGGCGCCGACCGAGGTCGGTGAGCCCCACGCCGGGGGCGACGGTGCCGAGCTTGCCCTCGACGTTGTCGGGGGTCTGACCGTGGCGGATCAACAACAGGCGCATGATCGTCCACCCTAGGGCGGACCTCCGACACGGTCGGCCGGTCGGCGAACGCGACCCGCGCCTCCCGGACTCGGCGCGCACATCCCGGCCCGCACCTCCCGGACTCGGCGCGCACATCCCGGCCCGCGCCTCCTGGAATCGGTGCGCACATCCCGGCCCGCGCCTCCTGGACTCGGCGCGCACATCCCGGCCCGCACCTCCCGGACTCGGCGCGCACATCCCGGCCCGCACCTCCCGGACTCGGCGCGCACATCCCGGCCCGCACATCCCCTCCGCCTGTGCCATTCCCGACCGTTGCCGGCCCCGTCGACGTGCCGAACCCGACAACATCCCCGGGACACGCCGCTCACCTCCGTGCCGCACGGCATATCGCGGCGCCTCTGTCGCGAAATGCTCAGCGCGCGGGCGGCGGCGGCGGCAGGGACAGGGAGGCGGAAGTCGAGGAGGCGCGGTGCGGCCGGGCGGTCAGGCGTCGGGCCAGAGGCGGCCGGCGTCCACGACGACGTCGGCCCGGGCGCGGGTGGCTCGGACGAGCCGGGCGTTCGCCTCGTCGGGGCCGGCGGCCCAGGCCTCGGCGGCCTCGGGCGTCATGCCGAAGCGGACGTGGCGGTCGACGAGCCAGCGGCGTCGGAGCCCGGACGGGGTGTCGACGAACCACACCTCGTCGAACGCCGAGCGCACCTCGGGCCACGGCGCGAGCTCGGCCAGCAGGTAGTTGCCCTCGCTGACCACGACCTCGACCGACGGGTCGACCTCGACCGCGCCGCCGATCGACTCCTCGACGCCGCGGACGTACTCGGGTGCCCACACCGTCCCCGACCGCCACCGCAGCCGCTCGAGCAGGGCGAGGTAGCCGTCGGCGTCGAAGGTGTCGATGGCTCCCTTGCGGTCGAGACGGTCGAGTCGGGCGAGGGTTGCACCGGCGAGGTGGAAACCGTCCATGGGGACGACGACGGCGCGCACCCCGACCCGCGTGAGGCCCTCGACGACGGCCGCGGCCGCCGTGCTCTTGCCGCCACCGGGCTCACCCGCGACGCCGATCAGGGTGCGGACGGGCGTCGGGGCCGACCCGGCGGCCGAGGCGAGGCCCGCGGAGGGGCCGAGCCGCGCCTCCTGCGTCCGGGCGTGGACCGCGAGGGCACGGGAGACGAGGTCGTCGACCGAGCCGAGCGGCGCGACGGTCACTCGGGGCGGCCGGCCGAGCCGGGACGGGTGCCGTCGTCGTCGCCGACGTCGGCGGTGCGCAGCTCGGTCAGGGCGGCCTCGCGGCGCGACCGGCGCCAGGCGAGCAGGGCGTGCAGGGCGATCGGCACGACCGACAGCACGACGAGCACGACCGCCAGCACGTCGATGTGGTCGCGGATGAACGGGATGCCGCCGAGCAGCGAGCCGAGCACCGTCATGCCCACGGCCCAGAGGAAGGCGCCCGTCACGTTGAAGAGCAGGAACTTCGGGTACCGGTAGCCCGCGGTCCCGGCCGCCAGAGGGACGTAGGTGCGGACGATCGGGACGAACCGACCGAGGATCAGGCTCGTGCCGCCGTACTTCGCGAAGAAGGCCTCGGCACGTTCGAGGTAGGCCGTCTTCAGGATGCGCGCGTCGTCCGTGAAGAGGCGGCGGCCGAATCGGTTGCCGAGGAAGTAGCCCACCTGGTCGCCCAGCACCGCGGCGACGAAGGCGCAGAGCGCGATCACCCAGACCTGCAGCCCCAGCGCCTCGTGCAGCACGCCGGCCGTGAAGAGCAGCGAGTCGCCGGGCAGGAAGGGGAACAGCACGCCCGACTCGATGAAGACCATCAGCGAGATGCCGGCGAGGGCCCAGGGCCCCAGGGCGGGCAGCAGCTCGTCGGGGTTGAAGAGGACGAACCCCCCGCCGGTCGAGGCGGGCAGGGCGGCGAGCAGGGTGTCGGCGATCACGAGGGACGACTGTAACGGGTCGACCCCGGGACGCGGCGTCCACCGAGCGGACCACTCGTGCATCCACCGGTCTCGGCCGGGCGGGGGATGCCCCCGGGCGCACCGCGCCCCTAGCCTGGGGCGATGCGGACACCCCTCAGCATGCCGACGACAGGACGCACGCGATGATCGAAGCCCGGAACCTCACCAAGATCTACGGAGACAAGCGCGCGCTCGACGACGCCACCTTCACGGTCCGACCCGGTCTCGTCACCGGGTTCCTCGGCCCGAACGGCGCCGGCAAGTCCACCACCATGCGCATGATCGTCGGGCTCGACCGCCCCACCAGCGGCAGCGTCACGGTCAACGGCAAGCGGTTCGCGGACCACGCGGCCCCCCTGCACGAGGTCGGCGTCCTGCTCGACGCCAAGGCCGTGCACACCGGTCGCAGCGCGCACGACCACCTGCTCGCCATGGGCGCCACCCACGGCATCGGCAAGAAGCGCGTCGACGAGGTGATCGCCCTGACCGGCCTCGAATCGGTCGCGAAGAAGCGCGTCGGCGGGTTCTCGCTCGGCATGGGCCAGCGCCTCGGCATCGCCGCCGCGCTGCTCGGCGACCCGGCCACCGTCATCCTCGACGAGCCCGTCAACGGCCTCGACCCCGAGGGCGTCGTCTGGGTGCGCACCCTGGCCCGCTTCCTCGCGAGCGAGGGCCGCACCGTGTTCCTCTCGTCGCACCTGATGAGCGAGATGGCGCAGACCGCCGACCACCTCATCGTGCTCGGGCGCGGCAAGGTGCTCGCCGACTCCCCCATCTCGGACGTCATCTCGCAGGCCTCGGGCGACGCCGTCCGCGTCCGCAGCCCGCACGCCGACCACCTCGTCTCGTTGCTGCAGGGGCCCGACGTCGCCGTCACGGCCGTCGAGCCCGGCGTCGTCGAGCTGCGCGGCATCACCGCCGAGCGGGTCGGCGACCTAGCCGCCTCGTCCGGCGTCGTGCTGCACGAGCTCACCCCACTGGTCCGCTCGCTCGAGGACGCGTACATGACCCTCACGCAGGACTCCGTCGAATACCACGCAGGAGGCGCGGCGCGAGGCAGCCACGTCGCCCCCGACACGCAGACCCCCCAGGGAGCGACCCGATGACCGCCACGACCCCCACCCGTCACCGCGACCGACCCGCGCGCCCGACCTCGAAGCTCACCTTCGGCGGCGTGCTGCGCAGCGAGGTCATCAAGCTGCGCACGCTCCGCTCGACCTGGTGGTGCCTGTCGATCATGGTCGTCATCATCGTCGGCTTCGGTGCCCTCTTCGCCCTGAGCGCGGGCCTGTTCCAGGCCGGCGAGGCCAGCACCGAACAACAGCAGCAGATCGTCGCGCAGTCCGTCTCGGTCGGCGTGGTGTTCGGCCAGCTCGTCGCGTCGATCCTGGGCGCCCTGGTGATCACCGGCGAGTTCGGCACGGGCATGATCCGGTCGACCTTCGCCACGGTGCCCAAGCGCCTGCCCGCGGTCGTCGCCAAGCTCGTCGTGGTCGCGCTGACGCTCTTCGTGGTGTCGCTGGTCGCCCTCGTCCTGACCCTGCTGATCAACAGCGCGATCCTGCCGTCGAACGACATCACGGTCGACTTCGGCGACGGCGCCCTCTGGCGGAGCGTGGTCGGTGCCGCGGCCTCGATCGCCTTCATCGGCATGATCGCCTTCTCGCTCGGGGCGATCATCCGCAACGGTGCCGGTGCAATCGCGGCCTCGGTCGGCCTGGTCTTCGTGCTGCCGATCATCGTGCAGATCTTCACGGCGTTCGTCGACGCCGCGTGGGTCTACACGCTGGCCGAGATCATCCCGCCGAACGCCGCCGCCCGGCTCTACGACTACGTCGTCTCCGGCCAGTCGGCCGTGGCCCTGCCCAGCCCGGACGGAGCCCTCGTCCTCGAGCCGTGGAGCGCTCTGCTCGTGCTCGTCGGCTGGGTCGTGGTGCTCTTCGGTCTGGCGCTCGCGCTCGTCAAGCGACGCGACGTCTGACCGACCGGCACCGCGCCTCCTCGGGGTGACGTCGGGGCGTTCGTGACGGATCGGGAAGAACCGGACCGTCTCGTACGTTCGGACGCACAGGCATACCCGCCGTCACCTCCGAGGAGCCCCATTTGAGCATCGACCCCTCTCCCCCGACGACCGTCGGCGACAGCCGAGCCGGCGAGAGCCGAGTCGGCGACACCGCGACAGCGGGTGCCGACGGCGACCAGGCCGGCACCGAGGCGCGCAACAAGCTCGTCATCGGGCTGCTGCTCGTGTCGGCCTTCGTCGTGATCCTCAACGAGACCATCATGGGCGTCGCCCTGCCGAGCCTCACGCGCGACCTCGACATCACCGTCACGGCGGGGCAGTGGTTGACCACGGGCTTCATGCTCACCATGGCCGTGGTCATCCCGATCACGGGCTTCCTGCTGCAGCGCTTCAACACCCGCCCGGTGTTCATCACCGCGATGAGCCTGTTCAGCCTGGGCACGGCGATCTCGGCGATCGCCCCCGGCTTCGGCGTGCTGCTGCTCGGCCGCGTCGTGCAGGCCTCGGGCACGGCGATCATGATGCCGCTGCTGATGACCACCGTGCTCACCCTCGTGCCGCCGGCCACGCGCGGCCGCACGATGGGCAACATCTCGATCGTCATCTCGGTCGCACCGGCCATCGGCCCGACGATCTCGGGCGTCATCCTGAGCGTGCTCGAGTGGCGCTTCATGTTCATCCTCGTGCTGCCGATCGCCCTCGTGGCGCTCGCGCTCGGTGCCGCCCGCGTCAAGAACGTCACCACGCCGAAGAAGGTGCCCCTCGACGTCACCTCGGTGATCCTGTCGGCCTTCGCCTTCGGTGGCATCGTCTTCGGGCTCAGTTCGATCGGCGAGGGGGCCGAGGCCGCCGTCCCCGCCTGGGTGCCGCTGGCCGTCGGCGTCGTCGCGCTCGTCGCGTTCGTGCTGCGTCAGCGCTCGCTGCAGCGTCGCGACCGCGCCCTGCTCGACCTGCGCACGTTCTCGTCGCGCACCTTCACGATCTCGGCGTCGGTGCTCGGCGTCGGCATGATCGCCCTCTTCGGCACCCTGATCGTCCTGCCGATCTACCTGCAGAACGTGCACGGCCTCGACCCGCTCGCCACCGGGCTGCTGCTGCTGCCCGGCGGTCTCGTCCAGGGCCTGCTGTCGCCCGTCGTGGGACGCTTGTTCGACAAGTACGGCCCGACCGTGCTGCTCGTGCCCGGCACCACCCTCGTCAGCGCCGTGCTGTGGTTCATGTCGACGGTGTCCGAGTCCACCCCGATCCCGATGGTCCTCGCCGCCCACGTCGCCCTCAGCATCGGCCTGGCCTTCATGTTCACGCCGCTGTTCACGTCGGGCCTCGGGTCGTTGCCGTCGAACCTGTACTCACACGGGAGCGCGATCGTCGGCACGGTGCAGCAGCTGGCCGGCGCCGCCGGCACCGCCGTGTTCGTCACCGTGATGACCCTCGCCGCCACCGCGGCCGCCAGCCAGTCCGGTGCCGGTGCCGCCGCGACCGGAGCCGGCGTGCGCGCCGCGTTCCTGGTCGGGGCCATCATCTCGGTGTTCGCCGTCGTGGGGTCGTTCTTCGTGCGGCGCCCGC
>NZ_JXQZ01000030.1 GCF_000878135.1 Frigoribacterium sp. MEB024
ATCTCGGTGGTCACCCGGGCCGACACCCTGAACGACGCACTCCGCGTCGTCCACACGGCCTTCGGTCTCGACGCCGAGGTCGACGCGGTCGTCCACGGCGGCACCGGCCGCTGACGCGACCCGGTCCTCGACCAGGAGGCGCGCGCGGCTCTCGCACCGCGCCTCCCGACCCTGCTCCCGCCGTTCCGCGGCCTGCACCACCGAACCCGGCACCACCGAACCCTGCACCACCGAACCCCCAGGAGGCACCCATGGCCGAAGGACTGCGCGTCGGCGTGATCGGCGCGACCGGACAGGTCGGCAAGGTCATGCGCACGCTGCTCGACGAGCGCGACTTCCCGGTCGCCGAGATCCGCTTCTTCGCCACCGCCCGGTCGGCGGGCACGACCCTGCCCTTCCGCGGGGTCGAGATCGTCGTCGAGGACATCGAGACGGCCGATCCCGCCGGTCTCGACATCGCCCTCTTCTCGGCCGGCGCCACGGGATCGCGGGCCCACGCCCCGCGGTTCGCCGCGGCCGGTGCGCTCGTCATCGACAACTCGAGCGCTTGGCGCATGGACCCCGAGGTGCCCTTGGTGGTCAGCGAGGTGAACCCCCACGCCCTGCGCGAGGCGGTGAAGGGCATCGTGGCCAACCCCAACTGCACGACCATGGCGGCCATGCCCGTGCTGAAGGTGCTCGACACCGAGGCCACCCTGCAGCGTCTGATCGTCAGCACCTACCAGGCCGTGTCGGGCAGCGGCCTCGCCGGCGCCGACGAGCTGCTGCAGCAGACCCGCGCCGCGATCGAGGGCGACACCATCGGCCTCGTGCACGACGGTCGCGCGGTCGACCTGCCCGAACCGGTGAAGTACGTCCGTCCCATCGCCTTCGACGTCATCCCGCTCGCGGGCAGCATCGTCGACGACGGCACGAACGAGACCGACGAAGAGAAGAAGCTGCGCAACGAGAGCCGCAAGATCCTCGAGCGCCCCGACCTGCTGGTCAGCGGCACGTGCGTCCGCGTGCCGGTCTTCACGGGGCACTCGCTCTCGATCAACGCCGAGTTCGCCTCGGACATCACGGTGGAGCGCGCCGAAGAACTGCTGCGCGACGCCCCCGGGGTGGTCCTCACCGACGTCCCGACCCCGCTCGAGGCGGCGGGAGCCGATCCGAGCTTCGTCGGCCGCATCCGTCACGACGAGGGCGTCCCCGGCCACCGTGGGCTCGCGCTCTTCATCAGCAACGACAACCTCCGCAAGGGTGCGGCGCTGAACGCCGTGCAGATCGCCGAGCTCGTCGCCGCCGAGCGCGCCGTCGCCTGATCCCTCGGTGCCGGCCACCTGAGGCCGGTGACGCGACGCACCCCGGTCTCTCGGCATCGAGACACCGGGGTGTCGTCGTCCGGTGGTCACCCGGGGTCGCCGAGGGGGCGGGCCTAGACTGACCTCGTGACCGATGCGAAGAAGCCCGTCGACGTAGCCCTCATCGGGGCAGGCATCATGAGTGCCACCCTCGGTGCCATGATCAAGCAGCTCGAGCCGAGCTGGACGATCCAGATCTACGAGGCGCTGGGCGACGTCGCCCTCGAGTCGAGCAACCCCTGGAACAACGCGGGCACGGGTCACTCCGCCCTCTGCGAGCTCAACTACACGCCCGAACGGTCCGACGGCACGATCGACACCTCGAGCGCCGTCAAGGTCAACGAGCAGTTCCAGGTCTCGCGACAGTTCTGGTCGTTCCTCGTGGCCGAGGGGGCCCTGCCCCAGCCCGACGCCTTCATCAACTCGACCCCGCACATGAGCTTCGTCTGGGGTGAGAAGAACGTCGAGTACCTCCGCAAGCGACACGAGGCACTGCGTGAGCACCCGCTGTTCCAGGGGCTCGAGTTCAGCACCGACTCGTCCGTCATCCGGTCGTGGGCACCGGTCCTGATCCCGGGTCGGGCGAAGGGGCAGCCGATCGCGGCGACGCGCATCGCCGCCGGAACGGACGTCGACTTCGGGTCGCTCACGCGCCTCCTCCTCACGTACCTGCAGGGCGAGGGGGCCCTGCTCGAGGTCGACCACCGCGTCACGAACCTCACGAAGCTCGCCGACGGCACGTGGCGGGTGGCCCTCCGCAAGCAGGTCGGTGGCATGCCGACGACCGTCGACGCACGCTTCGTCTTCGTCGGCGCCGGCGGCGGCGCACTGCACCTGCTGCAGAAGTCGGGCATCGACGAGATCAAGGGCTTCGGCGGGTTCCCGGTCAGTGGTGAGTTCCTCCGCTGCGACGATCCTGCGATCGTCGGCAAGCACCAGGCCAAGGTCTACGGCAAGGCCGCCGTCGGCTCGCCCCCGATGTCGGTCCCGCACCTCGACACCCGCGTCGTCGACGGGCAGGCCAGCCTGATGTTCGGGCCCTATGCCGGCTTCAGCCCGAAGTTCCTCAAGCACGGTTCGATGTTCGACCTGTTCGCCTCGATCCGTGCCCACAACCTGTACCCGATGATCCGCGCCGGGCTCGCCAACCTCTCGCTGGTCAAGTACCTCGTGGGGCAGCTCGCGGCGAGCAAGCAGACCAAGTTCGAGGCGCTCCGCGAGTTCATGCCCGACGCCGATCCGAAGGACTGGTACCGCATCACCGCCGGCCAGCGGGTGCAGGTCATCAAGAAGGACCGCAAGAAGGGCGGGGTGCTGCAGTTCGGCACCGAGGTGATCACGGCGGCCGACGGCACCATTGCGGGTCTGCTCGGCGCGTCCCCGGGGGCGTCCACGGCCGTGCCGATCATGCTCAGCGTGCTCGAGCGGTGCTTCCCCGACCGCATCGCGGCATGGAAGCCGCGACTGAACGCGATGATCCCGACCTACGGCGACGACCTCTCGTCCGACGAGCGGCGGGCCGCGTCGACCATCGGGGCGACCGCCGAGGCGCTGCACATCCACGCCTAGGCCCGGTGCCGGGCCGCGCGACCCCGCACGGCACGCCCCGGGTTGACCCTGATTCGAACATGTGTTCGAATGGGGGCATGCGATGGTCCGAGCAAGCGGTCGACACCGAGAACGCCTCGGCGCTGCCCGGTCTGGCGCGACTGAACAACCTGATCACCTCCGTCACGACGCCCGAGTTCGCGGGGGTCACGTTCCACGAGGTGGTCGCCAAGAGTGCTCTCAACCGCGTCCCGGGTGGCGACTCGACTCTGCCCTTCGGATGGACGATCAATCCCTACCGCGGCTGCAGCCACGCCTGCGTGTACTGCTTCGCCCGCCCCACCCACGAGTACCTCGACCTCGACGGCGGCGACGACTTCGACCGCCAGATCGTCGTCAAGGTGAACGTCGCCGAGGTGCTCGCCCGCGAACTCCACCGTCCGACGTGGCAGCACCACCCGGTCGCTCTCGGCACCAACACCGACCCCTATCAGCGTGCCGAGGGTCGGTACCGGCTCATGCCCGGCATCATCGCCGCCCTCGCCGACTCGGGCACCCCCTTCAGCATCTTGACGAAGGGCACGTTGTTGCGGCGCGACCTGCCCCTGCTCGCCGAGGCGGCACAGCACGTGCCCGTCGACCTGGCCATGTCGATCGCCGTCTACGACGACGACCTGCAGCAGTCGGTCGAGCCGGGCACGCCGACGACCGCGGCCCGCCTGGCCACCGTCTCGGCGGCCCGCGAGCTGGGGTTGTCCTGCTCGGTCTTCATGATGCCCGTGCTGCCGTACCTCACCGACGGGCTCGACCACCTGCACGCAGCGCTCGCGGCCGTCCGCGACTCGGGTGCCTCGAGCGTCATGTACAGCGCCTTGCATCTCAAGCCCGGGGTCAAAGAATGGTGGTTCGCCTGGCTCGAACGTGAGCACCCCGAGCTCGTGGTCAAATACCGCGCGCTCTACGCCCAGGGCACCTACGCACCGACGGGCTACCGCTCGTGGCTGGCCGCACGTCTGCGGCCCCTGTTGCGCGAGTACGGCCTCGAGAAGGGCCAGGCCGACCCGTCCACGGGGTCGATGCGCTCCGCGGCGCTCGACGACAGCGCGCGCTCCCTGCGACTCATGGGGCTGAACGGTACCGGCACGGCAGCCACCGGCGCCCTTCCTGGCACCCCCGATCTGACGGTCGGTACCGGTGGCTCCTCCGTTCCCCGGGCACTCATCGCCCACGAACTGCCCGGTGGGGCACGGTCGCAGCCTCGACTGTTCTGAGCCTGCGAGAGTTCAGGGCCGTCGGGCCGTCGGGCCGTCGGGCCGTCGGGCCCTCGGGTCGGCGGGCCACGGTGCCCATGGTGTCGCCCCTTCGCCGAGGGGAACGGGGCACAAAACGAACCACCTGCCCGCCCTTCCTCGTCGATGGCCCCACATGTCGGGGTACAGCCCGGGTCCGCCTTCTGCCATGATCTCTCCTGACCCGAACGAGCCGAGGAGGCCGCATGCTGCTCGGCCTCCCCGCCCACCTCGCTCCCGCGGCCGTCGGCGACTCCGTGTCGAGGGCGTGTCACGCCATCGCGGCCACGGTCCTCGCGGCGGCGGCGGCCCTGTTGCTCGCCAAACAGGCCGCCACGCCCGATCTGCTCCTCTGGCCGGCCCTGGTCTCGCTCGTGCCCCTGGTCGTCCTTCTCGTCGTGGTCGAGCGCTCGCGTTCGACGACGGCCCATCTCGCCTACCTGATCGTCGGGACCGCAGCCCTGTACTGGTACGCCGTCACCCTCTTCTCGCAGGTGGCGGCCGTGCAGGCCTCGGACGCCTTCTCGCTCTCGCTGCCCAAGATCGCCCTCGTCATGGTCGGCAGCACCGCCGTCGGCCCTCGTCGAGGTCTCCTCTGGTCGGCCGCGGGTTACGCGGCGGGCGAGCTCGCCACGCAGCTGGCGACGTGGCACACGGGCGCCTCCCTCCGGCTCGACGTCACCGCGCTGCTGGCGTTCGTCCTCGTGGCCGTGGTGACGGGCCATGCCGAGGTGTCGCGGGGACGTGCCCGCGAGGCCCAGCCCCGGCTGCACCGAGCGGCGCTCGAGCAGCAGGTCCAGGGCATCCGCGTCGACATCGAGCAGCAGGCGGCCGCCCTGGTCCACGACACGATCCTCGGGCACCTCGCCGCCCTGGCGACCACCCGTCCCGGAGCCCTGCCGCCCGAGACCGCCCGGTCGATCGCGGCCGACCTCGAGGTGCTCGTGGGGCGGGACTGGCTCTCGCCGGGCTCCGTGCCGCCCGAGGTCGCCGTGAGGGCCGCGGACGCCTGGGAGCGCAGCCGACTGCACGCGGCCGTCGAGCAGTCCCGGTCGGGCGGTCTCGAGGTCGCCGTGACGGGTGACGTCTCGGCGGTCGGTCGCCTCGATCCGGTCACCGGGGACGCCCTCGGTCTGGCCGTCGCGCAGTGCCTCGTCAACGTGGGTCGCCACAGCGGAGCCGACCGGGCCGAGCTCGTCGTCTTCGGCGACGGCACCGACCTGACCGTGATGGTGATCGACGACGGCGTCGGCTTCGACCCGGCTGCGGTGGCCCCCGACCGTCTCGGCCTGACGGCGTCCGTCGAGGCGCGTCTCGCACGCGTCGACGGTCACGTGCAGATCTGGTCGTCCCCCGGCAGCGGCACGTCGATCGTCCTGCGGGTCCCGTTCGCCGTCACAGCGCCGGTCGTCGTCGCCGACGACGGGGTGCCCGCATGACCCTCGCCGCCCCTCCTCGTCCCGGCGGCCGGGCCTCCGGTCGGTCTCCTCAACAGGTCGACCCCCTCGGCGCCCTGGCGGCCCGACCGATCACCCTCGGGGCGGCCCTCGCCGCATGGCTCGTCGCCGTCGTCGACACGCTCCTGCGGGCCTCCGACGTGTCCTCGCCCTGGGCCGCGGCGGGCGCGCTCGTCGCCGTCGCCGCGGGGGGCGTCGTGCTCGTCGTGTCGGCCGCGCCCCTCCGGGCGCCGTTCGGTTCCGCGGCGCTCTGGGGCGTCGCGGGGGCGTGTGCGGCGGCGGGAGTCCTGTCCGCCCTGGCCACCGCCGGCAGCAACCCCTTCGTGAGGGACGACTGGGCGGGGATCGCCTCGGGGGTCCTCCTGCTCGGAGTCGCCCCGTACCGCTCGGCGCGGGGGATCCTCGCCGCCGGAGGTGCCGTGGCCGTGGTCCTCGCCGTCGTGGTCCTGGTCGAGGCCCCGGGTTTCGTCACGCCCGTGCCCACCGCGTCGTACGTCGTGGTCGCCCTCACGCCGTTGCTCGCCCTGACGGTCGCCGCGGCGACCTTCTCGAACGTCTTCGTCGCGCACGTCGAGGGGTGGGTGTCCCGAGCCTCTGGATTCCGCAGAGCCAGCACCGACGACCTGAGGGTGACCCTCGCCCGGTCGGTCCAGCAGGACCGCGTCACCGTGCTCAACCGCGAGGTCGTGCCGTTCTTCGCGCGCCTCGTCGCCTCCGGTCGGATCGGCGAGGAGGACGCCGACGAGGCACGGCGCGTCGCCGACTCGTTGCGCGCCTCCTTGGTGGCCGACGCCGACGCGACGTGGCTGGCCCGGCGTCTCGCGGCGCCCGGCCGCCGGGTGCCGACCGAGGTCGTCGACCCCGATCGACTCGCCGACCGCCTGGGCCCGGAGCACCGCACCGCGCTCTGGGCGCTCTTCGCGGCGGTGGACGACGTCGAGGTCGTCGAGGCTCGCTCGCTCCGGGTCGTGCTCGAGGCCGAGGAGGCGCGGGTCGACATCGCGATCGACCTCGCGTTCGGGTCGTCGGCCGCCGCCGCGCGACGGTCGCTCGCCCCCTGTCTGACCGTGCTGCGCCTCGTCTCGGGCGACCTGCGGGTCGACCGGGCACCCTCGCATCTGACACTAAGGTTTTCTTATGACCAGCACTGAGTCGAGCGGTCGCTCGTCCCAACGTCCGGGCTTCGGGAGGCCCGTCGCAGCACCCTCGTGGGCCACCGTCGGCCCGGGGTCCGACGCACCGCCCGCCCGTCGCGTCCGGCTCGCCATCCTCGACGACCACGAGGTGCTGCTCGACAGCCTGAGCAGCTGGATCAACGTGAACGCCTACGACTTCGACCTCGTCCTCACGGCGCACACCTGGCTGCAGCTGGTGCACAGCGACAACTTCCCGACCGACCTCGTCTTCCTCGACTTCCAGTTGAAAGAGCCCGTCTCGATCGAGGCCCGGGTTCGTACCTGCCGGGCTGCCGGGGCCAAGGTCGTCGTCCTGTCGAGCCTCGACACCCGCGAGTCGCGCGAACGTGCCCTCGAGGCGGGGGCGTCGGCCTTCCTGTCGAAGACCCTGCCGATGCGCGAGGTGATGGACGCCGCCCGCCAGGTCATGGGGGTCGCCCGTGACAACTCGCCTCAGCGCGACTGGCGTCCGCTCCCGGCCGGTGCCGCGAACCAGACCAGGCCCAAGCTCAGCGCCGGCGAGGCCGAGGCGTTCCGGTTGTACGTCTCGGGTTTCAGCACCAACGAGGTCGCTGCTCAGATGAACGTCCAGTACGAGACGGCGAAGACGTTCCTCCGTCGGGTGCGCGAGAAGTACGCCAAGGCCAACCGACCGGCCAGCAAGAAGTCCGAGCTCATCCGTCGGGCGGCCGAAGACGGTTACCTCCAGTAGTGGCCAAGCTCTACTTCCGCTACGGCGCGATGAACAGCGGCAAGAGCACGGCTCTGCTGCAGGCCGCCTACAACTACGAAGAACGCGGTCAGCGTGTGCTGCTGGCCAAACCGGGTGTCGACACCAAGGGCGACGACGCCATCGTCTCGCGGTTGGGAGTCACCCGGGCCGCGGACGTCACCTTCGCCCCCGACGACGAGGTGCGGCAGGTCTTCCTGGCCCGACGTGACGCCGTCCGCGACGAGACGGGCTCGAGTCTCGCCTGCCTGCTGGTCGACGAGGCGCAGTTCCTGGCCCCGCACCAGATCGACGACCTCCTGCGCATCGCGATCCTCGACGACGTCCCGGTGCTGGCCTACGGCATCCGGACGGACTTCCGCACGGTGGCCTTCCCCGGCAGCCGCCGGCTGCTCGAGGTGGCGCACTCGCTCGAAGAGCTCAAGACGATCTGCCGCTGCGGTCGCAAGGCGGTCTTCACGGCGCGTACGGTCGGCGACCGGTTCGTGTTCGACGGCGACCAGGTCGCGATCGACGGCCAGCAGGTGACGTACGAGTCGCTCTGCGGTGCGTGCTACCTCGCCGAGTCCGGCGGTCGCCTCGCCTGACCCCGGATGTCCCCGAAGGGGGAACCATCTGCTGTGTCGCCCGAAGGGCGAACCAACAAGCACAGAAAATCAAATGGCCCCACCCGAGGGTGGAGCCATTTGCCGTGTCGCCCGAAGGGCGAACCGATTAACACAAAGAAATTGGCTCCACCCGAAGGTGGAGCCAATTTCTTGTCGGGGTAGCGGGATTCGAACCCACGACCTCCTCGTCCCGAACGAGGCGCGCTACCAAGCTGCGCCACACCCCGATGTCTTCGCGTTCTCACGTGAAGCAACCTGACAAGAATAGCCCATGTTCGGGCCTGCTCGTGTCACTCGGGTGGAGCTCAGGCCGTGAGGGTCACGATCACGGCTTCGGGCCGGCACGAGAACCGGACGGGGGCGTAGATCGAGGTGCCCAGGCCGGCCGAGATCTCGAGGTGTGCGGTCTTGCGGGCATGGCTCCAGGTCGTCAGTCCGCTGACCTTGCTGCGAGGCAGGTCGCAGTTGGTGACGAGCGCCCCGTAGCCGGGCACCTGCACCTGTCCACCGTGCGTGTGACCGCCGAAGATGACGTCCGCACCGTTGTTGACGAACGAGTTGAGCACGCGCTGGTAAGGAGCGTGGGTGACGCCGATGCTGATGGGGTCGGGCCCGCCGCGATCGTCCTGCCAACCGACGTTCTCGCGGAGGTCGTCGAGGGCGCCGGGGATGCGGTCCAGACGATCCCACCCGCGGTGTGCGTCGTTGACGCCGAACAGTTCGAGTCGCGAGCCCCGCAGCTCGAGCGCTCGTGCCCTGTTGTTCAGGTCGAGCCAGCCGAGCTGGTCGGTGAAGAACGACTGCATGCGGTCGATGTCGAGGTCGACCGGCGCGCGGTGAGCCTTGCTCGGCCCGCCGAAGTAGGCCAGGGGGTTCTTGGGGGAGGGGCCGTAGTAGTCGTTGGAGCCGTTCACGAAGACCCCGGGGACTCCGCGGAAGGGTTCGAGCGCGTATTCGAGCGCGGTGTGGGCGTCCTCGTGACCGACGTTGTCGCCGGTGTTGACGATGAGATCGGGCTCGAGCACGGCGAGACCCCGGACCCATTCTTGCTTCTCGGACTGCCAGGGGGCGAGGTGCAGGTCGGACAGGTGCAGGATCGTGAGCGTCCGCGAGCCGGGTTCGAGGACGGGCAACACCTCGTGCCGCACCGTGAACCGGTTGCGCTCGACGAAGACGCCCCATGCCAGTGCTCCGAGGCCGACGGCCGCGCCCGCTGCTGCGGTCACGGCCGTCGTCTGGAGGGCGCTCGGCCCACCGGTGGTTCGTGGGCTCACGCGCAGTTGCCCGGGTCGTTGCCGTCCTTGTCGCCGTAGACCGTCAGCCCGATGGCCGAGTCCTTGGCGACGGACGTGTTGGCAGCGGGATTCGTGGACGCGACCTGGCAGGCGTTCTTCCCGTCTCCGGGGGTGAATCCCGCGATCGACACCTTGGACGTGTCGAAGCCGGCCCCACCGATCGACTTGACGGCGTCGCCCACCTTCTGTCGCGTCACGTCGGGGACAGCGGCGGCACCGCTGCCGTCACTCGTGAAGACCTTGACGGTCGTGCCCTTCGACACGACGGTGCCGACGGCGGGGTCCGAACCGATGACCTGACCGGCAGGCAGAGCCGACGGCTGGGTGCCGCCGTCCTCGTACGCCAGGGACACGCCTCTCAGCAGCGCCTGGGCCGCCGACGGGGTCGTGCCGGCCATGTCGGGCACGGCCACGCCCGAGCCGCGGAGGACAGCTCCCGAGGCGTCCCCGAAGGCGGTCCCCGGGTACACCGTGTTGTTCACGGTCTGAACGGCCTTGAAGTACTGCGGTCGGGCGTTCGCGTAGCTGCCGAAGCGGCTCTGGTTCGGTGACGTCACCGTGCGGAGGCTCTTCTTGCCACCGTCGGCGTTGCCCTGCCAGACCACCGTGGCGAGCTTCGTCGTGGCGCCGGCGATCCAGATCTGGTCCTTGGCGTCGGTGGTTCCGGTCTTGCCGATCTCGGGGTACCCGTCGGCGGGCAGACCGCCGACGGCGGTACCGTTCCGCCACAGTCCCTGCATGGCGACGGCAGCGGCCGCGGCGACCTGGGGGTCGACCGCCTGGTTGCAGGACTGGGGCTGACCACCGAGGTCGGCTCCGTTGGCGTCCTTGATGTTGTCGACGATGATCGGCGCGCAGTAGGTGCCGCCCGAGGCGATGCCGGCATAGGCCGCAGCCATCGTCAGGGGCGCGATCTCGTCGGCCGAGCCGAGGATGGCGGACGCGTAGTCGTGCAGCGGAGCACCGTCGGCGCGGTGCACGCCGAGCTTCTTCGCCACGCCCTGGATGTCGGCGATGTCGAGCTTCTCCGCCATGGCGGCGTAAGCCGTGTTCATCGACTTCGCGGTGGCGTCGGCGACGCTCATCTGGCCGGGCTGTTCGCCCGCGTCGTTCTTCGGCGAGTACTTGTTGCCACGGCTGCCGTTGATCGTCATGTTGAACGTCCGGGGCTTGGCGTTCACCGACTCGTAGATTCCGTGGCCCTGTTCGATCCAGTCGATCAGCGTGAACGGCTTGTAGGTCGATCCGGGCTGGAATCCGCCCGATCCGCCGTAGTCGTAGTCCGTGCTGTAGTTGACCGAGGTCAGCGTCGGGTCAGGACTCACGACCTCGGAGAAGGCCGTGTTCTGCGCCATCACGATGACGCGGCCCGTCCCGGCCTCGACGGAGTCCACGACGCTGCCGAGCTTCAGGCGGCTCTCGGACGCCGGAGCGAACTTGTCGATCTGTGCCTTGGCGTTCTCGGTCAGGTCGAGGTTCAGGGTCGTGTAGACGCTGTACCCGCCGGTGTTCCAGTTGGCCTGGCGTTCCTCGGGCGTGGAGCCGAGGACGGCCAGGTCCTTGATGCTCTTCTTCACGTAGTCGCAGAAGTACGCCGCCGAGGCGACGGTCACGGCGCCGCAGCCCTGGGTGGGCGCCGTCAACACGACGTAGCTCTCGACCGGGGTGGCGAGGGAGGCATCGGCCGTCGCCTGGTCGATGTCCTTCTCGGCCAGCATCGACTTGATGATGACGTCGCGCCGGGCCTTGTTGGCCGGGTACTTCTCGGGCGTCGACATGTTGCGCGAGTCCGGGTACTGGACGATCGCGATGAGGCTCGCGGCCTCGGGGACGGTCAGGTCGGCGGCGCTCTTGTTGTAGTAGTGCTGTGCGGCGGCCTGCACGCCGTAGGTCTGGTCGCCGAAGTAGGCGATGTTGAGGTAGGCCAGCAGGATGTCGTCCTTGCTGTACTTCTTCTCGAGCCCGATCGCGAACTTCATCTCTTCGAGCTTGCGGTCGAGGGTCGTCGTGGTCGCCTCCTTGTAGGCGGCGTCACGCTCGTCCGCGGTCGGCAGCTGCTGCGACTGCGCGATGCGGATGTTGCGGACGAGCTGCATCGTCAGGGTCGAGCCACCACCGCTCGCGCCGAGCTCGCCGGCCCCGGCCGAGCCGACTGCCGCGCGCACGAGGGAGGTCACGTCGACCCCGCCGTGCTCGTGGAAGCGCCGGTCCTCACCGGCGACGACGGCGGTCTTCAGGTTCTCGCTGACCTGGTCCCACTTGAGTTCGACGCGGTTCTCGCTGTAGAGGGTCGCGAAGGGCACCTGCTGCCCGCCCTGGCTCGCGTACAGCGTGTTGCGCTGCTGCAGCTTGCCGATCTCGATGTACTCGGGGATCGACTCGAAGACGCCGATCGAACTCGAGGCCGTCATGCCGGCGACCGCGATGGCCGGCGTCACGCCGATGGTCACCAGGAGGCCGGCCAGGACGCTGAAGCCGACGAATCCGAAGAGTGCCCCGATGGCGGACGTGGGCTTCGATTTTGGGGCAGACATAGGATCAGAGTAAGCGACATCGCTGATTTTCAAGCTGAACGGAAGCCGAAATGGTCCTTTGGGAGTACACGACGACGCCCCTGCTGGTGCACAACAGCACGGCGATCCTCAACAACTGGGGCTCCGACGGATGGGAACTCGTCCAGGTGACCCAGGGGCCCGAGGGTGGTCCCGTCGCGTGGCTCAAGCGCCCTCGGCAGGACGCCTGATGACGACGGTCGACGAGCGCCTGGCCGAGCTCGGTCTCGTCCTCCCTCCCGTCGCGGCACCCGCGGGCTCGTACGTCCCGGCCCTCCGCACGGGGTCGCTCGTCTACACCGCGGGTCAACTGCCGTTCGTCGACGGGCGGCTGCCGACCACGGGCAAGGTGGGTGAGGGTCACGGGCTGGTCGAGCCCGCCGACGCGCAGGCGATGGCCGCGACCTGCGTGCTGAACGCCCTGGCGGCCGCGGCGACGGTGCTCGATTCGCTCGACGACGTCGTCCGCGTCGTCAAGCTGACCGGTTTCGTCGCCTCCGATCCCGACTTCTCCGGCCAGCCCGGGGTGATCAACGGCGCGTCCGACCTCCTCGGGCAGATCTTCGGCGAGGCCGGGCGTCACGCCCGAAGTGCCGTGGGGGTCGCGGTGTTGCCGCTCGACTCGCCCGTCGAGGTCGAACTCGTCCTCGAGGTCCGCTGACGCGCCTCCTCGTCCGGTCACGACGACGGCCCCTCCTCTCGACGAGGAGGGGCCGTCGTCGTGCCGGGGTCAGCGCATATCGGCGGTGATCACCGACATGACCGACGTGTCCGCCAGCGTGGTCGTGTCGCCGACCTCGCGGCCCTCCGCCACGTCCCTCAGCAGGCGGCGCATGATCTTGCCCGAGCGCGTCTTCGGCAGCTCGTCGACGAGCACGACGGTGCGCGGACGCGCGATCGCGCCGATCTGGTGGGCGACGTGCGCACGCAACGCGGCCACCGCCTCCTCGGGTGTCTGCGTGGTCTTCGCCTTGTTCCGCAGGATGACGAATGCCACGACCGCCTGACCGGTGGTCTCGTCGGCCGCACCGACGACCGCGGACTCGGCGACGATCGGGTGCGACACCAGGGCCGACTCGATCTCGGCGGTCGACAGGCGGTGACCCGAGACGTTCATCACGTCGTCGACGCGGCCCAACAGCCAGATGTCGCCGTCCTCGTCGCGGCGGGCGCCGTCTCCGGCGAAGTAGCGGTCGCCGAAGCGGCTCCAGTACGTCTCGACGTAGCGGTCGGGATCGCCCCAGATGCCCCGCAACATCGACGGCCAGGGCTCGGAGACGACCAGCAGGCCGCTCTCGCCGTTCGCCACGGGAGTGCCGTGGTCGTCGACCACGTCCACCGAGATGCCCGGCAGGGGGGTCTGGGCCGACCCGGGTTTGGTGGTCGTGACGCCGGGCAGCGGCGAGATCATCTGCGCTCCCGTCTCGGTCTGCCACCACGTGTCGACGATGGGCGTGCGGCCGGAGCCGATCACCTCGCGGAACCACAGCCAGGCCTCCGGGTTGATCGGCTCGCCGACCGACCCGAGGAGGCGCAACGACGTGAGGTCGCGGGCCCCCGGGATCTCCCTCCCGGACTTCATGAAGCCCCGGATGGCCGTGGGCGCGGTGTAGAAGATCGTCACCCCGTACTTCTCGACGAGGTCCCACCAGCGGCCCGGCGCAGGGAAGTCGGGGGTGCCCTCGTAGAGCACCTGCGTCGCGCCGTTGGCCAGCGGGCCGTAGACGACGTAGCTGTGTCCGGTGATCCACCCGACGTCCGCCGTGCACCAGTAGACGTCGGTCTCGGGACGCAGATCGAAGACGACGGAGTGCGTGTAGGCGACCTGGGTGAGGTAGCCGCCCGAGGTGTGCAGGATGCCCTTGGGTTTTCCGGTCGTGCCGCTCGTGTAGAGGATGAAGAGCGGGTGCTCGGCCTCGAAGGGTTCGGCGACGTGCTCGTCGGCGACGGTCTCGATCGCGTCGTGCCACCAGACGTCGCGGCCGTCGGTCCACTCGACGTCGTTGCCGCCCCGCCGGACGACGAGGACGTGCTCGACCGTGGAGTCGCCGTCCACCGCCAGGGCCTCGTCGACGGCGGTCTTGAGGGGGGAGACCGCCCCCTTGCGCCAGCCGCCGTCCGCCGTGACGACCAGGCGGGCTCCGGCGTCGTCGATGCGCGCCCGCAGGCTCTCGGCGCTGAAGCCGCCGAAGACGACGGAGTGGACGGCTCCGATCCGGGCCACGGCCAGCATGGTGACCACGGCCTCGGGGATCTGCGGCAGGTAGACGACGACGCGGTCCCCGGCCCGCACGCCGAGCGACAGCAGCAGGTTCGCCGCGCGCTTGACCTCGCGGGTCAGTTCGGCGTAGGTCAGCGAGCGGGCGTCGCCGGGCTCGCCCTCCCAGTGCAGCGCGACGCGATCACCGTGTCCGGCCTCGACATGACGGTCCAGGCAGTTGTAGGCGACGTTGAGCGTGCCGTCGGCGAACCATCGGGCGAAGGGCGCGTCCGACCAGTCGAGCGTCTCGGTCGGGACCCGGGACCAGGTGAGCCGTTCGCGGGCCTGGTCGCCCCAGAAGGCGAGGCGGTCGGCAGCGGCTCGTCCGGCGAGGTCGGAGCCGGCGACGGCCGTCCGGACGAAGTCGGCGGGCGGGGCGAAGGTGCGTCCTTCGGTGGGCTGGTCGTCGGTGCCGTCGAGCATCGGAAGTCCTCTCGCGTCGTTGCGTGAACCGCGGCACGGAGCCGCGCCGACGACCTTACTCCGCAGGCGACGCCGGGCAGGGGTGGACGACACGCCTGGCAGGAGCGCACGGCGTGGTGTTCCCGGAGCGTTCTGGGGTACAGTGAACGAGTCGGATTCAATTCCGACGTGCGTCGCGCTGATTCCCCCCAATCGCCCGACGCACGTGGCGGCACCGGTTCCCCCCAACCGGTGCCGCCCCTCTCTTTTAACCCGGTGCTCGCCCGGGTGGTCGGTCGGCTCGTCCCCAGCGGCGGCGACGGACGATTCGTCCCCACGCTGCTCTACCGATCTGTCTGTTCCGGTCGGGCCCTCCCTACGGTCGGGACCATGTCCTACGCGCCTCCGGTCGGCACCGCCCGTCACCCCTCCCTCACCCTCGATCACCCCCCTTCTCGCTTCGCCCTGCCTCCTGCGGCGGCGCTCGGTACCATCCGGGGTACAGAAGCCCGTTTCGGGGTACAGGCACGGCTCAGCCGACACGAGCGTTCCGCGTTCGGCCCCCTGGGACGCCTCCTCGACGATCCGGCCGTCACCGACGTGTTCGTGACCGGCGGAGTGGGCGTCTGGGTCGATCGGGGTGACGGGGCCGAGCCCGAGACGAGCCTCCATCTCTCGGAGGCCTCGGCGCGGCAGATGGCCGTGCGACTGGTCGCGCTCGGGGGACGACACGTCGACGAGTCGAGCCCCTGCGTCGACGTGCGCCTGGGCGACGGTCTCCGGGTGCACGTCGTCCTGCCTCCGTTGGCGGTCTCGGGGACGGCTCTCTCGATCCGTGTGCCGCGTGCCGAGTCGATGACGCTCGTCGACCTCGATCGGCGGGGATTCTTCCCGGCGGGAGCGCTCCAGACGGTGATCGGCTGCGTCGAGCGACGGGCCAACGTCCTGGTCAGCGGATCGGGTGGGGCCGGCAAGACGACCTTCCTCGCCGCGCTGTTGTCCGAGGCTCCCGGCTCCGACCGCATCGTCACCATCGAGGACGTCGCCGAGTTGCGACCTCGTCATCCTCACGTGGTGGCCCTCGAGACCCGTCAGCCCAACCTCGAGGGGGCGGGCGGGGTCGACCTGTCCCGTCTCGTCCGTGAGGCGTTGCGGATGCGACCCGACCGTCTCGTGGTCGGCGAGGTCCGCGGACGCGAGATCCGCGACCTGCTCTCGGCCCTGAACACCGGGCACGACGGAGGCGCGGGCACCGTCCACGCCAACGGTCTCCAGGACGTCCCCGCACGGCTCGAGGCGCTCGGGGCGCTCGCGGGACTCGGGGTGGACGCACTGGCCCGACAGGCCGTCAGCGCGATCGACGCCGTGTTGCACCTCGAGAGACGAGGCGGCCACCGGAGGCTCGCCGAGATCGGCCACCTCGCCGTGGCGCCCGACGGGCGGTTGGTCGCGCGGTCGGGATCACGGGGGTGAGCGGCGGCCCGGGTCCCGGACGCCTGAGTACCGGGCGCCTCGGGCCCCGGCGCCCGAGGACGACGCGGACCCGACCCACGCCGGCCGCCGTCCTGGTCGAACGCCTCGCTGTCCTCGTCGGCGCCGGTGTCGCGCCCGCCCGGGCCTGGGGCCACGTCGCCGCGGTCGAACCCCCGGGGGCCGTCCGACGGCTGGCCGAGGCCGTCGCGCTCGACGGCGACGACGGCGTCGCGGTCTCCACCAGCCTCGTGTCGTGGCTCGACACCCGGCCCTTCGAGGGTGCCGTGGACTCCGACGGGCACGACCGCACATGGAGGCAGGTGGCCTGCGCCTGGCGCGTGGCCGAGACGAGCGGTGCACCGATGGCCGACTGCCTCCACTCCCTCGTGTCGGCCCTCCGGGCGGCCGGTGAGGCCCGCCGCGACGTCGAGGTGGCCCTGAGCGGACCACGGGCGACGGCGAACGTGGTCCTTGCCCTCCCGCCCGTGGGTCTCCTCTTCTCCTTGGGGCTGGGCTTCGACACCGGCGCGGTGCTCGCCGGCACCCCGATCGGATGGGCGTGCGTCGGTGTCGCGAGCGGCCTCGTGCTCGTGGCGCGTCGGTGGAACGCGCGACTCGTCCGTGGCGCCCTGCCGTCGTCGAGGGTGCCCGGGTTGCGCCCCGAGCTCCTCGCCGTGGCGCTGTCCGGGGGAGCCTCGTGGTCGTCCGGCCTCGCCGCCGTCGACGAGGCGGTCGCCTCGTGCGGGGTCGAGGCCGTCGCGCCCGACCCACGAGGAGGCGCGGGCTCGGTCGACGAGACCGCCGACCGGATCGAGCGGCGTCGGTGCGAGGCGGTCCTCGACCTGTCCCGTCGTGCCGGGGCGCCGGCGGGGTTGCTCCTGCGCTCCGAGGCTCGCGAGCTGCGCCTGGAGGCCCGCACGGCCGCCCAGACCGCGGCGGGTCGGCTCGGGGTCACCTTGATGCTGCCGCTCGGCGTGTGCATCCTGCCGGCGTTCCTGGTCATCGGCGTCGTCCCGTTGGTGGTGTCACTCGTGTCGTCCACAGCGGGCTCGTGGTGACGGGCCGTCCCCAGCGCGGGACGACGTCCGCTGGCCACCCGCGGACTGCCGCCAGGCTCGATTCGTCACCGGAGAGGTGCCGACACCCACGAGAGGAACATCATGACCGTTGCCGCGAACCCTTCGCCCGCCGTCCCCACGGCGAGCCCTCCGTCCTGCACCTGCCGTACCTCGGCGGCCGGCCGCCTCGCCTCCGCCGCCCGTCGCCTCGTCCGGGCCGACGACGGTGCGGCCACGGCCGAGTACGCCATCGTGATCATGGCCGCGGTGGGCTTCGCCGGCCTCCTCGTCACGATCATGAGGTCGGACGAGGTCCGGGGCATCCTGTCCGACCTGGTCCGGTCGGCCTTGTCGGTCGGGTGATCGCCGTCGTGACGACCAGGGTCCAGGGGCGCCTCGTCCGTCTCGTCCGTCTGGTGGACGGCGAGGGGGGAAGCGCGACGGTCGAGTTCGCGATGACGATGCCCGCCGTGATCCTGGTCGTCGCGATCGTCGTCGCGAGCCTGGGCGTCACCTCGCAGTCGGTCCGCCTCGCCGACGCCGCTGCCGTGGCGGCACGGCAGACCGCCCGGGGCGATCGCGGTTCGGTCGGCGCGACCCTGGCGCGGCTCGCGCCGGGCGCCTCGGTGTCCGAGTCCGTCGGCGCCGACCTCGTCTGCGTCGACCTCCGCCAGGAGGTGCGGGTCGGCCCACTCGGCGAGGTCACGTTGACCTCCCGCAGCTGCGCGCCGACGGCCGGGCGATGACCGTCCGCCACGTCCTGGCGAGCGACCGCGGCAGCTCGAGCGTCCTGTCGGCCGCCGGCCTCGTGACGATCACGGTCCTCGCCGTCGCGCTCGTCGGATCGCACTCGGCCCTCGCCGTCCGGTCACGCACGGCCGGGGCAGCCGACGCCTCGGCGCTCGCCGCGGCCGACGCCCTGTCGGGGCTCGCCACCGGCGCGGTCTGCGACCGGGCCGCCGCGACCGCGAAGGCGAACGACGTCGCGCTCTCGGCCTGCGTCGTCGCGGGCGCGGAGGTCACGGTCGAGGTCTCCACGGCCCTCGGTCCCCTCGTCGTCAGGGCCCGGGCGACGGCCGGTCCACCGCTCGCGACGGCCCCGCCCCGGGGCGGTGGTCCGTGAAGAGAGCCCGAGCGTCGGGTGTGTATGGTGTGGCTGTCGGCTGCACGGCTCCCGACGTTCCTCGGGGTCGGTGGGAGCGATCGAGCACCCCGTCCTCGCCCTGCAGCCCCTCGCCCGGTCCGTCGGACCGGGTCGCCGCACCACCACCCAAGGAGTCCCGTGCCAGGCACGAAGAAACTGGTCATCGTCGAGTCGCCCGCCAAGGCCAAGACGATCGGGCAGTACCTCGGCGACGGATACGAGGTGCTGGCCTCCGTCGGCCACATCCGCGACCTCGTCGAGCCCAAGAACCTCCCGGCCGAGCTGAAAAAGGGGTCGATGGGTAAGTTCTCCGTCGACGTCGAGAACGGATTCGAGCCCTACTACGTCGTCTCGGACGCCAAGAAGAAGACGGTCTCCGACCTCAAGCGCGCCCTGAAGAACGCCGACGAGCTCTACCTCGCGACAGACGAGGACCGCGAGGGCGAGGCCATCGCGTGGCACCTCCTGCAAGAGCTCAAACCCAAGGTGCCGGTCAAGCGCATGGTGTTCCACGAGATCACCAAGGACGCCATCCAGAAGGCGCAAGAGAACACGCGTGACCTCGACACCGCCCTCGTCGACGCGCAAGAGACCCGCCGCATCCTCGACCGCCTCTACGGCTACGAGGTCTCGCCCGTGCTGTGGCGCAAGGTCGGACCGGGGCTGTCCGCCGGGCGCGTCCAGTCGGCCGCGACGCGTCTCGTCGTGGACCGCGAACGCGAACGCCTCGCGTTCGTCTCCGCGTCCTACTGGGACCTCACCGCGACCTTCGAGCCCGTCGCGGCCGAGGGCGAGGCGAGGGTCGCCTTCGGGTCGCGCCTCGTCCGCGTCAACGGGGGACGAGTCGCCGCCGGTCGCGACTTCGACGACCGGGGTCGACTGAAGGGCGAGGCCGTCGCGCTCGACGAGGCGGCGTCGCGGGCACTCGCCGAGGCGTTGAGCTCGTCCGACGTCGAGATCGTCGTCGGGTCGGTCGACTCGAAGCCCTACACCCGTCGTCCGGCTGCCCCCTTCACGACGTCGACCCTCCAACAAGAGGCGGCGCGCAAGCTGCGGTTCTCCGCGCGGCAGACCATGAGCGTCGCGCAGTCGCTCTACGAGAACGGCCACATCACCTACATGCGCACCGACTCGCCGGCGCTGTCCCAGCAGGCGATCGGTGCGGCACGCAGCCAGGCGGCCAAGCTCTACGGGTCCGACACGGTTCCCGACAAGCCGCGGCTGTACACGGGCAAGAGCAAGAACGCCCAAGAGGCCCACGAGGCCATCCGCCCGTCGGGTGACACCTTCAAGACCCCCTCCGAGATGCAGAACGTCCTGCGGGGCAACGACTGGAAGCTCTACGACCTCATCTGGAAGCGCACGGTCGCCTCGCAGATGGCGGACGCCAAGGGATCGACCGCCTCGGTCGTCGTGGCGGCGACCACCTCGGGGACGGTCGAGGGCATCGCCCCGCGTGCCGCCACCGGGACGCTCGCCGAGTTCGCCGCGTCCGGCACGGTGATCACGTTCCGCGGGTTCCTCAACGCCTACGAAGAGGGTCGCGACGAGGACCGCCACGGCGCGGCCGAACCCGCCGAGGCCAAGCTGCCCCCGCTGACTGCCGGTCAGGCACTCGGCCTCGACGAGGTCGAGGCGAAGGGGCACGACACGTCGGCCCCGCCGCGCTACACCGAGGCGAGCCTGGTCAAGACCCTCGAAGAGCTCGGCATCGGACGGCCCTCGACCTACGCCGCCATCATGTCGACCATCGTCGACCGCGGCTACGTGACGCCGCGCGGCACGGCCCTCGTCCCGAACTGGATCGCGTTCTCGGTGGTCCGTCTGCTCGAGGACTACTTCGCCGACCTGGTCGAGTACGACTTCACGGCCAGCATGGAGGACGACCTCGACCTCATCGCCGGCGGCGACGCCGACCGCGTGGACTGGTTGAACGGTTTCTACTTCGGCAACGAGTCGCACCGTGGTCTCCGCAAGGTCATCGACAACCTGGGCGAGATCGACGCGCGCGACATCAACTCCATCGTGCTCGCCGACGGCGTGACCCTGCGCATCGGTCGCTACGGTCCCTACCTCGAGGCGCCGGGCGACGACCCCGAGACGCCCCGTCGGGTGAACGTGCCCGAAGACCTCGCTCCCGACGAGTTGACCGCCGAGAAGGCGCGCGAGCTGATCGACGCCCCCGTCGTCGGCGACCGTGTGCTGGGGCTCAACCCCGAGACGGGCAAGGAGGTCATCGCGAAGGACGGCCGCTTCGGCCCGTACGTCACCGAGCGGACCCCCGAGTCGGCGTCCGACGAGATCGCGGCCGACCCGGCGACGGGCGAGGTGACCGAGCCGGCGGCTACCACGACGACCACGACGGGGGCGAAGAAGGCTCCGGCGAAGAAGGCCCCCGCCAAGAAGGCCGCCGCTCCGAAAGAACGCACGGCGTCGCTCTTCAAGAGCATGGGGGTCGACACGGTCGACCTCGACACGGCGCTGCGACTGCTCGACCTGCCCCGCACCGTCGGCACCGACCCCGAGAGCGGCGACGAGATCCAGGCGCAGAACGGGCGCTACGGTCCCTATCTCAAGAAGGGGACCGACACCCGGTCGTTGACGAGCGAGGACCAGATCTTCGAGATCGACCTGCCCGGGGCGCTCGAGCTCTACGCCCAGCCGAAGTACGGCGCCCGCAAGGCCAGCAGTGCCCTGAAAGAGTTCGAGGCCGATCCGGTCAGCGGCAAGCCCATCAAGGTGAAGGACGGGCGGTTCGGCGCGTACGTCACCGACGGCGAGACGAACGCCACGATCCCGCGCGGTGAGACGGTGGAAGAGGTCGACTTCGATCGCGCCGTCCAGTTGCTCGCCGACAAGCGGGCCAAGGGGCCGGCCAAGCCCAAGACGGCTGCGAAGAAGGCACCGGCCAAGAAGGCGCCCGCCAAGAAGGCGAGCACCACCAAGGCGCCGGCCAAGAAGGCGACGACCGCGAAGGCGACCACCACGAAGGCGTCGACGACGGCTGTCAAGAAGACGCCGGCGAAGAAGGCTCCTGCCGCCAAGGCTCCTGCGGCGACGGCGACGGCGCCGGAGGCCACGGCCGAGTGAACGGCGCGGTCGGTCCCCGAGCCGAGGGTGCACGCTGACCATGCCCCTCTGGGAACACCTCACGGGTCAGCCCGATGCCATCGAGGCGTTGACCGCGGCGGCCTCCACGCAGCCCGGCAACGCCTCGATGACCCACTCGTGGCTCATCACCGGGCCGCCCGGCTCGGGTCGCTCGAACCTGGCCTACGCCTTCGCGGCCGCGCTGCTCTCACGAGAACCGGCCGACGAGGAGGCCACCCTCCGGCAGGTCGCCGCGAGGTCGCACCCCGACCTCGCGGTGCTCAGCACGGAACGCATCATCATCACGATCGACGAGGTCCGGTCGCTGGTCGCGGCGAGCCAGTTCTCGCCGTCGGTGGGTCGCTACCGGGTGGTCGTCATCGAGGACGCCGACCGCATGACCGAGCGCACCTCGAACCTCTTGCTGAAGGCGCTCGAAGAGCCGCCGCCCCGGACGGTCTGGCTGTTGTGTGCCCCGAGCGAGGCCGACCTCATCCCCACGATCCGCTCCCGCGTCCGCAGCGTGCGCCTCCGCATGCCCGCCGTGGGTGACGTCGCCGCGCTCCTCGAGAACCGCGACGGCGTCGACCCCGACATCGCGCTCGTGGCGGCCCGCGAGGCCCAGAGCCACATCGGCATGGCGCGGCGCCTGGCACTCGACGCCTCGGCGAGGTCGCGACGTCGTCAGACCCTCGAGACCGCCCTGGGCATCCGCAGCGTCTCGGACGCCGTCATCGCGGCGGCCACCCTGCTCGCGGTCGCGGGCGACGACGCGAAGGCGATCACGGAAGAGCGCGACGCCGAAGAACGGGCGAGTGCGTTGCGGTCGCTGGGCGTCGAGCCGGGCGGCACCGTGCCCCCGGCGCTGCGCAGCCAGCTGCGTGCCCTCGAGGACGACCAGAAGCGCCGGGCGACCCGGAGCCTCCGCGACGGGATCGACCGCATCATGGTCGACCTCCTCTCGCTGTACCGCGACGTCCTGTTGCTGCAGCTCGGGGTCGACGAGCAGCCCATCAACGAGGCCATCCGGGCGCAGCTCGACGCCGCGGCGGCCGCCTCCAACCCGGCCGCCACCCTGGCCGTGCTCGACGCGATCGCCCTGGCCCGTCGCCGCATCGAGGCCAACGTGTCGCCGGCCATGGCTCTCGAGGCCATGCTGGTCGTCGTCAGTCGTCACGCCACCCGCTGACCGGCGCGCGCGGCACCGCCACGAGCACCCGTGGCGCTCGCGGCAGCCCCACGAGCACCGGGGCGGCGAGCGGGCCGTCCACCCGTTTCCCCGGGTGCATGCGCGATGATGGCCTGATGAGCGACCCGAACGCCGCCCCCGGCCTGCGCGAGCGCAAGCGTCTGGCCACCCGACGAGCGATCCAGGTCGCCGTCCTCGACCTCATCGTCGAACACGGGCTCGACGCGGTGACGGTCGACATGGTCAGCCGCCGGGCCGACGTCTCGCCGCGGACCTTCTTCAACTACTTCCCGTCCAAAGAAGAGGCCGTGGTCGGCGATCCTCCGGCGCTGCCCGACGGTCGCGACCTCGAGCGGTTCGTGGCCCAGCGCGACGAGCCCGTGTTGTCGAGCCTCATCCAGCTGTTGACGCACGCCGTCGAGTCGGCGACGGTCGATCGAGAACTGGTCGTGCTGCGCCGCCGGGTCCTCCGGGCGCACCCCGACCTGCTGGCCCGTCGCATCGCGTCGACGCGGGTCTTCGAGGAGCGCCTCACGACCGTCGTCGCTCAGCGCATGGCAGCCGACGCCGGGGTGGCGGACGACGCCGTCGACGCCTCGTTGCTCAGCCGCGCGCACCTGGTGTCGCTGGTCAGCATCGCCACCCTCCGCCACGCCTGGGCCGAGTGGATCGACGACGACGACGTGGACCACCTCAGCGACATGCGTTACAGCCTGCGCGCCCGCATGGAGGCCAGCTTCGTCGAGCTCGGTCGCCTCGTGACACGTGAGGTCCGCTGATCCTGTACAGTATCTAATCGTGCCGCGAGGCACGGGCAACCGGCCGAGGTCGGTCCCGCCGCTTTAGCTCAGTCGGTAGAGCGTCTCACTCGTAATGAGAAGGTCATCAGTTCGATTCTGATAAGCGGCTCCACCACAGCCCCGGGTCACGACGACCCGGGGCTGTTCTCATCCGTCGGCCGCGCCGAGGGCGTGCCGGCCTGAGGCCCCCGTCCCGCTCCCTGCGCCCCCAGTAGTGGTGAGCGCGTCGCCGGGTTGTACCCCGATCGGCCCACGGGCCTCGTCCCGTCGCCCTACGGTCGATCTGCGACGCCCACCGCTCGCCGGAAGGAGGTGGCCCGCATGCCCCTCCGAGTGATCTGCACCGCTCTGCTCGCCGCCGTCCTGGCGGGCATCCTCCTCGTGGTCTGGGCCGGAGGCGACTCCTCGGCCCTCGCGACGGCCGGCGTGGCCGACGGGCCGACGACGGTGGTCCTCGCGAGCGGCGACCCCGGACCCGAGGTCGGCCCCGCGGCCGAGGACGCAGGAGGCGCGGGGTGCGTCGACGACGCCACCAGCGCCTCCGTCCCCTCGCCCGTGCAGCCCGGCACCGACGCCCTGAGCGGCGCGACGGGCGCCCCCGACGCGGCGAGCGGCGCGACGGGCACGACCGCCGCCGACCTCGACGCGTTCCGGACGGCCTACGAGGAGCATCGTGAGGCGGCGTGCCTCGGGCTGCTGCCGGCCGCGAACGTGCGTCACGACGCGTGCCTCGAGCAGTACCTCTTCTGGGTCGCCGGCGACCCGAGCCCCGATCCGTTGAGCGCCTGGGGGCACAAGGGCGAGGTGGTCCGGAGTGACGGGGTGCCCCCGGTCGGCTGCGACGGCAACCTCGCGGGCGGCACCGCGACCACGGGCGACGTCGCCGCCGCCAAGTGGTGGGCCTCGGCCCCGCACCGCTCGGCCGTCTACCGACCGGACTTCCGCGGAGACCTCGCCCACGCCTGCGTCGGGTTCGCCGCGGTGCACGGGGGAGCGCCGGACGACAGTCCGGACTTCGTCCGCTCGGCCAGTCGCTGGTACGCCTGCTGACCGGAGAGGTGGCACGGGCCTCGAACCGGAGGGCCTCGCCGACGGCGGTGGCTGGTAGACAGTCCGCATGACACTTCGATGGGGAATCCTCGGCGCCGGCGGCATCGCCTCCACCTTCACCTCCGACCTGCAGGGTGCAGGGCTGACCGTCTCGGCCGTCGGGTCGCGCGACCTGGCCAAGGCGCGCGAGTTCGCCGACCGTGCCGGGGTCCCGGGGGCGCACGGCAGCTACGACGACCTGGTCGCCGACCCCGAGGTCGACGTGGTCTACGTCGCCACGCCGCACCCGTTCCACGCCGAGAACGCCCTGCTGGCCATCGCGGCCGGCAAGCACGTCCTCGTCGAGAAGGCCTTCACCGTGAACGCCGCCGAGGCCGAGCGGGTCCACGCGGCCGCTCGCGAGGCCGGCGTGGTCGTCCTCGAGGCGATGTGGACGCGGTACACGCCGCAGAGCGCGCGGCTGCGCGAGGTCGTGCGCTCCGGCGTCATCGGCGAGGTGCGCCTCCTGACGGCCGTGCACGTCCAGTCGCTGCCCACCGATCCCCGCCACCGCATCAACGACCCGGCGCTCGGTGGCGGGGCCCTGCTCGACCTCGGGGTGTACCCGGTGTCGTTCGCGGACGACCTGCTCGGGGCGCCCTCGACGGTCTCGGCCGCCGCCACGCTCAGCGACCAGGGCGTCGACGCCCGCGTCGCGATCCAGCTCGGTCACGCGTCGGGTGCGACGGCCCAGCTGTACGCCGCGCTCGACACCTCGGGCCGCAACACGGCGACGCTGCTCGGCACCGCCGGCCGCATCGACGTCGACGACACCTTCTACGCGCCGGGCGGCTTCACCGTGCGCGACTCGGACGACGCCGTGGTCGAGCGCTTCGACGCCGACGAGGGCGGTCTGCGCGGCATGCACCACCAGGCGCTCGAGCTCGAACGGGTCGTCGCGGCGGGCGAGCGCGAGAGTCCGTTGCTGACCGCCGCCGACGGTGTCGGTGTCATGCGCACGATGGACGAGGTCCGTCGACAGATCGGCGTGCGGTACCCCTCCGAGGGATGACGTCGGCGCGAGGCTCCGTATGATGTCCTCGATGAGCGATCAGGGTGAGCCACGTCACGACCGTCCCGAGGCGACCACGGGTGGTGACGGCGCCGGCCCCCGCGACGCGGCCACGGTGCCGTCCGCCGGTTCGGGGTCGTCCGTGTGGCGATGGGTCTCGTCGCGGCCGCGAGGGGTCCTCGTGGCGGCGGGCGTCCTCGTGTTCGCCCTGCTGGGCGGCGGCGCCGTCGCCGCCGGGGCCGCCACCGCGCCCGACGCCG
>NZ_JXQZ01000031.1 GCF_000878135.1 Frigoribacterium sp. MEB024
GCCGGCCGGGGACGAGGAGGCGCGGGCCGGCCCGGACGCGCCCGTCACCACCGCCGCGCCCGCCACCACCGCCGCGCCCGAGACCGCGCCCACGAGCCTCGCGCAGAACACGGCACCGTGCCCGTCACCGCCCGGCGAGCCGAGCCAGACGTCGCCGCCGCGGCGCCGGGCGATGTCCCGGGAGAGCGGCAGTCCGAACCCCAGGCCGTGCACGCGTGCGGGGTCGGGCTCGTCCTCGGCCGCGTGCGGATCACGGTCGAACAGCTGCCCCACGTCGGCGACGCCGTCTCCCGAGTCCATCACCGACAGGTGCAGGTCGGTGCCGTCGTCGAGCACCTCGACCTCGATCCAGGCAGGGGTGACGTGGCCGGCCACGGCGGCCCGCACCGCGTTGTCGACCAGGTTGCCGAGCACGGTCGTCACGTCGCCGGGCTCGACGACCGACCCCGTGACGAGCGTCTCGGGCCCGAGCTTCAGCAGGACGCCCCGCTCGGCCGCCTCGACGCCCTTCGCCCCCAGGAACGCCTGCAGGTACGGCTCGGTCAACCGGTCGGCGTGGGCGACCGGGTAGCGCAACGGCCCGTGGTCGAGCACGTCGGCGAGGTAGGCGCGGGCCTGCTCGGCCCGGCCGAGCTCGAGCATCCCCGAGAGGGCGTGCAACCGGTTGGCGAACTCGTGTCGCTGCGCGCGGAGGGCCGTGGTCATCGCGCCGACGGCGTCGAGCCGGCGGGTCAGGGCCTCGACGGCCGTGCGGTCGCGCACCACCGCGACCCGGCCGAGGTCGACCCCGTCGCGCGACACCGGACGCACGTCGACGAGCAGCACGTGGTGGTCGACCACGAGCGTGGTGTCGGTCGTGGTCGTGTTCGCACCGTCGGGCCGCGCCCGCGAGCCGGGCGGCGCGTCCGCCTCGCTCGAGCCGAGCAGCGCGACGAGCCCCTCGGGCAGGTCGAGCCCGAAGAGCGGCTGCCCCACCACGGCACCCGCGTCGAGCCCCAGCAGCCGGGCGGCCTGGTCGTTGCACACCGTCACCACACCGTCACGCGACACCGCGAGCACGCCCTCGCCGACCCCGCCGAGCACGGCCTGCTGGTTCTGCACCAGGGTCGACAGCTCTTCGGGCTGCAGCCCGAGCGTCGCCCGGTCGAGCCGCCGACGGATCAGCACCGACGCGACGACGCCGAGCACGAGGGCGAGCACGGCCACCCCGACGACCGGCACGGCGTCCTGCACGAGCGTGTCGTACACGCGGGTCGGCGCGTAGCCGACGCTGACCTCGCCGACGACGCCCTCCGCCGAGCCGGACCCCGTCGACGCAGCGCCGACCGAGACGCCCGGAGCGTAGATCGGCACCTTCGCGCGGGCCGAGTCGCCGAGCGTGCCGCGCTCCCAGGCGACGACCTCCTCCCCTCGCAGGGCGGCATCGGGGCTGGTGCTGACGCGCTCGCCGATGCGGGAGGGGTCCGGGTGCGCCAGCCGCACCCCGCGATCGTCGGTCACGACGACGAAGAGCGCCCCGGTGCGCTGCTGGGCCGCGACCGCGGTGCGCTGCAGGGCTCCCTGGGCCAGCGCCTCCTGGTCGATCTCGGTGCCGTCGACGCTCAGTAACGCGACCTGCTCACGGACGTCGGCGTCGCTCGCGACGCTCTGCGCCACGGCGAGCGCCGTCGACTCGGCCTCGCGGGCCAGGCGCTGGACGGCGATCGTCGCGAACACGGCGCTGGTCAGCAGCACGATGGCGGTGACGACGGCGAGCTGCAGCAGCAGCACCTCGGTGGCGAAACGTCGCTTCCGGAGGCGCGGCGCCGTCCCCGGCCCCGGCCCGCGTCGCGCACCCGCCCGACGGCTCGCCGGCGTGCGGCGTCCCCGTGGTGAGCTGTCGTCGGTCACGTCGGCCAGGGTACCGGGCGTGGCCAACGCGCCCCGCGCCTCCTGAGGCCCTGAGCAGAACGCGCAGAACGGCGCCAACGCGCGATAGTCGGCCAATGCGCACAAGCGCGACGCGCAGCGGGAGGCGCGGCTAGCGTGCCCGGACACACGAACCGGACGAAGGAGTCCTGATGCTCGTCATCCTCGGTTATCTGATGATCGCCACCTTCATGGTGCTGATCATGACCAAGCGGCTCTCGCCGATGCTCGCCCTGATCATGGTGCCGACCATCTTCGGCCTGTTCGCGGGGGCCGGCCTCGGCATCGGCGACATGGTGATCGAGGCGATCGGCGACCTCGCTCCGACCGCGGCGCTGCTGATGTTCGCGATCATGTACTTCGGGCTGATGATCGACGTCGGGCTGTTCGACCCGCTCGTACGCTTCATCCTGCGCGTCACCGGCAACGACCCCGCGAAGATCGTGCTCGGCACGGCGCTGCTGGCCGGGGCCGTCTCGCTCGACGGTGACGGGTCGACCACGTTCATCGTGACGACCGCCGCCATGCTGCCCATCTACCTCAAGCTCGGCATGAGCCCGGTCGTGCTGACCTGCGTCGCCGGCCTCGCCAACGGCACCCTCAACATCGTCCCGTGGGGCGGGCCGACCGTGCGGGCCGCCGCGGCGCTCAACGTCGCGCCGTCCGACATCTTCGTGCCCCTCGTGCCGTCGCTGATCACGGGCCTCGTCATCGTGTTCGTGTTCGCCTGGCTGATGGGCCTGCGCGAGCGCCGCCGCCTCGGCACGGTCGAGCTCGGCGGGTCGGTGCTCGCCGCCGCGGCCGAGAAGATGTCCCCCCTGTCGCGCGAGCTGGCCACGGCCGCCCGCGGTGGCGGACCGGGCAAGGCGGGCGTCGGCGTCTCGATGTTCACCAGCCCCACGGTCGCCCTGGGCCTGCGCGGCGGACGCGCCGACGGCAGCCGCGCGGACGCCCCCGGCGAGCGCGCGGTCGACAACCCGGGCGGCAGCGGCGGCAGCGAGAACGGCGCTCCCCTGGCCGGCACGATGGCCGACACGATGCTCGACCCCACCCGCGAGACCCTGCGCCCCAAGCTGATCTGGTTCAACCTCGCCCTCACCGTCGTGGTGATGGTGCTGCTCGTGCTCGACCTCTTCCCCCTGGCCTACGTGTTCATGGTCGGCGTCGCGGTCGCGCTGTTGATCAACTTCCCGAAGGTGAAGCAGCAGTCGGCCGAGATCGTCGCCCACGCGCCGAGCATCGTCGGCGTCGTCTCGATGGTCTTCGCCGCCGGCGTGCTGATCGGCGTGCTCAACGGCACGGGCATGGTCGACGCGATGGCGCAGTGGCTCGTGCAGGTGATCCCGAACGAGATGGGCCCGTACCTCGCCGTCATCACGGGGTTGCTCAGCCTGCCGCTCACCTTCTTCATGAGCAACGACGCGTTCTACTTCGGCATCCTGCCCGTGCTCGCCCAGAGCGCCGCGGCGTTCGGCATCGAGCCGGTCGAGATGGCCCGGGCCTCGGTGATCGGCCAGCCCGTGCACCTGCAGAGCCCGCTCGTTCCGGCGATCCTGCTGCTGGTCAGCCTCGCGAACGTCAACCTCGGCGACCACCACAAGAAGGTGCTCTGGCGGGCGGCCGTCGTCTCGGTCGTCATGCTCGTGGTCGCGATCGTCGTCGGGGTCATCCCCTTCGGCTGAGGCCACCCGGGCGGGGTCAGCCGGGCGGGGTCAGCCTGTCGCGTCGAGGTAGACCGGGCGCGAGGGCTCGTGTGACGCCTCGACGGTGCGGACGGCGCCGAGGTGCTGCAGCACGGCGACCCGCGCCGCCTCGAGGCGGGCGAGCACGCCGCGCTGGCGCTCCGCCAAAGAGGAGGCGCGGGTCGCCAACTCCTGCGGCAACGGCCCCAGCCCCACGGGCGGCGTCCATCGACGGGCCGGAGTGGGCAGGACGGCGGGGTCGCCGTCGCCTGCGGGAAGCGAGGCGTCCGCCTCGGCGACCAGCGCCTCCAGCTCGTCGAGGGCGGCGCGCCAGGCGGCGTGCGTCCGCTCGGTCCTAGGCGACACCGAAGCCTCCGGACAGGCCCGGGACGGTCGAGGCGGCGCCCGCCTGCAGCGAGGCCGCGGCCTCGTGCCAGGCCTGGCGCAGCGGTTCGAGCAGCCCGATGACCTCGCGGGTCTGGGCGACGTCACGGTGCACGTTGGCGTTGACCAGGGCGGTCGACGTGTAGGTGTACAGCGCGAGCAGGCCCTCGCCGCCGTCCCAGACGTCGATCTTGAGCGACGACGACAGCTCGGCGATGATCGCCTGGGCGTGCAGCAACTGCTCGGAGGCGGTGCCCCAGTTCGCGGCGACCTGGGCGGCCTCGGCACGCGACAGGTCGAGCATGAGGCGGTCGTAGAGCATCGTGACGAGCTGCACGGGCGTGGCCGACAGCACGGCGTCGCTCGTGTACTGGGCGCGCTGCTTCTGCACGACGGCGGAGGGGCCGGCCGAGGCCGCGGCGAAGGCGGCGAACGAGGTGGCGTCCATCAGCTGCTGCTCGTCGACAGGGTGGCGAGCTGGCTCGAGATGTACTTCTGCTGCGCGGTCAGGGCGCTGAGCGAGGTCTCGAGGGCCGAGTAGGTCTTCTGCAGGCTCGCGCGGCGAGCGGAGAGACGGTCGTCCCAGTCGCTGACGCGGTTGTTGAGGTCCTTCACGACCGACTGCTGCCCGGTGATGACCTTCGTCAAGGAACCGTCGAACTTGTCCGACACGGCGGTCGACGTCGAAGCGACCCGTGCGGCGATGGCACTCATGGTGGCCTGCACCTTGGCGGGATCGGCGGCGAGCGCGGCGGCGAACTTCGTGGCGTCGACGGCGAACTGGCCGGTCTTCGCGTCGATCGAGATGCCGATGGTGCTCGGCGACTGCCCGTCGACCGGGCTGAGAACGGCGTCGGTCAGTCGCTGCGTGATGCCACGGGTCGTCGAGTTGCCGCCGAAGACGCCGGCGGTGACCGTCGTCGTCCCCGTGGAGCTGGTCGACGTCGTCGCGGCACTCCTGCTGCTGATCAGACTCAAGGCCCCGTTGACACCCGCGATCAGGTCGGTCGCGACCTTCGTCGCGGCCGTCGCGTCGCGGGCGATCGCCAGGTGCACCGGCTCGGTCGTCGTGGCCGAGACGGTGACCGAGACACCGGGGATCACATCGGTGAACGTGTTGCTGCTGCTCGTGACGACCTGCTCGGCCGCCGTTCCCGCCCAGAGGGTGATCGAGGCGTCGCGCGCCTGCGAGATCACGGCGGCGCCGGGCTGGGCGATCAGGTCGGGGGCGGTGCCGGCGGCCACGTCGGCGGCGGTGCCGCGGAAGACGTCGAAACCGCCCTCGGCACCGCTCTTCTGGCTCGACAGCTGCAGGCGGTACTGCACGGCACCCGAGGCGTCCTTGCCCGAGGCGACCTTGACGGCAGAGACGCCGGCGGCGGAGGCGTTGATCGCCGTCACGACGTCGTCGAGGGACGAGGAGGCGGCGGTCACCTCGGTCTTCGTGCCCGCGGCCGAGACGAAGGTCAGGGTGGCGGGCGAGTCGGGCCAGGCGGTCATCGCCGCGGTCACGGCGGTCTTCGACGAGGCGGTCGAGCCGACCACGAGGTCGACCGAGCCGGAGACGGCCCCGGCCGCGGTGGTGGCCGTGACGGCCGTCGAGCTGCTGGTGGGGGTGAAGAGCGAGAGCGAGCCGGCCTTGGCCGTCGAGGTCGCGAGCGTCGCCAGGTCGGCGATCTTGGTGTTCAGACCCTGCAGTGCCGTGACGAGCGTCTGGCCGACGGTGGCCTTGTTCTTCAGGATCGTCTGCGGCACGGCCTCGGACTGCATCAACGTGTTGATCAGCGTCGTGGTGTCGAGCCCGCTGACGAGGCCGTCGATGCCGAGCGAGGCCATCAGGTGCTCCTGTCGAGGTGGGGGGTCCGGGGTCGGACCGTGGGGCAGATCGAAGTGGGGGGAAGTGCTGAGACCGGGTGGCCCGACGGTGCAGGATCAGCTGCACCGTCGAGGCCACCCGGTCTCGAACCGCGGTGAGGTGGTGGGTCAGGCCCGAGCTGGGAGCACGGGACCCTCCTCGGCTACGACTAGCGGAGGAGCGACAGCACGCCCTGGGTGCTCTGGTTCGCCTGGGCCAGCATCGCGGTGCCGGCCTGGCTGAGCACGTTGGAGCGCGTGTACTTGACCATCTCTTCGGCCATGTCCACGTCGCGGATGCGCGACTGAGCCGCCGTGAGGTTCTCCTTCGCGACGTTGGTCGACGCGATGGAGTGCTCGAAGCGGTTCTGGACGGCACCCAGCTCGGAACGAGCCGTGGACACGTTCTTGATCTGGGTGTCGATGGCGTCGATCGCCTTGAGTGCGTCGCCGGCCGAGCCGAGGCCTGCGGCCGTGGCGGCACCCGTCGGGTCGGCAGCCTGGGCCGCGATGCCCTTGACGACGGTGGCGACCGCAGCGATGTCGGTCAGCTTGACGTCGATCTGGTCGTTCGCGGCGGTCGAACCGGCACCGACCTGGAACGTCAGCGACTTGTCGCTGTCGAGCAGGTTGATCCCGTTGAAGTTCGTGGACCCCGAGATGCGGTCCAGTTCCTTGCCGAGCGACGCGACCTCGGTCTGGATGGCCTTGCGAGCGTCCGCGTTGTTCGAGTCGTTGCCCGACTGGACAGCGAGGTCGCGGACACGCTGGAGGATCGAGTGGACCTCCGTCAGGCCGCCTTCCGCGGTCTGGACGACCGAGATGCCGTCCTGGGCGTTGCGTGCGGCGACGGTCAGTCCGCCGACCTGCGAGCGCAGGCCCTCGGAGATCGCGAGGCCGGCCGCGTCGTCAGCGGCACGGTTGATGCGGAGGCCGGACGAGAGCTTCTCGAGGCTCTTCGACAGGTCGTTCTGCGTGGCGTTCAGGTTGCGGTACGTGTTGTTGGCCGCGAGGTTGGTGTTGATCTGCATACCCATGGTGTTCTCCTCCGTGACTGGGTGGTGTTCGTCGGCCCATCCGTGGGCTGACACCGGCTACTGTCGGCCGGTCGACCGTGGCTGTAAGTCAGCCGCAGAAGTTTTTTCGGGCGATCTCAGACCGCCGTGCTGACGACGGCCGCGTCGGGCTCGCGCATGGCGCGGGCGATGCCGACGGCGGCGTTCGTCGCGACGCGCGACAGGTACGCGCTGCGGCGGGCCGGCGCGGTCTTCGAGACCGGCGTGAACTCGGCGTCGGGGTCGTCGGCGTAGTGCGACTCGAGGGCGTCGCGCAGCAGGCGGACCGCCTCGGTGCGCTGCTGCGAGACGGCGCTGTGGGTGATGCCGAGCTCGTCGGCGATCTCGGTGACCGTGCGGTCGCCGAAGTAGACGCCCTCGACGATCAGGCGCATGCGCTCGGGCAGGGCCTCGACGGCGGCGGCGACGTAGCGGCTGCGCTCCGACACGAGCAGGTTCTCCTCGGGCAGCGGCAGGTCGGCGGCGAGGTGGTCGGCGACGGTGTCGTCGAGGGCCGAGACCGTGCGGGCCGCGTCGGTCAGGGCACCGGCCGCCGTCTGGCGGTCGACGCCGAGGGCACCGGCGATCTCGTCGACGCTCGGGGCGCGTCCCAGGGTCGCGGTGAGCGCCTCCTGGACGGCGAGGGTCTCCTTGATGCGCTTGCGGGTGCCACGGCTGGCCCAGTCGCCCGAGCGCATGTCGTCGGCGAACGCGCCGACGATGCGGGTGCGGGCGTAGGCGCCGAACGGGATGCCGAGCGTGGGGTCGAAGGCGTCGGCGGCCTGGACGAGGGCGACGGCACCGACCGAGGCGAGGTCGTCACGCGACAGGTGGGTGGCGCGGGCGCACACCTCCGAGACGAGGTAACCGACCAACGGCAGGTTCTCCACCACCATGGCGTTGCGTTCGGTGCGGTTCATCGCGACTCCCAGTGCGAAGGGGACCTGTGTGGTCCGGTGACGGTGACTCCGGGCGCGACGAACGGCCCTCTGATCAGGGCACGTCGACAGGGTTCGCCGAGGAGGCGCGGCGCACCGGACGAGACGTCGTCCGGACCGCGGATGGTGCTGCGCGACCGACCCGTCGGGGGTCCGTCGCTGCTCTGCAACGCTACCGAGCAAGAGGGGGGCGGCGGCAGTCCGGAACTGCCCCCAGTGCGGGGGAACGGTCGTCATCCCTTCGGGGGACACACCCCGTGCCCCCACCCCCGGACTGGGTCGGAACGGCCCTTCCTTCGAGTGGTGCTTTAAGGCTAGGAGCACGGTTCGGGGCCGCTGACTAACGCGCTCCGCGCCTCCGCCGATAGTCACCGGTGCAGAGGACGCCGGGCACTCCTCGCCGACGACCGACGAACCCGACACCCCGATGCGACCGACCGAGGAGGCCCCCATGGGCGCTAACGAACTCTCCGCGCTGCTCTGGCGAGAGCGCGAGCTGCTCGAGCTGCTGACCTTCAAGCTCGAGGAGGAGCAACTGCTGCTCACCGCGGGCCGCAGCCGCTGGATCGACCACGCCACGCGTGAGGTCGAGCAGGTGCTCGGTCGCCTCCGCTCGGCGGGGCTCGAGCGCAGCGTCGAGGTGTCGGCCGTCGCCCGCGAGTGGGGCACCGACGAGGAGGCCCCGCTGCGCGAGATCATCGCCGCGGCCCCGGCCGGCCCGTGGGGCGAGATCTTCACCGCCCACCTGCGTGCCATGACCGAGCTGACCGGCCGCATCGCCCAGCTGCGCGACGAGAACGAACGCTTCCTCCGGGCCGCCGCCCGCGCCACGCAGGAGACGTTGGCCACCGCGTCGACCGGCCCCGCGACCGCGACGTACGACGCGACCGGCCAGACCGGTCACGCGAACTCGGCCAGCGCCTCCGGCGGTCACCTGTTCGACGGGCGGCTCTGACGTGGTGAGCACGTTCGGCAGCCTGGCCACGGCCTACCGCGGGCTGACCGCGGCCCGGACCGGGCTCGACGTGGTCGGCCAGAACATCGCCAACGTCAACACCGAGGGCTACACGCGCCAACGGGTCACCCAGTCCTCGATCGAGGCCGCGGCCCGCGTGGGCCTGTTCTCGAGCGGCGCCCAGCCGGGACAGGGCGTGTCGGTCGACGGCATCGCCCGCATCGGCGACCGGTTCGCCGACGCGCAGGTGCGCGGCGCCGCCGGGGCCGCCGGCTACCAGGGCGTGCGCGCCTCGGTCACCGCCGCCCTCGAGTCCTCCCTGAACGAGCCGAGCACCACCGGCATCGCCTCGCAGCTGACGAAGTTCTGGTCGGCCTGGCAGGACGTCTCGAACGACCCGTCCGCCGCCGCCCCCGCCGCCGTGCTGCTCGGCCAGGCGAACACGATCGCCCAGACCCTCTCGACCGGCTACAAGGCCGTCGACGACCAGTGGACCTCGCAGCGTCAGCAGCTCGACGGTCTCGCCTCCCAGCTCAACTCGGCCGCGACCCAGGTCGCCGACCTCAACGTGCGCATCCGCACCGCGACCCAGCAGGGCGTCAGCACCAACGAACTGGTGGACGCGCGCTCGGCGCTGACCGAGAAGATCGCGTCGCTCGCCGGAGGCACGGTGCGCGACAACGCGGACGGCACGGTCGACGTCCTGGTCGGCGGCAACGCCCTGGTGTCGGGCGACTCGGCCCGGCAGGTGAAGGTGACCGGCGACTACACCCTGGCCACCGCCTCCTCGGGGGTCTCGCTCGAATGGACCCACCGCGCCGGCGACCCCATCTCGCTCGACGGCGGCAGCATCGCCGGCTCGTTGTCGGTGCTGGCCCCGGCCGCTCCCGGCGGCACCGGCGGCGTGCTCGCCGAGGCCGCCGCGAGCTACGACGCCCTCGCGACCCAGCTCGCCGCCCAGGTCAACGCGGTGCACTCCACCGGGACGACGGCCGACGGCACCACGGGTCACGCCTTCTTCGGGTTCACCGCCGGGGTGTCCGCCGCCCGCGGCCTCACCGTGCTGCCGACCGGCGCCTCGACCATCGCCTCGGGCAACGGCACGGGCGGGGCCCTCGACGGCTCGGTCGCCCGGGCCGTCGGCCAGATCGGCCTGTCGGTCGGTTCGCCCGACCGCACCTGGGGCTCGATCGTCAGCACGATCGGGGCGACGGCCCGCACCGAGGCCGACCGTTCGACCCTCACCGACCTCGCGGCGACGTCCGCCAAGGGTCGCCAGCTCTCGACCGCCGGGGTCAGCCTCGACGAGGAGAACGTCAACCTGCTCACCTATCAGCACGCCTACCAGGGCGCGGCCCGGGTCATGACCGCGATCGACGAGATGCTCGACACGTTGATCAACGGCATGGGACGGGTCGGGAGGTAACCGATGATCACCCGCACCACGAACCAGATGGCGATGGTCACCGCGCAGCGCAACCTGCAGACCAGCTCGTACCGGGTCGACCAGGCCCAGCAGCGCGCGTCGACCCTCGACAAGATCTCGAAGCCGTCGGACGACCCGGCCGGCACGGCGGATGCGCTGCGGGTCAAGGCCGAGCAGGCGGCGAACGTGCAGTTCTCCCGCAACGTCGGCGACGGCAACGGGTGGCTCTCGCTGGCCGACTCGGCCCTGTCGTCCACCGACGACGTGCTCAAGAAGGTGCGCGACCTCACCGTGCAGGGCGCCAACACCGGCGCGTTGTCACAACCCGCACTCGACGCCATCGCGACCGAGATCGACGGCCTCAAGGCCGACCTGCTCGCCGTGGCGAACACCTCGTACAACGGTCGCAGCGTCTTCGCCGGCACGTCGGACGCGGGCGTCGCCTTCCGCCCCGACTTCAGCTACACCGGCACCCCGGGCTCGTCGGTCACCCGCCAGATCGGTGTCGAGACCAGCGTGCGCGTCGACGCCGACGGGGCCACCGCCTTCGGCACCGGCGCCGACTCGGTCTTTAGCATGCTCGACCGCATCAGCAGCGACCTGCGGGCCGGCGTCAACGTCGGGACGCGGCTCACCGAGGTCGACGCCCGGCTGACGGCCGTCCGCGGCGTACAGTCCGACATCGGAGCACGACAGTCCCAGATCCTGAGAGCCGAGGACACCCTCTTGGACACCAAGACCACGCTGGAGGCGCAGCGCGCCGGCATCATGGACCTCGATCTCGGCGAGGCCGTGCTCGATCTGCAGATGCAGAACACGTCGTACCAGGCGGCCCTCGCGGTCACCGCCAAGGTGCTGCAGCCCACGCTGATGGACTTCCTCCGATGAGCGCGAACGCCGCCCGCGAGGTCGCGGGCTCCGTCGTGACGTTCGTCGCGCCTCCGTTCGGTCTCGAGCCGTTGACCGACTTCTCGCTCGAGCGCATCGACGGTGCCCCCGGACTCTTCGCCCTGCGGGCGAGCGGGTCCGAGGTCCGGCTGTTCGTGCTCGACGCGTCGGTGCACCTGCCCGACTACTCGCCCGTCGTGTCGGACGACCAGTCCGCCACCCTCGACCTGCAGGACGCCGCCGAAGCCCTGCTGCTCGTCGTCGCGACGCCCGCGTCGACCGGCATGACGGTCAACCTGCTCGCGCCGATCGTGGTCAACGTGCGCACCGGCGCGGGTGCCCAGTTGATCCTCGAGGGCCAGGACTGGCCGCTGCGCGCCGAGCTGAACCCGCGCGCGTAGCCCTGCCCCGCGGCCGCGCACCGGCCCGGCTCGCGGCGGGGCCCCCGTTCGCGCTCGGCTGGACACCGGCTGCGAAGGCGGTCACGGTGTGGTGACGACCGGTGCGGACGTCACGGTCGTCGGCTTGCCTGGACCCCAGGAGGCGCGATCATGATCACGACACCCCGCACCACACGGCACCGGCTCGCCGTCGGCACGATGGCGGCCGTCACCGCCGTCCTGCTCGTCGGCTGCACCGCCGGGGCCGACGCCCCGGGCTCGGGCGGTCAGGCCGCCACCCGCCCGGCGTCCGAGACCCCGACCGACCCGACGGCCGCCCCGGGGCCCGGCCCGGTCGCGCCGACCACCCTGTCGGTCG